>NZ_JADPJF010000096.1:40638-42241 GCF_023073295.1 Bradyrhizobium sp. 23 | reverse complement strand
GACGAGGTTGGTCTCGATCGAGGGACGGGTGGGCTTGACCATGATGTGAACGCGGCGGGTGTCGCCGCTGCCACTCTCGGTGTCGCCGACCACCCAGCGGACGGTATCGCCTGCGGCGACCGGTCCTGAGCCGATCAGCTGCTCACCGGGCTCGAGGGCAATGTCCGTAATTTGCCCCGGCGCGGCATAGATCTGGTAGAGCGCGCCCGGACTATAGGAAAACACTTGCACCGCATTGTAGTAGCCGGCTTTGCGAGGCTGCACGCGTGCAGCGTCATTTGCGGTTTCGATGCGCTCGACAGGCTCCTTGGGCTCCGCGCTGTTGCCGCCTCGTGCAGCCTTCCAGGCCGGCGGCACATGCAGCGGTCGCGGGCGATCATCGGCAAGCGCCGGCAAGTCCGTTGCCGGCGGGAGCTCGTTGTCGTAGCTGATTTGCGGCGGCCTGAAGGTCGTGCAGCCGCCGAGCGTCGAGACACAGACCAGAAGAGCCAGAGGCAAGCACGGCCGCGCTTTTCGTGACACAATAACGAGACCTGATGGCATGTTAGCCGAGCTCCTTTGACCAGTTGATCGCGTTGACGTAGATGCCGAGGGGATTTTTGCGTAGGCGATCCAGATCGCGAGGCATTTCCACGACGATGGTGACGATCGCGCTCCACCGCTCCGTTGCGGCAAGCTGACCGTTCTCATAGCGCCGCTCGATCCAGGCCAGGCGAAAGCTCTCAGGGGAGGCCCGGATGACGCTAGACACTTCGATCGCGACTTGCGTTTTGCCGAGCTTGGCGAATGGTTCGTTGTTGCGGGCATAATCGTTGAGCGCCGCGGCACCGCGATCCGTCGTGAAATCGTAGGCGCGCAGCCAGTTTTCGCGGAGCACGATGGCGTCCATCGGCAGACCACGCACATGCTCGACGAATCGCGCCAGGTGAAAAGCGACTTGGGGGTCGGTCGGTTGGTAGCTGGCATTTGCCGGAGCGACAGTCTTGGCTTCCCCCAATTGGTCGACCTCAACCACCCACGGCGTGATCGTCCCGTGTGCGGATTGCCAGACCAGAGCGGCGGCAAAACAGCCGGACAAGAAGAGGGAGCCAAACGCCATCAGGCGCCAGTTTTTGGCCTGGACGCGCGCAGACCCAATGCGATCATCCCAGACCTGGGCGGCGCGTTGATACGGAGTGACAGGCTCCGGCATGCGGCCATAGTGAACGGCCGATCGTTTGAACATTGTTTGACCTCAAGATGCTCAGGAATGGAAATGGTCGATGTGAAGCGTCAGCGGTCTTGTTGCGAGAGGTCGACAGATCCGCCGCCCACGCCGTGATCGCCGGAACGGATCGCCTGGGTAGCCGCTGATGCGCCATGGCTGATCGTCTGCGCTCGCTTCATCCGACGAACCCAAGGGGGCGCGTCGGACCCAGCGGCGGAAGAGTCCCCCTCTTCACGACCGGCATGGTTCGGCGCTCCGCCAAGACCAGTGGCGACCGAACGTAAAGGACTAGCCGCACCTGACGCACTTGCTTCTGCGCCGGACATGCTCCCCGCCCGCGACACGCTCATCGTACCATTTGCAATCGCGCTGCCTCCACGTGCCGCGCCAGCAATC
>NZ_JADPJF010000096.1:21106-40547 GCF_023073295.1 Bradyrhizobium sp. 23 | reverse complement strand
CGGCGAGACCGGCGGCGCCGGCGGCGAGACCTGCGCCAGCCGCAACAACGCCACCGACGGCGAGGCCTGTCCCGACAGCGCTTCCGGCGCCAAGCTGCGGACCTCCGGAGACGATGCCGTTGGCAATACCGGGCCCGAAAATCCCGAGCCCCAGAAGTGTGAGCGCACCGAGCACCAGCGCCATCGCATTCTCGATGGTCGGCTGGTTGCCGCCGAAGCCTGCCGTGAACTGCGAGAACAAGGTCGATCCGATGCCGACAATGACGGCCAGGACCAGGACCTTGACGCCGGAAGAGATTACGTTGCCCAGCACTCGCTCGGCCGCAAAGGCCGTCTTGCCGAAGAGGCCAAAGGGGATCAGCACGAAGCCGGCAAGTGTCGTCAGTTTGAACTCGACAAGCGTGACGAAAAGCTGGATCGCGAGAATAAAGAAGGCCAACAGCACCACGATCCAGGCGAACAGCAGGACCACGATCTGCACGAAATTCTCGAAGAAGCTGACGTAACCCATGAGCCCCGAGATCGAGTCGAGGATGGGTCGGCCGGCATCAAGGCCAACTTGGGCGATCCGGCCCGGCCGCAGAAAATCTGTCGACGACAGGCTTGTGCCTGAGGCTTTTAGCCCAAGGCCTGCAAAGCTCTCGAAGACGATGCGCGCAAGGCTGTTCCAATTGCTGATCAGATAGGCAAAGACGCCGACAAACAATGTCTTCTTGACCAGCCGGGCAAGAATCTCCTCATCAGTGCCAAAGGACCAGAACAGGCCCGCGAGCGTGAGGTCGATCGCCGCCAGCGTCGTGGCGAGATACCCCACTTCGCCTCCGACGAGGCCAAACCCGGAATCGATGTAGCGGGTGAAGGTTTCCAGGAATTGATCGATGACGGAGGTACCACCCATGGGTCACTCGCTTTGGCTTGGAATGGAGGGAAAACCGGACGGGAGGCGACTTTCGTCCTTGCGCGGGACAGGAGAGAGGAATGGCGCGCCGCCTGTCCGGCTGTCCGGATCACCTGTCGATCTACTTCCTGCCAAGAACTGCCTGCGCTGCTCGGCCCAGATCTTCTGGCATTCGAGAAGAGCCTCTTTCTGCTCGTAGGTGACGGTGCGGCATTGCTCGAGCTTTGCTGCGGTCGCATCGGATTTTGAGGCGAGATAGACGCAAGATTGGGTCGCGCTCCTGTCCTCAGGCAACCGAATGGCGCAGACGCCAACCACCAGGACAGCAAGACCAAGGGCTGCCGCGGCGGGCAGTCGTTCAAGTCGTTTCTTCATGATCAGTGAAACATCTGCACGGTTGTTGGTTGGTAGCCCTGCCCCTGGCTAAGAAAGCGCCGCAGTTGCTCCCTGCCCTGATCCTGCGCAGCTGCGCGCTGGGCAGACTCGAGCGTTTGCGCACGACCTTGCGACGCGACAGTAGCCGTAAGGTCCGCAAGCTGCTGAGCTTGCAACGCAAGGAGCTGGTTGCCGGCCTGACTTGCCTGAAGCGCACCCGATGCGCCCTGGCTCGCCGTCACCAGGGCGGACATTTGGGTGCGGTTGGTGTCGAGATTGCGGACAACACTCGCTTGGAGCCGCATGGCGTCCTGCAGCCCGGCAACGGAGTTCTGCCAACGCGTCTGCGCATTCCCGACAAGGAGCCCATTGGACATGCTGACCGATGCCGGCGCATAGGTGGTGGAAAACGCGCGATCGACCTGCTCGACATCATAGGCAATTCGCTGTGCCTGCGAGAGTAGCTGCTGGGTGCGCTGAATCGATTGCTCGAGCTGTTGTAACGACGAATAAGGCAGGCTGGCCAGGTTCTTCGCCTGATTGATCAGCATCTGCGCTTCGTTCTGCAGCGAGGTGATCTGGTTGTTGATCTGCTGCAGCTCACGCGCGGCGGTCAGCACATTCTGAACGTAGTTGTTGGGATCGAAAACGATCCACTGCGCCTTTGCTCTGCCGGGCGCTTGGATCATGATCATGGCGATGATGCTTGCCGCCAGAATCGGCCGGATCCAGTTCATGAGAGCGCTCCTTGTTGGGCGAGCTGCGGAATGAGATTGCAGGCCCAGCCGAGGTCGCGCGCCATGAGCCAACCGGTCACGAACTCGTCCCTTCCGTGCTCGGCAAGCACCCGGTCGACGAGAGCCTGGTCGGCTTTGGACGAGGCGGCCACGAAGGCGAGGGCGATTTCGCCAAGTCCGAGCTCGAACAGGCGGTTGCCGCGTCGAGATTGGCAGTAGTAGTGTCGCTTGGGGGTGGCGCGGGCGAGGATCTCGGTCTGGCGGTCGTTCAGCCCAAAGCGCCGGTAAATCGCCATGATCTGCGGCTCGACGGCGCGATCGTTTGGCAACAGGATCCGGGTCGGGCAGCTCTCAATGATGGCAGGCGCGATTTTGGAGCCGTCGACATCGGCGAGCGACTGGGTCGCAAAAACGACGGAGGCGTTCTTCTTGCGAAGCGTTTTGAGCCATTCGCGGAGCTTGCCGGCAAAATCGGCATCATCGAGCGCGAGCCAGCCTTCGTCGATGATGAGCAGTGTCGGACGGCCGTCTAAGCGGTCCTCAATCCGGTGAAACAGATACGCCAGAACTGCGGGCGCGACAGAGGTCCCAATCAATCCCTCGGTCTCGAACACCTGGACGGAGGCTTCACCGAGCGTTTCGTGCTCGCCGTCCAGCAACCGCGCGTATGGCCCCCCGAGGCAGTAGGGCTGCAGCGCGCGCTTGAGAGCGTTGGATTGCAGGAGAACGGAGAGCCCAGTCAGCGTCCGCTCGGCAACCGGCGCCGAGGCGAGCGAGGTCAACGCCGACCAGACATGATCCTTAGTCTCAGGCGTGACCTCGATCCGCTCGCGCGACAGGATCGATGCGATCCAGTCGGATGCCCAGCCTCGCTCGCCGAGATCGTCGATGCGCGCGAGCGGCTGGAGGGCGACGAGTTCTGACGGATCGAGCGCGCCGCCGAGATCATGCCAGTCGCCGCCCATGGCGATGGCCGATGCGCGGATCGAGCCGCCGAAGTCAAACGCAATGATCTGCGCCGCGCTGTAGCGGCGGAACTGCAGCGCCATGAGCGCCAGCAGGACCGACTTGCCGGCGCCCGTCGGTCCGATGACCAGCGTGTGGCCGACATCTCCGACATGCAGAGAAAACCGGAATGGCGTGGAACCTTCAGTCTTGCCGAAGAACAATGGGGGAGCCTTGAAGTGGTGATCCCTCACCTCTCCGGCCCATACCGCAGATAGCGGGATCATATGGGCGAGGTTCAGGGTCGAGACCGGCGGCTGGCGGACGTTTGCATACGTTTGTCCCGGCAGGCTGCCGAGCCAGGCTTCGACGGCATTGACCGTCTCGGCCATGCAGGTGAAGTCTCGGCCCTGGATAACCTTTTCGGCGAGGCGGAGCTTTTCGTCGGCTGCGCGCGGATCCCTGTCCCAGACCGTGACCGTTGCCGTGACGAAGACCTGGCCGATCTGATCCGAACCCAATTCCTGGAGCGCACTGTCCGCATCCATCGCCTTGTTGTGGGCATCGGTATCCAAAAGCGCGGAGGCCTCGTTCGTCATCACCTCCTTCAGGATCGAGGCGATCGACTTGCGCTTGGCAAACCATTGACGCCTGATCCTGGTGAGCAGCTTTGTGGCATCTGTCTTGTCGAGCATGATCGCGCGCGTCGACCAGCGGTACGGGAATGCCAGCCGGTTCAGCTCGTCGAGAATCCCGGGCGTGGTCGCAGTCGGAAACCCCACGAGCGTCAGAACGCGCAGATGCGCGTCGCCCAGCATGGGTTCAAGTCCGCCTACCAGCGATTGATCGGCTAGCAACGCATCGAGATACATCGGGATTTCTGGCACGCGCACCCGGTGCCGTTTGGTCGAGACCGTCGAATGCAGGTAGGTCAGCGTTTGCTCGTTATCAAGCCAACGGCATTCCGGCATGAAACCCTCGACCAGCTGCAGCACGCGGCTGGTCCGGTCACTAAAGCCGGCGAGCAGCTCGCGTGCATCGGCTCCCGCAGCGCGCTGGCTGCCCTCGTACAGCAGGCGCTCTGCTGCGGCCGCACTCTCTGCCGGAGGCAAATAAAGGAAAGTCAGGTAGTAGCTCGACTCGTAATGACTGCCGGCTTCCTCGAATTGCGCCTTCCGCTCCGCATCCACCAGCGCCGAGGCGACGTCCGGGAATGTATCCGGCGGATAGCGTCCGGCCGAATGCCGCTGCGCCTCGACGAACACGGCCCACCCGGATCCGAGACGACGGAGTGCATTGTTGAGGCGGCCTGCGACGGCAACGAGCTCGGCCGGCACGGAGCTGTCGAGATCCGGCCCTCTGAACCGGGCCGTTCGCTGAAACGATCCATCCTTATTGAGAATGATCCCTTCATCGACCAGGGCAGCCCAGGGCAGGAAGTCGGCAAGACGTGTGCTTGAACGGCGGTATTCGGCAAGATTCATCATGGGACGACTTCAGGTTCTGAGGTGAGCGGGAACGCGAACATGCCGGCGCACGACTTCCACGAATTCCGGATCGCGCTTTGCGGCCCAGACCGCAGCCATGTGACCCACGAAAGCGAGGAGAAGGCCGGCCAGCCACATGCGCAGGCCGAGACCGAGTGCGGCAGCCAGTGTGCCGTTGAGGATAGCAACCGCGCGCGGCGCGCCGCCCATCAGGATCGGTTCGGTGAGCGCGCGGTGGACGGGAGCCACAAATTCCGGGACTGGCTCGTCCATCAGATCACCACTCCGCCGCCGAATGAGAAGAACGAAAGGAAGAAGCTCGATGCGGCGAATGCGATCGACAGGCCGAACACGATCTGGACTAGCCGCCGGAAACCACCCGAGGTGTCGCCAAAGGCGAGCGACAGCCCGGTCACGATGATGATGATGACCGCAATGATCTTTGCGACCGGACCTTCGACCGATTGCAGGATCTGGTTCAGCGGCTGCTCCCAAGGCATGTTCGAGCCGGCGGCCCAGGCCGGCGCGCTGGCTAGGGCAAGGCTGGCGAACGCCACAATTGAGATGAAGCCGCGCCCGAGAGACGATCGTGTGGTCATGACTGATCTCCGATGTTCGAAAGGCTGTAGTCGCCCGATGATCCAAGGCCGTCGACGCTGGCGAGTTCGCTCAACCGCCGTTCGCCGCCACGGCCAGAGAGAACGGCTATGACGTTGATGGTTTCTGCAATCAGGGCGCGCGGGACGGTGATGACGGCTTCCTGGATCAGCTGCTCGAGCCGGCGCAGCGCGCCAAGCGAGGTCCCGGCGTGTATCGTTCCGATGCCGCCGGGATGTCCTGTGCCCCAGGCTTTCAAAAGATCCAGCGCTTCGGCCCCACGGACCTCGCCGATCGGAATGCGATCAGGGCGCAGGCGAAGAGAGGAGCGCACAAGATCGGAGAGCGAGATCACGCCGTCCTTGGTCCGCAGCGCCACCAAATTTGGTGCCCTGCACTGAAGCTCCCGGGTATCTTCGATGAGAACGACGCGGTCCGAACCTTTGGCAACCTCGGCAAGCAGCGCATTTGTCAGCGTGGTCTTGCCGGTCGAGGTGCCGCCGGCGACCAAGATGTTCTTCCGTGCGGCGACCGCGTTGCGAAGCGCGCTCGCTTGGCTCGCGTTCATAATGTCCGCGGCGACATACTCGTCGAGGCCAAACACGGCGATCGCCGGTTTGCGGATGGCAAAGGTCGGCGCGGCAACAACCGGCGGCAGCAATCCTTCGAAACGTTCCCCCTTTTCCGGCAGCTCAGCCGAAATCCGGGGCGAGCCGGGATGAACTTCTGCTCCTACATAGTGCGCGACCAGGCGGACGATTCGTTCGCCATCCGCTGCCGAAAGGCTCTCTCCGGTGTCTGTAAGGCCGCTCGACAGTCGGTCGATCCACAGCCGGCCGTCGGGATTGAGCATCACCTCGACGATTGCCGGATCTTCCAAAAACCCTGCGATGGCGGGCCCCAACGCGGTACGCAGCATACGCGCTCCGCGCAAGTTCGCTTCTGAATCAAAAGAATGGATCGCCACGATTTGCCCCAAGCTGCTGAGGCCGCTTTCGCGCCCTCATCTGAAGGCAAATAAAAGATAGGTCGCGTGTTACCGCAACGAAGGGAATATCCTGTTCGTAGTCTAGCGTAGAGAAAGGAACATTTGAAAAGAGCGCCGGCTTGACGCCCCGGCCCCTCCACCGCGAGGCGAGAAATCAGCAATGAGCAATGGTCCTGAGCTTACTATTTTTACGCCTTTCCCGGCCGCGGTGTTTGCTCAGCCTCCATTGCTTCTCCTGAACCAATGTCGCTCCCTCGCGTGGGCACGATTGAGTTCCCAGTTTTTGAGGAAGCTCAAACGTGGGATAATGAACCACATCAGCCGGCGGGCTGCAGCAGGCACCAATGCCGACGCTGGTCTGGTGCACCACCGTGAGCGTAGCATGACCCTGCACCATTCTCCCTGGAATCAGGGTGGTCCAGTACTGCACGACGATTGCCGACGCAGAATGCAGGCATTCAAACAGTGATTCTAGTCCGCAATGGCCGAGCTGAAATCGCAGATCTACTTGAGCTGCGCGTGTAGCGAGACATGGTCGAGTTCACCTTCCCACCACGACACAAACACCGCCGCAATACCGTTCCCGATGATGTTGGTAAGCGCGCGCACCTCGCTCATGAACTTGTCTATCGAGAATACGATCGCAATGCCCGGGACGAGGTCAGGACTGACCACGGTCAACGTTGCGGCCAGGGTGACGAACCCGGCACCGGTAACACCACTTGCGCCCTTCGAGGTGAGCATCGCCACAACGAGTATCGTGAGCTGCTGGGCGAAGTCGAGATCGACCCCGAGCGCCTGCGCGATGAACAAGGTCGCCAACGTCATGTAAATGTTGGTCCCATCCAAATTGAAAGAGTATCCTGTCGGCACCACCAGGCCCACGACCGGCTTGGAACAGCCCAGCCGTTCGAGTTTTTCCATCAACTGCGGCAGCGCGCTTTCGGACGACGATGTTCCGAGCACGATCAACAGCTCATCCTTGATGTAGAAGATGAACTTTAGAATAGAAAAACCGACCAAGCGCGCGACCAGGCCAAGCACAATGATCACGAAGAGCCCGGCTGTCACATAGAACAGAGCAACCAAGCCGATGAGTTTACCGAGCGCGGACGGTCCGAATTCGCCGATAGTGTAGGCCATAGCGCCGAACGCCCCGATTGGCGCTGCCTTCATTACGATCCTAATGACGCCAAACACCGCGTGTGCAGCATCGTCGACCAGACTGCGCATCCGCTCACCCCGCTGGCCAAGCGCCATCAGCGAGAACCCGAATAGGATGGCAAACAGCAGCACCTGTAGCACGTCGCCTCGGGCCAGAGCGCCAACTACGCTATCCGGAATAATATTGAGGAGAAAATCGACCGCCTTCTGCCCTTCCGCTCTTTTGACGTAGTTGGCTACCGCCGCGGCGTCAGCCCTGGGAGCAAGCCCATGACCGGCCTGAACGAGATTGCCCATCACGAGACCCAGGATCAGCGCGAAGGTTGACACGATCTCGAAGTAAAGCAGCGCCTTGACGCCGACTCGGCCGACCTTTCGTGCATCCTGAACATGCGCAATTCCGGACACAACAGTGCAGAAGATGATCGGCGCGATCACCATTTTGATCAGCTTGATGAATCCGTCACCAAGCGCTTTGACCCAGCTGTTCGTCCCCACAGAAGGCCACAACCAGCCAACGAGAACGCCAATCAGGATCGCGATGAGTACCTGGATATAAAGAACATTGTACCAGGGGCCAGATGGCTGGAACAGGGCGGCGGCTTTAACAGAGCGGCGCTGGCGGTGATTGTACATCACGCTCGACCCGGCGCCGTGGTACCAAAGCGGAGTGACAATGAAGGCACGGCTTCGCTCAGTGCTCCCTTAGCGCGGCGCGCACAGCGCACTGACCGCTTTAAAAAACCCCGTCCGTTGCCACCGGTTGCCGCCTCTCCCGAATGGGCTTGCGGCCAACGCGAAACAAAGTCCTGAATCCCTTCTGAAACCAGCGGTAAAAACTTGAGAAAGCTTCCTTGAGAGTTCGAATGCATCAGCGTCACCACCCATTTCAATCTTTTTTGGTTGTTCGAAGATGCCACCAGCATGTTAAATGCCGCCACCCTTAGCAGCCGGCGACCACTCTTCACCTGAGGCATTCTCGCCGTATCGCGCCGGACCGCGACCGTACGTTGAAGAGACATTCACCGTAAAGAACTTGTGGTGGTGCGGCGCGCCTGCGTTCACCCCTCACTCGTCCTATCCTGGCTTCAGGTGAATGCCCGGACATTCCCAAAGGCATCAACTTCGATCGAAAACCACAAGGGCCGAGAAGACATAGCCAGTAGCATTGCTCACGCTGCCTCCATTGGCGATCCCGGTTCCGCCTTTTCGGGAGCTGTGTTTTGCGGTGCCGAACAACACTCCTCGTAACAGAGCTTCTCACTCCTGTAGCTCGCCAAGGCCTGGAGGGAGCACTGCACGAGATCCCGTTTCGCTACATCGGAGGCAGGCGCTGCATCCAGCCATTTCAGCGCCACCTCGACCAATTCGATCGCGCGATCCCTGTTACCGGTCTCGTAATAGTACCGAGCGACCGCCCCGTACGAGAGGAACTTCGCGCCCTCGCTGCCTTGGGGCGGATTCGCCGCGAGGATGTGTTCGGAGAGGTCCCTGCCCATGGCAAAGCGCTCGGTGTGTGGGAAACCGGAGTAGTCTTTCGCGGGGTCGAAGAGTTGGCGGATGGCCACGCTCATCCAAACCACAGATTTCTTGTCGATCGCATCGCGAACCAATTGGCGCAATACCGCCAAGCCGGCCCGCATGTCGCGTATCTTGTGAAGCAACAATTCCGCATGAAGCCCACGGATGGTGACATCGTCCGGCATCGCAGCGAGTGCCTCCTCAACCCCTGAAAGGGCTGCCGCCCAATCCTTACTATTCATGGCGGCTTCAAGTCTGGCAAAGATCGGTTCCACCAGCGCTCGCTTCTGCGATAGTTCGCGCTTTCTGCGTCTGCCCGTGGTTATCCTCTCCGCATCCAGGGCTTTGGCTTCGTCGCTCACTGCCCAGGAGCCGTTCAGAACTTTTGGCAACAAGTTATCGAGTTGCGTCGGATGGCCGATAAAGGCGAAGCGGCCGTCACGATCGACCACGAATGACGAGGGAATCCCGACAGAAAAGCTGGGATCCATCCAAAGCTTGTTCATTTCGCCGGAGTAGTCGAATGCGATCGCGAAGTTCAGATCTGGCAAGCTCTTCGTCAACCAAGCGTCCAAGCTGGCTCGCGCTTCATCTGCCGTCGAAGCTTGTTCGTGAGCCGCGATGCCCACCACCTCAACTCCGTTGCTCCTGTATTTGCTTTGCAGGGTCACCAAATTCGGCATCGAGGCGATACATGGTCCGCACCACGTCGCCCAAAACTCGATGATGTATACTTTCCCAGGCTCGAACTTTGTAAGGGGTTGGCCACGGAGCCAGTCCTCAACTTTGATGGAGGGAGCCGGCGAACCGACTCTCAGCACATTCTCCGCACCGACTTGACTTGCGCTCTCAGTCACACTGGTCATTGCTCAAATTCGCTTTACCTGGCTCTGTGGAAAACAACAGCAAGTCGCATGCCAGCCAGCGCTCATTCATATTACGCATTTTTCGTATCATTCCTGTCGACCTTGCGACGCATGTCGCATATCCGACCAGCTGTTTGGAGCTTCTTAGGCAATCAGTCGGCCGGACCTCCTTAACGCAGACCGAAGAGGCGGGAAGTCAGGCAGAAGGCCGAGTTCACCACTCCACATCATGATCGGTTTCCAGGATAACCATTTCGGCGCTCGGGATCATGACGTGAACTGACCTGCTTTGGCCCGTCGACTTGCGCTTGACGGCGATCTCAGATTTCCAATTCAACCATTTGAACCAAGGGGCGATGAACCAGACTAGTGCGACCAGCTGCAGCACAACATTCATACTGAACGCCGTCTGATACGCGATTGAGGGGTAGTGTCCGTCCTTTACCGGCCATTGCTCGAGAATTAACCCCGTCCCGTACTGGACGAGGAAAGCCCACCCGAAATGCAGAACGTTGAGCACGCCGTTTGCGCGCGCGATCAGTTGGGCCGGAAAGTAATCTCCGATGATCGCGTAGCTGAGGACGATTGCTGATCCGACCACCGCCACAACGATCCACGACGGTAGCGACGGGAATGGCGGATGCAATATCAGCGCGAGTTCGGCTGCAATGAACACAGCAGCTACGATTGAGAGCAACGTTTCAATGTTCTTGCCATGCCGGCGCAGTGAATCGGCGACCACGCTGAGCAGCAATGCGCCAATGCTTAGGGCTATCGCCATTGCGAGCAATCGAGTGACAAGGCTTGTTCGATCCAACCCTTCCACATCGCTCAGCCAGGACGCTGCCCACAAGGACTGCAGGGCCCACGCGGACCCGATACATGTTGAAGAAATCGGCGCAATTCTCCAGAACCGCCCATCCGTATAGACGGTCTTCAGGCTGACTGTCCCTGGAGGGCTCTTCGCAGTTGCCTCATGCTCTGGAACCAAAAAATAGATCGAAGCGGCCGCGGAGGCGCTGGATGCGGCAAGCACCTCAAATAGACCGCGCCAGCCTATCCAGTTAAGCAATGCCTCGGCTGGTGCGGTTGCCGTTACCGCGCCCAGTGCACCCAGCATGATCATACAGCCGTTGATGAGCGCCACGCGCTCTCTCGGAAACCAGAGCACGACTGTTTTCAGGCCAGACATGAGGGAAGCTGCGGTACCTAATGCTATCATCGCGCGAGCAATCAGAAGCGACAGAAATCCATTCGATAGTCCGAAAAGCGCAGCGCCTGCGGCAGCCAGCAGCAAGAGCGCACCCTGGACTCGGCGCGGACCGAAGCGATCCAAGAGCATGCCCATCGGAATCTGGCTGCCGGTAAGGACTAGAAAGTAGATCGAGCCCAACAGCCCCAAATCGGCCGTACCAAGCTCCAATTCAGAGGCGAGGCGGTCACAAATGAGCGTGTTGATCATCCGAAACAGGTAGGAAAGATAACATCCCGCTGCAAAGGGAAGGAACACGCAAGAGATGATCCGCCAGCTCCAACCCCGGTTGACCGGCTTCTCGCCTGATCTCAGCCCAGCGGCATCGCTGCGCGTGTCGCTCAAAACGCGGCCACTGGCTTTAACACAAGGCGTTTGGCAGCTGTCGAAAGTGGATATTGCTGCCGCCCTCCTCGGCGACAGCACCCGCGTTTGAGTTTTCACCTACGACGGCCACGCAGTGGGTTTCTTCTTCAACTGGCGCTCGTGGAACGGCGCGTGACGCTCCGCCGCCCAATTCAGGCCCGGATCGGCTGGAACTTCCCGAGCTATCAATTGCCTCCTGCAGCAAGGGCCGGCCAAACCGTACGCGACGATCGACCTGCTCGGCAAAAGCCTTGAAGCGCTCGAGGCCCAGTACGCACGCCTCGTCCTGCTTGGACCGCGGCATCGGCGGCGTCAGCGTGAGGTGGTATCGCACATGGAGAGCCACTGTTTCCGCGATCACCGCAATGTCCGTCCGCAGACTGAGCACCTGCTTATTCGTTCGCTCGATCGCCTCGTAAACCAGCCCCTCTATACGCGGCGCCGGATCCAGGAAGCGCTCAAGTGCCGCCTCGACGACGACGCTCTTGCCCATACCAGGGCGGTCAGTCGCGGCTTCGAGTCGCTGGAAAATGCACTCAGAAAGTTGAATTGTTATCTTTCTGGTCTGCTGAGCTTCGCTTGGACTCGGCTGCGCGTCCACCTCAGCTTCATTCCGACTTGAGCTCGGTTCTTCCCGGCGCCCGCCGCTAATCTGCATACTCCAGCTTCCTTCTTTCTGCGACCGCACACCGCCTGCGCTTGCTCGCGCGTGGTCTGGATGTTTGGTCGAAACAGATGAATCGCCCTGCGATGACGCACGACAAAAGGGCCGAGACCGCATGCCGCTTCAACCGCGGGGACATTCTGGTCGCAGCCTGGCGTACCGAAAGAAAGAAAGGGCGGATTCCTAAAGACCAGCGCCAGACGGCGTAGCCTCTTGTGCCTCTAGACAGCAGGTCGCCGATAGACGCGCGATTTCGGGGACGGTGCGTGCACCCTTACGTCAAATCGACAAAGTTGCCGATCCAAAACGAGGCGCAGGCGCAATCTAGATGCGCCCTCGCGCCCTCGAGGTCGCGAACGAACCGCGCGGACGCACCGGCCTTATTCCCTGTGCGGTGATGCGCCTCGTAAGAAGCGCACCAGCTCATGCGGCGACCAAATACACCCGCGCCTCGCCCGATTTCCGGCATGCATCACCAGCGTGCGATAGGACTTACACCCGTTCGCGTGCCGCACGTCGAGCCCGTCCTACGGCTGTTCAAACGTATCAGCAGGCCCGGTGCGACCACTCACCTGTCAGGAGGCCTCAGGGGAACTGTCGGTCCCGCTGGCAGGCGGGTGGATCGCGCAGCGGGTCCCCCTCGTTATGGCTACAGACGTAGCGCTCGTTGTGCCGGTCCTCGCCAGCCACGCGATTCATGGGTCCGCCCGCACCCCGGGGCGTCGCTTCCGGATCGGTGGAGGACTGAAATGTGAATTGCCCCTGCCGACGGCGAGCTTACTTGCGCCAAATCGGCTGCTACAGCCTCGTTGCAGAACATTCTGCGAAAGGCCCCCCTGTTCGCCCGCCCGATGTACTTAAGTGCAAATCCTGGTGGCGTTGAGTGAGGGCACATCATGGATGTCGAGTTCTACAGGAGCTTGCAGAGCGGGCCCACGATGGCTGATCAGGCCGATCCGTTCACGCGAAAGCGGATTCTGGTGCTGCCCGAGAAATACGATGCTAAGCTGGGGAAACCTTCGCCGGCCAGCCGCAATCTTCAACGCACGCTGCCGCTGCACCGCACCGTGCCAGCCGTAAGCACCATTTCTGATGGTGCCGAAGCTTGAGGAAGAGCGCCGGCAGCGAGGGCGACTGCGACGCCTGCAGCGGCAGCAAGCATCACCCCTCTAAGGCGCTGGATTTTCCAGGGATGGTACGCGAACTACGCCGGAAAGGATGCGCACCCAAACCGGAGTGAGCATGCCGGATGGCACCCGTCGACTGCCCTCACCGCACTTCAGAAGCACTGTGGTCACAGCTTGCCGGTGGAGGCATTCACCAAATGGACCGAGGAGCATGCCGGCCAAACGACCGGTAGATGAGTATCGGGACCGATCTGCTCCAGTCCCGTCAGCAGTTGCTGCACGTTCATGCCCGTCTGCGCGGGCACCTGAAAAGTACTGATTGCTCCATCCCGCCAGCATAGGCCTGGATACTGCGCCCTGAAAGTGCGGTTGTTTACTGAGAGCGTGCCAGCGCCGCAGAGCACCGTGCGGCGGCAGTTATGAATTTTCATCGCATCTGGAGGCCGGGTCCAGGACACAGCTTTTCGTACTCTTTGGCCCATTTCTCGAGCCGCGGGCTGGGTCCGGATCGTTGAGCGCAACCGTGGGCACCTTCTCGGCGAGTAATCTGGTTTTTGTCGTCCTCCATAAAATTCCTAACCCGAATGGGCGCTCGTGTTGCGCAGGATTGCCGTTGCATGGAGATCACATAGCTTGAGTGCGCGTTCACCTTCAGCCGCCAGCTTCCCCGGCGGGGATCGCCTGGACCTGATCTGTCCGCCGTTTGGCGCCACTCGGAAAGACCTGCCGTGACGAGCCGTCTCGAGCTGACGATGTAGGCTCCCAACATGAGCGGGTCCTCATCGAGGCAACATCCAGATCTCAAGGCGGGGCGCGGCAAGGATGGGCGCGGCGGTCAGCGTAACTTTTCGAACACCTGAAGCGAACTTGCCGCTGCAGTGACCGGGTGCGCTGTAGGCTGAAGGTCATTGGCGAGGCTCCGCAGCTAGTCATTTCTCCAATAGAGAATCGGTCTGGATCATGCCAAGCGGCCCGCATGGCCCTGCTGCAAACAAGCTCTTTCTCTTTGCGCACGTGACTCTCGGGCGATTACCTGATCTCCGGCCGTTCGGGTCGAAGCGGGGATGCGCCATCTCCGGCTCGGGCGGGGAGGACCAAAAAATGTCAAGAGGCGTCCGCAGCACGGTCCTCGCGATGAAGGCCGGCAGTCGCCACGCTCCTCGGAGGAATAGTCCGTTCATGGACGTGCGAAGAAGGTGTTCGGTCGATCAGGAGGCTGATCAGTTCAGGGCGACTGTAGTGACCGCTTGCATCCATCACTCTCTTGCGCCCGTCGATTTCGATGAAGTCGAGATCGGCAATCACCTCTCCTTCACCTTCCTTCAGGGGCTCGCCTATCAATTGACCATCGGGGGCAACGATAGCCGTGAAGCAACCGCCGGAAATCGGGGCGATAGCAGCGCCCGTGTCATTGGCAATTTGGGCTTGTTGGTCGGCGTTGAGCCATGCGGTTGCGCTGACGACGAAGCAGGCCGATTCAAGGGCATGCTGTCGGGTGCTCACTTCCGTTTGCTGGGAGAAAAGAGGGCCGAAGATTGAGCCGGGGTACATCGCGGAGTGGATCTGCTCGCCATCGGCAATCAAGGCGTATCTTGCCAGCGGGAGATAATGTTCCCAGCACGCAAGCTGGCCGATCCGGCCAACGGCGCTGTCTACGGCGCGAAGGCCGGCACCGTCGCCTTGGCCCCAGACCATCCGCTCATGATAGGTGGGGGTGATCTTGCGGCGACGCTGGATCAGCGTGCCGTCCGCATCGAACAGGAGCTGAGTGTTATAGATCGATCCTCCGTCCCGCTCATTGGCGCCGACCGAAACGACCATTTGGGCGTCCTTGGCCGCATCACCGATCGCATGCGTCTCCGCAGAGGGTACCGTAAGGGACTGCTCAAGCAGCCTCTGATGCTCCTTGGCAAGCGTGAAGGGCGGCTGGACGAACGAGAAATACGGGTAGTAGGGAATGATGGTCTCGGGAAACGTGGCGAAACGCACCCCCTTTTTGCCCAATTCGCGAATCTTTCTGGTGATCTTCTCGACTGTCCCCTCTCGGCTGTACAACACGGGGCTGATCTGTACGGCGGCTGCCTTAATGATTTTTCTCATTCTGTTCTTCTGCACATTGTGAGTATCCGCGTTGCACTGCAACTGGTGTAGAGGATGACGGATGACTCTCACGGGGGCTCTCCGAGCCCATGGGGGCTTGTTGGGCTCAAGGCTGTGTGCGTCTGCCATCGACAGCCACGTCGATGCCGGTGATGTAGGATGCGTCGCCCAAAGCGAGGAAGCTCACGCGCCGCGATCTTCCGTGGCTTACCGAAGTGTTTCGCGGCTATCTGCTCCAGCGGGACCGTTCCGCGGTCTTGCACGCTGGTCTCGAAAATGCCGATGTTTCTAAACAGCGGACTTTCGGTGACGCCCGAGCTCTCGGCGTTTATCCGAGCGCTTCGGCGGATCAGTTGGGTGCCAAGGGCTCGCGTCAAGTGGCACAGTTCGGCCTTGGATGCCGACACAACCGATGTTCCCGCGATTCCGACCTGATTGGACGAAGAAGCCGTGAAGACGATCTCGCTCGGGTTGCGCGCGAGAGGCAGCGCCTTGTGAGTATTGAAATAGAATGGGAAATTGACGAAGACGTCAACGCTCTGCTGAGTTGTTTGCGCGAGCGAGCCGAGTTTCGCGATTTCGGCATTGGCATCGAAATGGGCTATAACAGTTTCGCGCTTTCCTCCGAAGGGGGATAGCCGGCGCGAAAAATAGCCGAGCCTCGCTGTCGGGATAGCTTCGCGATTCCCTGCAGGACTTTGGCTCATGACGCGTTTTCCGCATCACTTGGCTTATGCATTGACGGATAGGGCTTTCTGCCCACTGTGTCGGTAGTCGCGTCGGCAACTGCCGTAGTCAAATCATGCGCCATCATGTAGTACGTCGTGAAGTGGCCGCTCTTGCTCGCGATCTTACCGTTTTTGCGAGTGACGCTGCCCTTCTCACGTTTGGTAATCAGCTTCATCTTGCACCGCTTCGCGATCAGGGGCATCGGGACAAGCTTCCATCCTGTGGCCTTGCGCAACTCTGCTTGCGTAACGCCGTCTTGTCGCGAGGCCATCGAGCTGATCAGATTGATCTTGGTGTGAGGATGCTTGGCCATCATCGCCATCCGGCGGGATTGGGTCTCATTCAACGGCTCCAAGCCAATGTGCTTCTCCAGTTGTCCTTCCACCGAAAGTGGACGATGTAGTTCCGTTCCTCTGGAATTGTGGAAACATATTGCAGGCGGTCTCAGGGGTTGCCTCATTGCAATCTGACGTAAACGGATAACGTTACACCAGTCTGCTGAAGTTTGGGGCAGTGCAAGTTCTCGCATTTTCGACAGGATTTCGCAGACTAAGACCGTGCAAGGTGGATTGCTAACACAGAGGCCCTGCGATGCAATCCGCAAAAACTAGTAGGCCAACTTTTGAGAAAAGCTTCCGGAACTCTGGAGAGGCTTCCGCTTGCTCAAGCAAGCAGCGTTACCCCATCGAGCGGCAGCTCGAATGCAGGCCGTACCTCGTCTCAACTCGCTTCAGATTTCAGCATTCATGTCATGCGGCCTCCCAGCCCTCAGATATCTGCCGTCGGTCCCGATCTAAGGCGCTCGGTCCGTTCGATTTGGCCCTGTCGTTATCGGGTCCTCGTGATAACGAACCTTGGTGGCACGCAGCGGGTGGAGGCCCGACACCATCACAATCGCCTCTTTCGATGAGAGCTGCATGACTTCGCCAGGCGTCAGGAGAGGACAGGACGTTTCTTGGCGGCTCACACCATCAAGTGTCCAAGCCAGGGGGCTTATGCGATGCCCGGCATAGTTTTTCATGGCGCGCAGTTCGGTCGCGGTCCCCAGCGCATCCGAGACGCGCTTAGCGGTGCGCTCGTCATTGTGGAGACGGCTATCCGGATGTGACGATTGTCGAGGTCGCGTGGTTCGGTCCATAGGCGCGTTCTAACTGGTTCAAGCTCTGAGTGATCAGGAAACTGCGAATGCCATAGCCGGCCATGAAGGCAAGCTGGCTCTCGAACAAATCGAGGCGGCCCAGAGCTGCATGACTCGTGGAGCATCAGGAGGAGCTTTTGACGGCGCCGGTCGGGATCCTGGCTCTCGGTCAGGCGCCGTCCGATCTGATTGAGGATGAGCCACATCAGGAATTTTGTGTGGACGATGTCGGATGGCGGCACGACGAGATAGAGTGAAACGGGCTGCGGTTTGTCGACGAGATCGAGAATGCGCCAATCGCTCCGCGCGGTGACCTTAGCAACGACCGGATCGCGATAAAGGCCCAAGAAGCTCATTGTGGTCGACAGCACGCCCGACCGCTCGTTCTCGCTCTTGTTGAGCAGCTCTCGCGCTGCTGAAGCGACGACGGGATGAACGCGATCACCAAGTTGAGCCCCGGCAAGTGTCTTGTCAGCTTCAGCGTAGAGGACATGCAGGATAGCGCCGACGAGCAGAGAATGGCTGGTTTTTCCCAATGGTTGCGGCGCTCGAGCGCCCCTTCGGGATCAACCAGGATATGCAGACATTTTGCGCTTCTCGTACTTCCCAAGTTGTAGGCGGCGCTTGCCGTGTTTGTCGGTCGAATAAGATTACATCTCCAAGGCGCGCGCGCCATCCCGAGGTCAACTGGAAATTCTCGCGCTTGATTTCGTGGACGATCACCGAACGCGGCCACTCCCGCTCGAGCGAAGGCGACCAGGGCACAAGCTGAAAGCCGCGGCCGTTCTCGATCATCGCGAAGCGTGCGGACGCCACTGACAGACGTCCACGATAGTCCCCTCAGATCTGCTCACCTACATCAGATGATAAGTGCGGAAGCCCCGCTTGCTCCATGAGCCGTCGTGTAACGACGTCGAGTTCGCGGTCGCGGAGGCTTTCGATCACGTTGCGGCTTAGCCGGACCTTGTTGCCATCGCGCCGGGCGGGTCCTTGGTCGGCCAAAACATCGATGCGCCGTTCAAGTGCGCACGGACCTCGGCGCCAAACGCAATGCGCGAGAGCTCGGCAGGATCTCGCGCGACGAGCTGCCGGTCTAGCCACGTTGCTCCATCCGCCGCGACCTGCTGGTCCAGAAAGAGCTCCGAGCGAACCGCGAGCGCAATCCGTGTTCGACCAGGGGTGTCCGCAAACAGGCGCAGTTCCACGATCCCACCGATCGGCCCATCGCCGGCCGCCTCGACAGCAGGAAGCTTCACGTGATGCACACGCCCGTCAATCCCGTCGACAACGGCAAAGGCTGTGCCCTTCATCAAGCCCGCGCCCGATGAGACGGCCAACGATTGGTCCGCCATGAGTTTCGCCCTCCAGTGCCCAGGATGCGGGGGTGCGGCTGGCGCCGTCCCGCGTGAGGGCTTTGTGCAGCGGCTTGATGATGTCACCGCGCTCGCCCAGCGCGCGCAAGCTCGCCTCCGCATCGGGGGCCAGAACCCGGACGGCGGGGCCCGCAGGTTTCGCCAAACCGCGCCGCGCGAGCGTCCGCATGCGCCCGATCCGCTTTCCCGCAATGGATCGCGCCCGGCAGATCCCGCTCGGACCTCAAATTGATAACGCCGTCCGCCGTCCCCGCTTCCCGGGCAAGCGTCCGATCGAGTGTGGTCCAGCGTTCGGCTGTCGTGTCCGCCTCAAGGCTCTGGCGAGTCTCGAGCTCCGAACGAGGGCCAAGTTCGCGCATGACAAGGTCGCTGGCGCCGGCGCGCAAGCCCATAGCGAAATACCCGCGACTGATGATGAGGTCGGCACCATCATCGGTACGGCCCCGCACGAGGATGTGAATGTGCGGATCCTCTGTATTCGAGTGGTCGACCGCCACCAGTCAAGCCGTGTGCCAGGGTCGCGCGAGGCTTGGTCCATCAGCTCCCGACTGAAGCTACGCAGGCTGGCAAATTCACCCGCATCATCAGGCGAGACAATGAACCTAAAATGATGGCGGTCACCTTCGCAACGCCTGACGAAGGCGCAACCGTCCGCATCATCCGCCTCGGCGTGGAATAGTTTGCCCTGAGCGCCGTCTCGTGTGATTCCGTCGCGCTGCAGGTAACCGATATGGGCGCGCAACGCGCCCGGCGAACGCATCCGCCGCACCACCCGCGCCTTGACCATAGCACCGCGGCCGCTGGCGTTGAGCCGTGCCGCAGCGATGCTCGCGGCGCGGCCGCGTCCAAACTTTCCGCCACGGCCATCCTTGCCTCGCGAGAGGCCGCCGGCCTTCTGAGCGGCTGTGAGTACCTGCGCCACAAACGGCTTTGTCCGGGGCGCGCGCGTGGAGCGGATACGGCCGGGACGGGTCCGAAGATCATCCTCGCGCGTCATTCCGGCCGCCGCAAGGCATCGAAAGCCGTGTAAGAACAGCGCCTTGGGGAAAGCTGAACTTTGCTCCGAGTCGCCGCAATGTTTAGTCGATCATTGAAATCCATACACTTTCTCTCA
>NZ_JADPJF010000096.1:14116-21096 GCF_023073295.1 Bradyrhizobium sp. 23 | reverse complement strand
GCTTGATCGCCGGAACCTGACGCTCCTCCAACGCACCTTCCACGACTAGCGGCGCGAATGTCGGCTGCGATACCTCGCGCGGCGGCAACACGCCTCGTTGCCGAAGCCGCCGTCGCCAATCGTAGATCTGCCAGCGCGTCGCTCCGTGCTTGCGCGCCACCTCGGACACCTGGGCACCGGGTAACAGACTCTCGGCGACGATCCGAGCTCTCTCAGCTTCCGAACGTACGCGGCGCCCCGATGGTCCTTCAAGAACCTCCAGCCGGCTCACCGATCCCCTCGTTGAGCCGTCCAAATGGACGTCCTTTTTGCTGTCCAATCCCATCCGAAACCTCCGTCCAAGCCGGAGGCTTCTTTCCCACGTTCATTCGAATTCTGAAGCAAGGGTATCGGCTTCGCGCTTACGGATGACCGCCATGGCCGAGCGCTACGTTAATCAGGCCCGCGAACGCGAGTTCGCCAGGATTGTCCGGGACGCTTGTCACAACGCGGCATCACGGGAGATGTCGATCCCATTCCCGTCGACAGGCTCGAAGAGATCGCAAGCGAAGTCGCTGCAAGAGCCTCGGCGCACTCAATCGGTCTCCCGTACGAGGATACGCTCAACTGGGAGCGCCTACGCGAACTGCTTCGCGTAGCGCACGGCGAGTCTGAGTAGGTAGCCAACCTCAATCTTCCTTCGCTCGCCTGCCCAGCGCATTAAGTCTCGGCGGTTGCTGGTAACGATCCCTCGCGCGGGTGAGGCTTACGGGCAGACGGGTCCCTGTCGCGAAAGCCAAGGTTAACGAGCTCACGCGCGGTAAGAAGAACGAGCGACGGGATAAAGTCCATGCGCCATGTCCGGGAAGGAATCGATGGCTCGCGGCCCAAGATCAAGTTCGGTGCCCATGCCGCTTGAAAAACGCTTCGCGCTGAAGCACTACCCATGCGTCGCGAACGTGCCCTCAAGGAGCCGCGGGGTTATTACCTGCAACAACTGGAACAGTCGGCTGCGGCGCATATTTAGCGGCGAAGTCCGAGCAGAGCCTGTTTCGATATTCGGCAGGCAAGGACGCGAGCACCGATGCGGCAGCCGCCGCCCTTGCGTCTCCCTTCGATTTCACGGTCAGGTAGGCGATCAACCGATGAAGGGTGAGAAAGATGGAGAAAAAATTCCGCGTATTGACGTAGAAGCAATGATTGCCTTCCAGGCTGCCCTCCCGGTCCTGCCGATGCCGCTGAACGATTGCTGTTCCCGCATCAAAGTCGGTGACAGCAAAATTGCCATCACCGAGCGGCGTGAATAAGGGAGGATTGCTGAGAAACTTGCTCAGGTCGAGCTCCTGTCCGCGCACAGCCCCGATCAGCGACATTCGATCCGCCATGGAGATGTTGCGGCGAACTTGAAATCCTTTCTGCAATTCAATGGCGCACACGACGTAGCGCGGAAGGCGAGTAGATTCCATTGCCTTTCCTTGAGCGGCCGGCGTGCACAGATCCTGCTTGACGAGCTGAGCCAGATGGGCAAGCGCGCCGGACACCCCGACCGCCTTCCCCTTCAGGAGCAGAGGAGCAGGATCTTTCTGACGGAGCTTGATTCCAATATCCAGCAGGTCGTCAAACTCATCGCCTGCAGGAAGGTCCATCTCGAGCAGGGACGACCACCCGAACGGCCAAAGCCAGATCGTCGACCGCACTTTCCGGTTCGTGTTCCACACGGCTCCATTTAGCGTTAAATCGAGATTCTTGGGCCTGCAGCGTACCGGCCACACAAAATCGCTGGCTTCTCCAAACGGAGTTATACTTCCTGGTACATTGCTAGCGACCGTCTGATAGCGCGGCCAAAGGTGATTCCGTCGCAGATCGAGTTCATTATTCAGAGGAAGCAGGACCAGGTTCGCAAGTTCGATCTTGGTGCCGCGGGTGCGCATCTGGCGGAAATCAGAAGCGGACCAAAGGAAATGGACCCTTGGATCGAAATCGGCCCCAACGAACGGCTGCGACCAGAGATGAACGTCAAAAACACAATAAACCACGCGCGCCATTTCAAATTCCTCGCAAGCGCCGCATCGGGGGTGACCACCTTCTATTGACCGTTTACCGTTTGTCTTCTCGCCCTTGGCGCGATATTCTCACAACGCTGTACAGCTGGGCTACGTGCCCAAAGATGCCGCCACTGCTTGCCACACAAGGCGAGCAAGGCGGCAACTATCTCCTGGGGCCGGCCGCAAGGCCGGTCCCAGCCGCATCATTTGGTCACGATGACAGGTTTGCTCTCTTTAAGCTCATCTCGCATGACCGCCAAACGCACGGCCTTCTCATCGAAGTACTTACCAATCGTATTCGTTGCTTTGAGACCGCCAGCGTCGTCCGGTTCCTTGACCGGATCATCCATTTCCGGCTGAATCTTCCACCAGGCAGCTTTTCTCATGAGTTTGACGAACTTGTTCTTTCTGACCAATTCCTCCGCTTTCGATCGCTTCGTCTCGTCGGATATCTTGAGCTTAAACCATCCGAGCAAAATCTTGCCGCCGTCGTACGTGGGCACTGCAAGCGAACCGAAAAACTGCTTATCGCCCTGGATCATCATGACGGGCTCGAAGTTGCCCCCGGCAGCGCGCAAAGCTTTCCGGAGCATTCTGCCGGGACTGTCAGTTTCCTGGACAACGCGGGCTTTGCGCCATTGACTGGCTATAAATGACAAACCTTGCAAAACGACGGCTGCAATGAAAGCAAGCGCGATCGCAGCGCCACAGAGCGCGAGAAACGCAATCGCACTTACACTTGATCCGATCCCTGCGAAACGCAGCTGCAAGGAAGGAAATCCAAGCGCCGCCAGAAGGAACAAGAGAACCGAGATAAAAATGCTGAGTGTGACGGACTCCGTCGCACCGAGTTCTACTTTCCATTTGGGAGCGAATAATCGCAAAATCATCAAGAAAAGCGTGCCGGGAATGATGTACGACGCAAGACGCAGCGAAACACCGCCAACGCTTTCCGTTCCGAATAGGCCGATGCTCAACTTCTTTTCCGCAACAAGCGCGCCGGCAGTCGTTTTGTTGTCCTTCACGTTCTGAAGTGAATAGCTGAGACCGAACCCCAGATTCTCGTCACGCTCTTCGATGCTGGAATCTGCCTTCAGGCACAATTTGTTCCGCACCAGCGTCGAACCGGGCTCAACGCTGCCGAGAACTATAGTGTCTTTTGTGGAGCACACGCCGCTTGTGTCGAGGGTGCCGACTTTCAAGAAGGTCGGCCCAAACAAGCTGAGACCCGCATCGATTATCCTGGCCTCGGTCGCATTCTCGATCCACACGTTGAAGCTCATCGTCTGGCCGGCGAGAATTTCATTGCGCTCTAGAATAACCGTCAACGCCGGCTTGCCGGGAGCATCGGCCGAGGCCGCAACGCCAGGAAGCACACAGGTCACCAGCTGAAGGACGATGGTCCAAAAAAAGCCACCCGGCCTACGATTTAAAAAAGAGCGCACGTGCCGCTCCCATTGAATTTCACGGTGCAGGCCCCGCGGCGCGTCACCGCATCAAATTGCGTTCTACTAAAGCTTGCAGTAAGCTAGACTTGCTCGGAGGGTAAGGCAAGCTCGTGCGGCAGCCTAGCCCAGCACCGCAAAATTGGCGCGAAAACGATCGAGCCCTTTTATGGCAACGACGCACCGCAGCCCGGTTCGCTTTTGAACGCGCTTGCCTGGTGTGGCCCCCCGGATACAACTCGACATTTTTCGTCAAGGCTCCTGCTACTCAGACTTGCCAAGACGGCATTACGGCCCGATCGTATCGGTTGCGACGAAAATCTATTGCGAGGAAAAACTTTTATCGGGAGACGGATATGGCCCCTCATCCTCCACCCTGCGCCGCCAATGAAGTCTTGTGGGGAAACCTGTGCTACCCCCGCATCGATGCGATCCGTATCGAGAGGGTCGGCGCCGACTACAAGTTCATCCTTGAGGAAGTGCCCGGCGAGCTGCTTCCCGGTTTAGCGGACAAAGCCGGCGATCAGGCCAATTTGCACGTCAAGAAGGCGGGCCCCGGTTTTGAGGTAACGATCACCTCGGTCCCGCACGGGGATGCGACCGATCTACTCAAGCAGCTGCGGCCTGATGAGCCGAACCTCAAGCTGCCAGACTGAGGCATGCCATAATGCTAAGTTTGTCCTTGAGGGTGTGCACGGCAGCGCTGCTCCTGACGATCCCCCTCGCCGGCTGCGGCCTTGTCCCGCCTACGCTCACAGAAGCGTGGGAGGCGCAAGATGTCGGCCCCGACATGGTGCTTAAGATAAAGCGCAATATTCTGTGCGAAACCATCAAGGGGATACGCAGGGTCAATCAAACTCCAACCGGATTCGGACCGCCGATACCGCCAGACTATGGCATTCAGTTGCAGTTGACCCCTAGCGTTGTGGAAAGCTCGGGCTTCACGCCGAACCTGACTTATAATCGTACGCTTACGAACGGATCGGAATCGGGCCTCTCGATCGGTAGGAGCTGGAGCGTAGGCCTTTCGGGAGAGCTTTCATCGACTGCAACACGAACGGATACAGCCTACTCCTACTGGAGTGTCGGCAGCATTGCGGGCCCCGGCAAGAACAAAGACATGTGCGACGAGCAGGCGTGGCCTATCGAACGAGACGCCAGCTCACTTCTCGTGAAGTCGGATTTGGGTATAGCGCGTTTTTTGGAGGACCACGTAAAGGCTGCCGATCTGCTCCATTCATCAAAGCCGCAGGGTGCGAAGAAGCCTGAAAAGATCGACGTTTACAGTTACGATCTGAAGTTCGTGGTTGTCTCCAGCGGCGGCGTAACCCCTCAATTCAAGCTTATTCCGCTGTCCGGCGGCGGAACGCCGATCCTGAACCTGAATCGCTCCCGCACACATGAGCTGCTGCTTACCTTCGGGCCAACGGGTCCCAATGGCTTCGCCCCGTCCCAAATCTCGTTTTACCAGCACATCAATACCCAACTGGGATCGACCCTCGCGCGCAGGCCTGGGCCCTAGAGGCGCCAGTTTATTAGCCGCAGTTGACTGCAGCAGCATCGCCGCGGGGAGCAAAGCGGACATCGCTTATACTTCCGCTCATGCCCGTTTTGACCGAGTAGCGCGGCGCTAGCGGCAAATGTCCGCGGGTACAGCCCTCCCGGTGCATGCGCTCCTCGAAGCGACTTCCGGTCGTCGCTTCACTCCGCACCGTTCAGGTCGGGCGCAAAAACATCGTGCGGAAGCGAGAAGTGCTCCACCCTCTTCGCCGGCTTGTTATTTAACAACAACCGAACGACGTCGGGGCGGGAGTAATGCCCCGCAGGGTCAGCCGCGTTCTTCGCTATGCCGATCGCGGCAAGATCGATAGTGGCATAGACGATCCCTACGCTGGTTTCAGGCAACTTCTCCGCGAGCGGACTGCCGTCAGGACCGTAGATTACGGCATGTCCGCCGCCCTCATGCACCAGGTTGCGCTTGTCCTCTGTATCGCACATCTCCTCGACCATCTCCCGGGAGATAACGGCGCAAGGCGCCAGCACGAAACAGGATCCTTTCGACCGCATAAATCTTGCTGACGGCATTGTTGGTCTCCCAGCCAAGCGCGTACGCAAAGGGCTCGTACATGGAGAGCGTTCGATGAACGCGCGGACCTGCGGCATGTAGCGTGGGACCGGCGGCCTGTTCTCCTTGCCCTTGCACTGCAGAAGCTCGTTGCCGTCCGCCTTCACGTCAAAGTGACATGCGCTTTGTTCTTTGCGTCGCGCAGCGAGTAGATGATCCGGCTACGGTCTTTGACGGCCGCGTCATACGCGCCCTGCCCGACGCAATGACCCATCATCGCGCTTTCGCGATCGAGCGCCGCCGGCGTCAAAAGACGCACGATCCGGCTGCCGTCGGCGAACGTCATCACCGATTCTTCGCCCTCGCCGTCGATATGGGGCGCGGCCGCCGCATTGAAAGCGAACCGCCGCATCGCCTTGTCGGCTTCAGCGATCGCCTGCGCGAGCGAGCCGATCTTAAGGAGCTTCAGCGGACGGCCTTGCTCGTCGCAGCGCTGCAGCCATTCTTCGTTGTTCACCCGCGCAGCTTCGATCCAGTCGGCAACGTGGCGCACACGCGCCTCGAGCGCGGCATTCGGCACGAAGCGATGAAACCTAACGCCGGACGCGAACTTCTCGCGCAGCCAGCCCGGTGCGTCAGGATCTTATTTTTCGAGAGGCTGAAGACCGTCCGGCCCATTGCGCAACGCGCGTTCCAGACAAATAGCCAGCAGTCGCGCTGTGGCCTGGTTCTGAGAACATCCGGCGAGGAAGGTGTTGATTTCACCACTGTCGACTACGTTGTATTCCAAAAACGGCGTGGGGCAAAGCCCGGTAAAGGTTTAACAACGCCACGGTTATAACACGCGCGCTTTCCTGTTTTCCAGCAAATCCGTTAAATCATTGAATCGTTGGAAAATTGTTCTGCACAGCGAGATAGATATTAGTGCGTGCTCATAAGGATTCGGCGGCCTGGTGATCGAAAGACAACGGTCCGGCTTTAACGCCGGCGAAGGTGGCGCTTGCCGCCGTCAAGGGCGACCGGACGATCGCTCAACTGGCCGAGCAGTTCGACGTCCACCCCAATCAGATCACGGCCTGGAAGGCCCAATTGGAAGGCGGCGCGTGCGGAGGTTTTTGACCTGGCAGTGCTGCGCCCGCCGCGCCTGCGATCGACGTAAAGTCGCTGCACGCCAAGATCGGAGAGCTGACGCTGGAGAACGATTCCTAAGAAACGGCAGCACCAGCTTTCGGCAACACGGGCTGGAGAACAAACCCGAATGCCTTGGCACGCCGATGCAGATTGTTGACGACCCGCGTGCGGTAGCGCGTCTCGTAGGATGAGCCCCCGGATCGACATACTCCATTCCGTGTCGCACCGCGTTGTAGAATAGGACTGCGATCTTGCGGGCCGTGGCGGTCACCGCCTTGGCCTTGCCGATGCGGGACGAGAGGCGCCTGTAAAAGG
>NZ_JADPJF010000096.1:0-14045 GCF_023073295.1 Bradyrhizobium sp. 23 | reverse complement strand
CGCCGAGCGCGGTGTCAGTGCGTCCGACGGTGACGGCAGCGAGGCGCAGAAGAGCCGCGGCCCGACCGCCGGATCGGCGCGTTCGTGACGAGAGCACTTTGCCGCCGGAGATCTTATTGCTCGGAGCCAACCCCAGCCAGGAGGTAAAATGCTTTGCACTTGGCCATGAGGTAAGGTCGTCGCCGCATTCCGCGATCAACTTCAGCGAAAGGTAAGGGCCGAGGCCGTCGATCATAGTGATGTCCTTTCCGAGCAACACGAACAGCGCCGCCCGCATGTCGAAAGCCAGAGCGTTCGCCTGATCGGTTCTGTTCCGACGCCGCGAGACTGGCGGTGCTGATCCATGATCACGACCCCTGTGGGTGCTGAGTTCCTTCAACACAGCTTCGATCCGGACATCGCAGGCTGATGCCTTCTCGCGATAGGCGTCGTAAAGGGCGAGTGCCTGATCGAGCGCATAACAGATGCTCGGCACGGTAGCTACCGGTGAGCGCCTTCGCGATCGCCTCGGCGCTGGAGTGGCAGCTGTAATGGCGTAAGCACGCCAGCGCCTCAGGGTCGCGCTCGCCGGCAAGGATCGCGCGAATGATGCCCAGGCCGGTCGCACCGGTGATGTCGGCCACAACGTGGTGGAGTTGAAGATTCATCTCAGTCAATGCTTTCTGCATATGCTGGATGTGTGAAGCCGCGTACTCCAGCAGAAGCTCCCGCTGACGCACGTAGGCTCGCAGTTCGGCAATCTGCCCTTTGGGTCGAAAGCCGGCTCGCAGCAACCCGAACGAATGGAGCCGCTGCAGCCACTGCGCGTCGCTGACATCGGTCTTGCGCCCCGGCACGTGCTTGGCATCGCGCGCGTTGACAAGAAACACAGTGAACCCCCGTGCATCGAGAAGCTCGAAGATCGGGATCCAGTAGACACTGGTCGATTCCATGACGGCGGTCTCGACGCCGCATTCTGAAACCAGTCGACCAGCCGATGCAGATCAGCCGTGAAGGTACCAAAGCTGCGTACTGGCTCAGGTGCGCGATCTGCCCTGACGGCAGCCATGTGCATGGTCGCGCCAATGTCGATGGCAGCCGCGTTCGGGTGCACCATGGGCATCGTGCGGTCGGCCCTGGATTTCGATTTGTTGCGGTTCATCTCCAATCCTCCTGCTGACACGGCGGAAGGGCTGGGCTACGCAATTTATTCATATTCCTAGACGGGATCGCCGGGACGGCGTCACCACTCTCACGTACGCAACAGCCCATGGACCAGGTTTTCTAGCGGGGTCACATGCCACCAAAATCATATCGGCCGCTCCCTTCCGGCCGCAGTCTAGCGGCAATGCGTTTCTATCCCACAGGGAGCGAGCAGCGCTGAGACCAGTTTTTTAGAAGGCGCGCTCACCAAGGCGGGATTGCTGAGCGCAAAGCGATGATCGACCGCGAGCACGATCTGTCGATCACCAAGCAAGCGGAAGTTTTGCAGATCAGCCGCGGCAGCATTTATCACCTGCGGCGTCCCATGAGACTTGGGCGAGCAAAGCATGCCGTCACCGCCGGGGTAGTCAAGAGGCTTTCTACCAAGAGGTGTGAGTTGCTTCACAATCGCGCTATGCAATGTTGGGTCGTCACGCTAGAATGCGCTCCTTGGACACATTGCGATGTGTGAAGTGGGATCACGCTTTTCACTTGCGGCCCAGCGTTGCTCTAATAGCGGGGCCGTCTTCTTAATTTGTCGCAATGATGCCCGTGCGCCGACCATGGCAGTCTGAACAAGCAGAGGGGGTAACATGCAGAGGATGGCCGTAGTACGCCTGTCACTGCCGAGCACATCTCCCAGTGCAACAAAGAAAGAGTTTTGGACCAACTATTGGCAGAGCAGCAGCCCGACTCGATCTCCCGCACCCGATGACAATGAACGGGCGCTCATTCAAGAGTTCGGGACAAAGCTCGCGCAGAAGATTTCTCGTGTGGATCGGAGTTGGAGGGACGTCCGCATCGAAGTACGCGGCGTGCGGTATGGCTCCATCGAACTGTTACTACTCGTCATCGGCGGGGAAGAGCTATTAAGCGAGATGTTCTGGACGGTGCTCGAATTCAGTGCGCCGGAGGCGTTCAACGACACCGTGAATGGCAACGTAGCCTTGCAAGCGCACGTCTCGCCAGGGCAAGGGGGACTTGCCGGCGGCGCAGGTGGGCATGGTGGGGGCGCAGGTGGGCATGGATTTAATCGGGCTCTTGCGGCCGCGAGGACGCCACTGACCGCGCTCATACTCGGCGCAGTGATCATCATCTACCTTTTGATGTGGAGGGTGGAATCGCTCGAAAAAGAGTACACCGCGTTGCACCACGACCACACGTCGGTGGTGAACAAGCTGACCGAGCAGAACACCGTGCTGACCACAGGACTAATGCTAAGGCTTGGTATTCCCGTGCCGCCCGGGAAAGACGAGCACAAGCAGGAAGGCAAAGCTGAAACTTCGACGCCGTCGCACAGTTCGCAGACGCAGGCTCCTCCCGCCTCTTCCCCGCTGCTTCCTCCTCCGGCTGGATCGCCACACACGAAAGCGGAGCCAGCGCCGCCGACACAGATATCACCATCTCCTACCTCTGAGCCACAGACGGGAACATCATCGTCCCCACAGCCAAACGTGCAGTCATCTCCACAAGGCGAGAAGCGCGGAGAGTCCCACTAATCTCTAAGATGTTCGTTGCCGTAGAAACTCGGTGGGCTGCTTGCAGTCCTGGCGTTGCCTAAGGTGCGGAATTCCTCGCATCTGAACCAAAAAGGAGGCTCAAGGTCCCATCTTCCCATTGTGAGTGAATCAGGAGGTCAACCATGTCCTACCCGATCTACCGCAGACCGCAAAGAGAGGAACTTCTCAGCCAAGGTGACATTCTGGATCCCGAGCCCTTGCGGACAACCTTGAAGAGGCATCAGCGCCGATCATTTACCCTATCGATCTCCATCGCGACGGTGGCATCAATCTCCGCGGGTTCGTGCGTGGTTGCCGGAGGACCGTGAAATTCGAAATGACTAGGCTTCCCAAGCTTGGGCGGAGGAATGGGGGACTTGCGCTGGGCGCGGATTGCGCCATCGTCGCCGGCGCGACAGACAGAAAGGCGACGGCATGAACGGCCTCGGTCTCTCAGGACGCATCACCGTGATTTCCGGCGGTTGCGGCGACATCGGCCGAGCCGTGCGCGAGCCGCAAGTCTCCTCGTGCGCGAACTAAGGTTGAATCTGATGCTTCGCCTCGCTGGTCAATTTGAAGGCACAAGCGACGCTTTCGCGGACAACGAAAGAATTGGGTTGGAGGCGTCGCGTGCAAGAGGTCGTGATGCACGCCAATCTCCGCCTCGCCCGGATCGGCTATTCAGCCCACCCAGTCAATGGCCGTGCACTCGACGAAGTTCTAGTGATGAACGCGAACTATAGACTATCTCAACGAACTTCCACGCTGAAGGCAGGACCGTCTCATCCCATGTGTTACCGAGTGGGTCCGGGTCCACATCGATGCGGGTTGCCACAATCATAAGGTAGTGTCTTACATATGCCGAGCGAAGCTCGGCAGCTTGCACACGTAGTCAACTTCCATTTTGGAACCCTGAACCCATGCTCCCTTGCAGAGTCGGTAAACCGGGCGTACCGCTGAGGTTGATGTGAAGATCAAAAAGAACTGGTTGAGTGTCGGCGGGACGTGCTCGAGTAAGGCGCCACTTTCGCCCGTGTTCAGCACGAGACAGCTTGCCGCCGAGGCTGCCGTCAACGGACATGTATTTTGCTTCAAGCGGAGGATTGAATGGGACACGACGGGCCCCGTCTTTTGCAGTGTCTGTGACCACGATCGAGCCTCGCCGGACTTAATCTCTTGGAGAGCGACAATTTTGGTCGCCCTTGCCCGATGAACTCAGCACGCAATGGAACGAACAATCTCGCTTCTCACCTGAGTGTGTCGTCTCGGCTTCCGATCGGAGCATTTCGTACCCAACACTTGACCATGCGCCTTTCGGACGTCTAGCTCTATTGTTGTATTATACCGATGTCGATTGATGCAACTCTCAGCGCATTCACGCTGAAATCTCGCGTTTGGCCCCCTTTCTTCGGCTGATTCCAGCGCATGCGCCCGACTGCTAACGCAGCGGAATGCCGTTTTGGTGGGCGGCGCCGGTACCGGCAAGACCCATCTGGCTATCGCTATCGCCACAAGCTGTATCCACGATGGTGCCCGTTGTTGGCGAGCGGAAGCTTAGCGATGCTGAGCTGGTACTTGATCGATCTTGCCTGCTTCTCGCTGATGTCGGTGGTGAGCAGATCGCCGACAACGCGCTGCGACGCGGCTATCAGGCCTCTGTCGAAGAACGGCATACCTCTCTGGCGCCCGCACGCATAGGACGGCATCGCAGCGGAAGCGGCGGGCGATTACCTGAAGCTGGACGACCGCACCGAGAGCGGCAGATGGGTCAGCCTCGCGACTACCGGCTATGGACACGTCGGGACACCGTTCCGGACGATGGACACAGGACCGACGCTTCACGCGTCAAAATCGAGGTCCAGCGCACCTCGCATCCGGGATCTTGGAGCTGATCGAAGCAACAGCACCTCTCCCCGATATGTGCTCCGATATGTGCTGAGATGTCAGCACTTCTCGTTCCAGCTCTCCAATAAAAAGAAAGCCACAACGGCATCGAAAATCCTCCTTCGGCAACCTGATTGTGGGGCGCGGCCATGATCACCTACATAGTCGGAGAGTGCGGTGCGCACGATCGGCTCTTAGAGGACCGGCGCCGCCCCAGTCGTTCGGGCTCGCGCCGGCGTAGTTCGACAGAAAGGGATCGTGCCGGCACTGGCGATGGCAGCTCAGGAGCTCTCGGGTCCTCTCGCTGGACTTGGCCCGTGCTCGGCCGCGGCTCCATCAGCTCGAGCACCGCTCGTCCCTTGTCCGTGATGCGCCACCCTCGATTCACTCGCTCGACGAGTCGCTGCGAAAAAAGATCGAGCTCGGGCACGCGGGCGCCCATTCTCTTGGTGCGCGCCGCCCAATCCGGACCGCTCGTGGCCAAAATGGCCATGTCTCGCTTGAGATCCGGCATGGATGCGAACCCGTCCGGGTAGCCGACAAGGATCTTCAACACCGTGACCTGGAAATTCACATGAGCGCTATCAGAGTTGTCTGCATCTACCGCCACATCGTTGGCGCGGAGCGAAGAGCTTCCATGCCGACCTGCCGAAGGCGGTTCACCGTGATCTCACCTCTGTTGGCGGCCTCCAAGATCTTGGAAGCGACATGGGCCCGAGTGCCGGTTTCGCTGCGAGGCAGACTGTCGCAAACCTCCTCAAGAACAGCACGCAAAAGCGCAGTGGTCGTTGCGTCCAACACTTGGCGACTCCGGAAGGCGCAAAGAATGGTAGCAGAGAAAGCACGGTGAACCCCTCAAAGAGACTACTAGCTGATTCCAAAGTCGAGTATGAACTTCACCACAGTCGTCGTTGCTTGTTGATTGTCCAAGACGTTGCCGCCATGCCGTCGAAGCAGGACAGTTGTGCTGGTCTGGCTCCGCCACGCCAGCGCTGGAGGAACCGCCTCCGTGATGGTATTCAGCGCTGGAGCGGCTCTTTTTGACGATTTTCGCCGCGATGTCGGTGCGATGTCTCGCCACTTGCCAGAGTGTCTATTTTCCCGCGGCGAATCCATCTCCGGGGCAGCCGCAGCGGGCGTTCCGGTCCAGACAGACCGCCGGTGTTTATGTCCGATCGTTTTTCTTTCTTTGAGATTTCCTTTAAGCGCCGTGGGCGAAGCTGGTCATGGTCCGTCAGCACGAGCGAGGGCACGCCGGTTATAGCAGGCTCACGAAGCAGTCGAGCCGCCGCCGGATAGGAAGCGAACAGGGCGATATTTCTGCTGCTAAGCACGCCAATGGGCCCGCCTGTGTCAGTTTCGTCACGCCGAGCTGGCGAGCGGTGTCGGTCACGGCGTTGGCTCCCGCGCCATTAGGCCCTGGTCTGTGAGTGGCCATGTCATGACCATGTCCCAGTCCTCGTATTTTGCTGAATGCATCTAGGGAATGTCGCTGGCCGCCGTAACGGTGAGGTGATAGCGCGCATGCAGGGCCACTGTCTCGGCAACGATCGCGACCTCGCGCTCGAGCCTTGCCATCTGACCACTGAACCGGTCCGGAGTTTCACGAATGAGCCCTTCGGCCGCTGGCGCAGGAGCCAGAAAACGCTGAAGCGCCGTGTCGACGACCATGCTCTTGCCGGCTCCCGCGCGTTCGGTCGCGGCTTCAAGCCGCTCGAAGATGCTTTCGGAGAGCTGAACGATGATCTTCTTGGTTCGCAGACCTTCGTTCGAGCTCGGCTCCACCTGCCATCGGAACTTTTCCCAATCGAGCTGGCCTGACCTTCAGCCTCACCATCGATCTGCATTGTTTCTTCAGCTCCTCAATTGCGACCGCACGAAACGGCACACGCTATCCGTGCGGCGTGGCTTTCCGGTCGAAACAGATGAATCGGCCCAGCGATGATGCGTCGACAGAAGGGTCAATCCGACCACGACATCAATCGCGCCGACATCGGCGTCGTAGTCTGGCGTAGCCAAAGAAAGACGAGGCGGGCTCAAGATGAGCCGGATCTTTCAGCCTCCTGCGCGGCAGCTAGGGGCGACTCGCGATGGCCTTCTGGGACGTCAAGAAAGCTCCCCGCGCTTCACGACTCTGTGTCGGTCTGCCTTCGCGCGCGCCCGCTCGGCTCACCTAGGCCCGGCGCTCGATCGCCAAGGAGCCGTCACAGGCACTCTGCGCGGAGAAGTTTCTATTCGGGCTTCTTGGAGGCTTGCACGTCGATGCTTACCTCCTTCAGGACGCTGGATCCGCTCGCAAGTCGTCGTCCCAGCGCTTCGACAAAGCGGTCGTACCGCTCACCGCCCTTGGCGCGGGCGGCAGGGCTCGAATGCTCGGGCAATGCCGGAGTTGAGGTCAGCCAGAACCGGATGAAGAGCGCGACGGTCTCAAGCGTGATGCCATCATTGCGTTCAAGACGCTCGAGCACCCGCACAATCCGATCCAGCCGTTTTGCTATCACAGCCTCGCGCCGATCGGAATCGTCCGGAGAAAGGAAGGAACCTATTGCGGCCTCGACCACCAGCGACTTGGACCGGCCACCGCGGCTTGCGAAGGCCTCAAGCGTTTTGAACGTTCCGGGATCGAGATAGATGCTGAGCTGGACCTTTTTCACGCTGCCTCGCTCACAGGTCCATTCCATCGTCGGGATCGAGGGTGACGGTTCGCGCAACTCCCTGCATCGACCGGCTCATCAGTTGCGCCTGGACGGCATCCTCGTCACCCTCGTCGAGCTCGGGGTCGAACTCGTGCTCGCCGGCCGGCGTCTTGATCTCGATTTCCTCATGCAATTCCGGCTCGCGGCGTAAGCCGCCGTTCGCCTCGTCGCTCCTGCCCGTGCGCCTGGTCAGCAGCTGGCCCGACGGCGATATTTGGGCGCGGGCTGACCAGTCATCTGGGCGGGTGGGCTGCTTGTTCGGCTCCAAGCGGGGCGGCTTCAAGACACGTCGCTGGAATTGCGGATCCTCATAGTAGCGGACCTTGTTAGCACGGACCGGGTGCACACCGGAAATCATCACGACCGCGTCTTGCGGAGACAGTTGCATGATTTCGCCGGGAGTCAGCAGCGGACGAGAGGTCTCCTGGCGGCTGACCATCAAGTGCCCAAGCCACGGGCTCAGGCGGTGGCCCGCATAGTTCTTCATGGCTCGCAATTCGGTCGCAGTTCCGAGCGCGTCGGAGACGCGCTTGGCGGTGCGCTCGTCATTGGTCGAAAAGGCGATCCGGACGTGGCAATTGTCAAGGATCGCATGGTTCGGACCGTAGGCGCGTTCGAGCTGGTTAAGGCTCTGCGTGATGAGAAAGCTGCGGATGCCGTAACCTGCCATAAAGGCGAGTTGGCTCTCGAAAAAGTCGAGCCGGCCGAGGGCTGCAAACTCGTCAAGCATCAGAAGCAGCTTCTGCCGGCGCCGGTCGGGATCAAGGCTCTCGGTCAAACGCCGTCCGATCTGGTTCAGGATGAGCCGCATCAAGGGTTTGGTGCGGACGATGTCCGATGGCGGCACCACAAGGTACAGTGAGACGGATTCAGGACGGTCGACGAGATCACGGATGCGCCAATCGCTTCGCGCGGTGATCTTGGCAACTACCGGATCACGATAGAGCCCGAGGAAGCTCATCGCCGTCGAGAGCACACCCGAGCGCTCGTTCTCGCTTTTGTTCAAAAGTTCGCGTGCCGCTGATGCGACGACTGGATGGATGCCTGTCCCAAGATGCGGAGTCGCCAGCATTGCGTTGAGCGTAGCCTCGATCGGGCGAGATGGATCCGAAAGGAAATTTGCAACCCCAGCGAGAGTCTTATCGGCTTCGGCGTAGAGGACATGCAGAATTGCCCCCACCAAGAGTGAGTGGCTGGTCTTTTCCCAATGATTGCGGCGCTCGAGTGCACCCTCAGGATCGACGAGAATATCGGCGATATTTTGAGCATCTCGCACCTCGCAGTCGCCACGGCGGATCTCGAGGAGTGGATTGTAGGCGGCGCTGGCCGGATTGGTCGGATCGAACAACAGCACGGGCCCAAATTGCGCGCGCCATCCGGAGGTCAACTGGAAGTTCTCACCCTTGATGTCATGGACGATGGTGGAGGCCGGCCAGGTCAGAAGAGTCGGAATGACGAGGCCAACACCCTTGCCGGAGCGCGTTGGCGCAAAGCATAGCACATGCTCGGGCCCGTCGTGGCGCAGATAGTGACGTCCGAACCGGCCGAGCACGACGCCGTCAGGGCCTAACAGTCCCGCCCGTTTGACTTCGCGTAGATCGGCCCAGCGCGCCGAGCCGTAGGTGGTGACGTCCCGCCCTTCATGGGCCCGCAGGACCGAGAGCAACATGGCCATCGCTATGGCCGCGATGCCGCCGCTTGCAGCAATCGCGCCACCCTCCACAAAAACGACGGGCGCGTAAGCATCGAACTTGAACCACCAGCCAAAGAAAGCTGCCGGCTGATAAATTGGCCAATGTCCGAGCTTGAACCAGGGAGCCCCAAGCTGCTGCTGGAAGGCAAGCCGCCAAGCTGTCCATTCGGTCGCCGCCCACAGGAACGCGAGCACGATGAGGCAGACCAGGATGACCTGGTGCCAAATGATTTTTGTCGCCGACATGATCGGGTTATCTCGGCATATCGACGTGCGCACACAACTAAAATGGTGCTCGCGTCGCAGTGGCGCGCGTGGCAGCGCAGAGATCGGCGGGGACAAAGCCGAGATACGTAGCCAACCCATTCAAGTTAAGCGGGACTGATCGATCGAGGTTTGCATCACGAGACGGCGCCGAAACGCCGATTATGTGCGTGAGAGCTCATGGATAGGCAGAAAACGCTGACTTCGCTCAAGTAATGTGAAGCGTTCCTGAAGATTGCCCCTCCTGGAGCATTCAAACCCTGGTGTCGCTGAATGCGTCCCGGAGTTCTGACGATCGCGCAATAGATAAGCTCACCCGCGGCCAAGCGACCTTCCCCAAGAGCCACCTGAATCGCATGAGGTTATCGTACTTCGGCAATGCTGGTGGCTCAGGTAAGGTGGAGGTGTGGCGCATTCAAAGATGCGCCTGCTCAGATTGACCACGCCGCTTGCTGGTGCTGTGACCCTGCTACTTGCCGGGGTGGTCGTGACAGACGCGGCCGACTGCCCGCGGCAGGATGTGCTCGGCACCTCCCGCGTCCTCGAGGTCGATGCAAAGGCGTACCCGCGCGTTGGGTTGAACAGCTTTCGGGAAACGCTCCCTTTGGCCGACCATGAGGTCGTCCTCACCTTTGACGACGGGCCGCGGCCGCAATCACGCAAAAGGTACTGGCGGCGCTCGCCGAGGAATGCGTGCGGGCCACGTTCTTTCTGGTCGGCAAGTCCTCCGCAAAGTCTCCAGAGCTTGTTCGCCGAATAGCTGCCGAGGGCCACCATCGCACACCACAGCTGGTCGCATACGATGATGTCGAAGATGACCTTCGAACAGGGCAAGAGGGATATTGATCGCGGAATTGCCGCTGATGAGACGGGCTCAAGGGCGTCTCCGCCCCAAGCCCGCCATCCCGCTTTTTCCGGTTTCCGTATTTCGACTCGAGCCCAGTGACGCTCGAATTGTTGCGTTCGCGCGGGATGGTCGTGTTTGGAGCTGACCTTCCGGCGGGCGACTGGGAGAACCTAACCCCAGAACAAGAACTAAAGACCGTTACCGGGCGATTGGAGGTCGCAAGCAAGGGTATCATTCTCCTGCACGATGCCCAGGCCCAAACGGCCGCAATGATGCCGGCGTTCTTGCGCTATCTGCACGAGAATGGCTATCGCATCGTGCATCTGGTGCCGGCTGGCGCGATCAAGAGCAACGCTGAAGTCATCCCAGCGGCAAGCCGCAGCAGTTCGCGGCAATGACAGCGGGTAGATTGGGTTAATCTAACCAGCTGGTTCTCACGGTGAGCCCGGGTCCACATCGATACCATGGCACGGCCGTATCGCCCACTAGCGAAGCTCTCTTTCTTTGGCGAGATCGGGTCTCATTTCAGGAGGGATCCCGATCCAACCGTTGCCGCCGCGGTCGGTGATGTCGGCCTTATCCAATCCGGAGATTCTCGGCTGATACTTTGCCGGACCGACCAGCCTTGGCCTCGAAGCTGATCCGAGCGCCTTCTGCCAAGCCGGTGTATCCGGCCGTTTCAACGGCGCTGATGTGCACAAAGACGTCGGGGGCCGCCGTCATCCGGCTTGATGAAACCGTAGCCCTTGGTCGTGTTAAACCACTTTACAGTACCGATCGTCACCGTCACTTCTCCTAAATGAACACATGCGATCTAGCGAAAACTCGCACCGGCATCAAGATCTCCAGGAGGAGACAGTTGCTCGGAACCGGGCACGCAGAAGGGTCGAACCAGCGAACGTCCCGGCCCCCGAGACCCGCTGGGACATGGTTGCAGTGAGCGCGACTACGGCGAACTTCTTCTAGCGACAAAAGGATAGCGGGCTTCACTTGTACGTGGGTGAGCGCAGCCCAGCTAGGGCGGCAGTCTTGCGTCGTAGCCCAGCAAAGAGACTGCCAGTCAAAGTGACAGGCCCCGTTTGCGGTTCCAGGACCAATCGACATTGCCTGGACCTGCGATCCCGCTCACCTGTTTGCCCAGTTCCCGTTCTAGTGAAGGAGCCCATGGCACGAGCTGAAAGCCGAGTCCATTGTCGATCATGGCAAAGCGCCCCGAGGCGAGGGAAAGCCGCTGACGATATGTCCCCGAAACCTGTTCACCTGATTGAGCAGGTAGATGCGTAAGCCCGGTCTCCTCCGCAAGGCGCCGGCCGGCGCTATCGAGCTCGCGGCTTCGCAAGGTCTCGATCAGATCGCGGCCAAGCCGCACTCTGTCGCCGTGCCGCTGGGCAAGTCCGTACTCTGTCAGCACATCAATTCGCTGTTCCAGGGCTGCCCGGACCTCTGCGCCGAAACCGGCGCGCGAGAACTCAGCAGGTTCGCGCGCCACAAGCTGCCGGTCGAGCCATGTGGCGCCTTCCGCGGTGACCTGCTTGTCGAGGACGAGTTCCGATCTTACCGCGAGTGCGATGCGTGTCCGTCCCTTCGCATCCTCAAAGCGGCGGAGCTCCACGACGCCTCCAATCGGTCCGTCGCCAGCCGCCTCGATATCGGGGAGTTTGAGGTGATGGATGCGCCCGTCTATGCCGTCGACAATGGCAAAGGCATTGCCCCTCAGCTCGTCGTCGTGTCCGCGGGCGACGAGACGGCCAATGATCGGTTCACCGTGATGCTCGCCTTCGAGCGCAAAGGAGGACGGTGAGCGTGCGATACCATCCTTGGCAATCGCCTTGTGCAGCCGCTTGATGATGTCGCCGCGCTCGCCAAGCGCCCTCAGGCGTGGCTCGGCGTCTTCGGCCAAGACCCAGCGAGCGGGCCCCGCCGGCTCTGCCACACCCAGGCGCTCCAGCATCCGCATCCGCCCGATCCGAATGTCTCGTAACGGGTCCCGGGCACCATCCCGTTCCGGCTTTAAATCGATGACCCCATCGGCCGATCCCGCTTGCCGCGCGAGCACCCGGTCGAGCCTGGTCCAGCGTTCGGCGGTCACCTCGGCTTCCAGCCCTTCCCGGATCTGGAGCTCGGATCGGGGACCCAGTTCGCGGGTGACGAGATCGCCGGCCCGGGCGCGCAAGCCAGTTGCGATGTAATCGCGGCTGATGACGAGATCTTTTCCATCATCGGCGCGTCCGCGCACGAGAATATGAATGTGCGGGTGCTCCGTATTCCAGTGATCGACCGCGACCCATTCGAGGCGCGTTCCAAGGTCGCGCGAGGCCTGATCCATGAGCTCACGGGTGAAGCTGCGCAGGCTGGTGAGCTCGCCTGCATCATCGGGCGAAACGATGAAGCGGAAATGGTGTCGGTCACCCTCGCAGCGTTCGGCGAAGGCGCGGCCGTCTGCTTCATCTCCGAGAGCGTCAAAGAGCTTGCCTGGCGCTCCGTCCTGGGTGACCCCGTCACGCTGCAGATAACCAAGATGGGCCCGCAGCGCCCCGGGCGTGCGCATTCGGCGAACCACCCGCGCCTTGACCATGGCGCCGCGAGCGCGGTTGTTGAGCAGTCTGGACGCTGCAAGGCTCGCGGCGCGCCCACGCCCGAAGTTTGTTCCACGACGATAGCCGCGTGACAGGCCGCCGGCCTTCTGCGCGGCTCTGAGGGCCTGCGCCAGAAACGGCTTTGCCCGCGGCGCTCGCGTAGAGCGAATGCGGCCAGGGCGGATTCGGAAGTCGTCCTTACCGGCCATCGTTTGCCGGCAGAGTGCAAAAAGCTGAGCCGCGGCTGCAATTTGGCAAAACTGAAAATGTGCGCTCAAGATTCGCAAGTTGCACCGGATGATTGAAACTAAGGCAAGATTTCTCGCAACCGACCGGCCGCACCTTGCGGCTTTTATCCTGCCGTCTTAATCGGTCGTGTCGTCTGTCTGACCTCAGCCATTCTCGCTTCCTTTCTCGCTTGCGACAAGCCTCTCTGATCCACGCCATGACACGATGCGCCGCGAGGCTTGCGAGTCCTGATGCGCCGTGCAGTCTTCCGCGCTCAGCGACGGCACAGTTTCGCTGCAGCAAGGCAGCGCGGACGCCGTCGCGGCGCATCTTTCCATCGGTGTGACGGAGCCACATCACAGGCAATCCGGCGCGATCGGTCGGCATCCGAAGATGCATCGTCGCAGGCAAGATAACGTGCGTTCCGTCGTGTTGGTGCTGCACCAGTCCTCATCCGCCGGTGGCGGAGCTCCGTGTTCAGGTCGCGGCCATCACCGCGTCGTTGCCAGGTTGCAGGATCACGCGCCTCATGCGTAGGGCCCGAGCAATTTGCGCTGCTTAGCTGTTGTTTCGGCATGCATCTCCGCCGCCGAGGCGTCCGGATCGCCGCAGTAGAACGTGCCGCTGGTCCACATCGCATGCATGATCACAGCGAGCTTGCGCGCTACCGCCACCGTCGCCTTGCGGTGCGAGGAGCGCTTGCCCAGCGCCAGCCCCCACGCCTTGACCTTGTCTTTTTTCTTGTAGCGAGTCAGCAAAGCGCTGGCCGCCTCGTACAGCGCCCGCCGCACGTCACCGTCGCCCGCCTTGCTGATCCGGCCCTTGACGTCGATAGACGAGCCGGACTGCCAGCGCCGCGAGGTCAGGCCAAAATAGGCCGCCACGTCGCGCGAGCGCCTGAACCGCGAGGGATCGTCGACCGCGGTCATAAAGCTCAGCGCCGCGATCGGGCCGACGCCAGGAATCTGCATGAAGCGCCGGCACAGCTCATGGCCGGCGACCAGGCGAACCACCAGGTCGTGCAGCCGGCAGTACTCCTTCCACAGCGCCGCGCGCGCATTCAGCATGGCGTCGATCAGCTCGCTGACAAGTGCATCGTGGGCCACCGCCTCGCGCACGACTTGCGCAAAGCCGCCGCGCCCGACCCGGTTCAGCCGGATGCCAAACACTTTCAGC
>NZ_JADPJF010000048.1:28903-30745 GCF_023073295.1 Bradyrhizobium sp. 23 | reverse complement strand
GCGCTAAGCTCGATCTCCTTCAGGCTAGGCTGATTGGCGCGCCATAAAAACAATCACGATCATCGAATATGCGTCAGAGCCCAACATTGACCCCGCTCGTGAGGAGCATTCTCGTGATGGGTTAAGAGCTTCGTCAGTGCTGGGCGGGTCAAACCTTCGGCGCCCATCGTGCGTCAAATCGCGCGTCGAATAACATTTGTCCACGCCAAAGACCGCTCCCGCCCGAAGGCAAAATGAGCTATTCTCGTCCGGCTCAGGGAGGCTCTCCTCGATAGGATTTCAGACGCGGTGACAGAGATCGTGGACACTGCTTCGGCAGCAGCCACGGAAGCGCTCAAGCCAGGCCCCGAAGCGGTTGCGGCTACCACCAACGAACAAGTCTACATGCCGGAGGCGACCGACGCCGCGACCACGCCAGCTCCGCTATTCACTCGAAAGAAGCGCGGCCCTGCCCCTATGAGAGCCAACAAGAGAGTTGCGGCAGCAAGGGCCAAGAAGACAGCGTCCCGTCCGAAGAAGACTGCCAAACAAGATGCCAAGGCACCGAAGAAGGCCGCAAAGACAGCCGCTCCCAAAAAATCAACTAAACGCGCGTCAACGAAAACTGCGAAGAAGCTTGCACCAAAAAAGCCTCCGAAAAAAGGTAAGAAGTCGAAGCGCTAGTTGCCCTTCGGTTCGTCTCGCCTTTGAATTCGTTCCTGCGCTCCCGGCGGAAGATTTGCATTTTTTCTCAATCCTCCTTTGAGTAGCGTTTCGGCGCTGCATTCCGGTTATCGAAATTTTACGGCTTTGGACTATTTTCGTGGCGAAGGAGCCCGTAATGACGCCATCAGAGATTTACAAGGAGAACGCCGATAACTGCGCCATGCTCGCAGAAGGAGAGCCGTCCAGGGATAGCCCGGCTTACAAGCGGTACCGGCGCATGGAACGGGCGTGGCGGTCTTTGGCCGAAGAGCAGCAATGGCTGGATGGGGAAGTACCACCGGTCCGGACGGATCGCGCCGGCGTATCGAAAAAGCCGCCTCGTTAGGACGGCTTTTCCTGTCTTCAAAAACTTGCGGCATTGCCGATGTGGTCGCCGGGTATCGTGTTCTTCTAGCGGATTCTCTCCGGTGAAGAGAGCCTAGCCGCGCTTCTGCGGGAGCGCCAGAATAATCTGCAGTTGCTCCTTTAATTGGTCGATGGAAAACGGCTTGCCGATCGCCGGCGCATTCCTGAATTCCTCCTCCAGCGGCGGCCCGCCGTAGCCCGTGCTGAACAGGAAGGGAATTTTCCGTGCGCGCAGGATGCGCGCCACCGGGAAAACCAAATCGCCCGCAAGGTTGACATCGAGAAGCGCCACATCGAATGATGCCGCGGTGGCAAGTTCGCATGCCTTTGGCACGTGAGCGGCCGAGGCGACCACTTTCAATCCTAGTTCCTCGAGCATGTCTTCGATCATGAGGGCCACCAAGCCCTCGTCTTCGACCAGGAGAGCCCTTGCGCCGGACAGCTCAACCATTGGACGCGGCAGCCGCTACGGGAAACACCATACGGCAGCGGGTGCCCTCCGGCTTGAACACCAGATCGAACTCGCCCGTGAGGTCATGCTCTAGGCACCGCTCCATCAGTCGCGTACCGAAGCCACGCCGCTTGGGCGGCAAAACCGGGGGACCGCCGCGTTCGCGCCACTCGCATTCCACCGCATTTTGCGACACTTCGTTTGGGCCAAGCCGCCAAGTGAAGGACACAGTCCCATCGGGCACCGAGAGTGCGCCGTACTTCGCGGCGTTGGTCAGAAGCTCGTTCAGCACCATGGTGATGCTCAGTGCGCTGCGCGCGTCCAGATCGACGTGAGGCCCT
>NZ_JADPJF010000048.1:27223-28782 GCF_023073295.1 Bradyrhizobium sp. 23 | reverse complement strand
CGACGTCGTGGACCAGCTGTTCGAAAGGTGCGTCCTGCCAGTTTCGCCTGGTGAGCAGGTCGTGCGCGCGGGCCAGTGCAAGCAACCGTCCAGTGAACGTCGGCAGAAATTCCTGCAGGTCGCCCGCGTGGCGAGCCGTCTGGTTCGCAAGCGACTGCACGGTGGCCAGAGTGTTCTTCACACGATGGTTGAGCTCGTCGATGAGCACCTTTTGGGCGTTCTCGGCGCGCTTGCGCTCGCTGATATCGACCAGCATGTTAATGGCGCCAACCAGATTGCCCGCGGCGTCTCGCAGGGGCGTCGGATAAGGGATAAATGGTACGCGTCTGCCGTCGGGGCGTTCGGCCACGGCTTCGGCACCGCGGACCTCACGGTTCTCGCGCAGCGCGACGGCCATTGGGCATTCGTTGTGGGGCAACGGCGTGCCATCTGGCCAATAGAGCTTCCAGGTCACACACCACTCGTCGCCCGGCTGCGGCGTCCCACCCGCCATCTCGACCGCGGCCCGATTGAAGAAATTGATGCGACCCTCGGCGTCCGTCGTGTAGATGGCCGCCGGCAACGCCTCAAGGAGATCGCGCATCCGCTGCTCGCCCTCGCGCAGGCGGTCCTCCAGCTGCTTGGTGGTGGTGACATCCTGGGCAACGCGCACGCCATAAAGGAAGCGTCCTCCCGAATCCCGCACCGACGAGCTGAATATATCAAGATAACGCACGGATCCGTCGGGCCGCAATGCCCGCTTGCGGGTGGTGTAGTTCTCGATGTCGCCGCGGACCTGCCGGACGTACAGTTCGGCATCCGCCGCCTGGTCGTCGGGATCGGTGTAGTCGAAGAAGGTCATTCCGAGCAATTCGTCGCGCGAGCGTCCCGTGATGCGGCAGAGGGAATCATTCACCCGCAAGAAGCGCCCGCTCTGATCGGTCTCAGCGATGCCGACGATGGCGGCCTCATAAGTTGCCGCGAGCCTGGCTTCACTAGCGTTCCGTGCCTCTTCCGCAATACGGAGTTCAGTGACATCTGTGGTGAAGCAGCGCGTGTTGACGAACTTGCCTTCGACAATGCGGCTGTTCGACGTAATCAGCACATGCTTGATGGAGCCGTCACGCGCCCGCAGCCGCGCGGGATAACGGTCGAGCGGCTCGCCGCATGAAAGGCGCTGAAGGATATGGCCGATCACCGGCGCGTCGGCATGAAACTCAGCAACGTGGCGGCCGATGTACTCCTCGGGCTCGTAACCTAGCAGATCCATTTCAGCTTTGTTGGCGCGAAGGATAATCCCCTCTCCGCTGACGATATGAAGACCAACAGCGCTGTTGTCGAAAAAGTCCTCCAGATCCTGCGTCTTCCGGCGGACTTCCTCCTCCACCTGCTTGCGTCCGGTGATGTCCTGGAAGCAATTGATGGCACCCTGGATCCGGCCAGAATGATCGCGCAACGCCCGGATGTTGACCAGGGCCGAAAAGCGGGAGCCATCCGGCCGTGCCATTATCACTTCGGCATTGCGTGTGGGCGTTCCCACACGAACCGCTGCGGCCATGGGACAGTCGGCATGGGCAAGC
>NZ_JADPJF010000048.1:0-27097 GCF_023073295.1 Bradyrhizobium sp. 23 | reverse complement strand
CAGGGTCAGGTGTTCGCCCCCAAGATTCCACGGCCTCGGTGTTGTAGGCGACGAGCAATCCGTCCGCGTCACAAAGATAGACAGCGCCGGGAATGGCATCGAGCGCGGCGTGGCCGGCCGCGACCAGCGCCTCGAACTCCGTGGGCCTTTGGCGCGCGGAAAACGGGAATTCTTCGACGTTTGACATGAGGCGCTCGGCTCTCGGGGGCGAGAGGAGCGCCGGCCCGATGCGGGCCTCGCCTATTGAAATGAACATGGGCGGACGCCCCTGCGGCCCGCCGAACCTAACCTAACGTATGGCCCGCCATTTGGTTCCGCAGTACGGCGGCAAGTCAGCGCCACATCTGAGAAGCTGCCGCCCGCAAACTTGGCCGGCCTCAATCTACGGACGGCAATACGGCTACTCGACGGGCGCGGTCCCATACTTGTATCGCGACGCCGTCCACATATTGTTTGGCTTGGACAACGGCAGCGTCATCGTCTTCGCACTCGACGATCACGGGGGGGCCCTGAATGTGCCCTTCTTTAGCGATAGAGGCGATACTCCGCTATAGCCAGCATCATGAGCGCTTCTACGATGTACAATATTTTACTCAGTGTTCCATCCAGTGCAATCAGATTTTTCAGGGCTAAAGTTAGGTCCGCTGCTCAAATCCAAGCACGTTGAGCCGTCGATCGTATCGCGATGCTGCGATGCCGATTGTTCTCCGCTAAACCGCCACGCGAAGCGTCAAGTAGACAGGACCAAAAGGGAAGGGCCGTTGTTGTGCTGCGGCCTTCAGTTCGGGCATTTTTCAATGGAAATGACGCCCGCTAGGCTGAATGCCACGAGGCAGGCGGCAGCCAATGACCAGAGCGGTATTGCGATCTCTGCACGCCTTCAGCGCGCACACGAAGCATACGGTTCCGCCCGCTTCTTGTAGTCCTGCCTGATTCTCCGCGCCGGCCCAATTCGGTTCGGAAAGGAATATGCCAAGATTCAAGTATGTAAAGGCGGGAACATTCGGCAATGAAAAGGATGCCTAACCGGGGCTGGTTAAGACCTTTCATTTCGAATCTATTGCAAACCCGGCAGGGCCGCTGCTCTTGAGCAGCGGCCCTTCTGCTGAGACTTAGCAAGGCTTCAAGCGACTACTTAGCGCTCTGGTCCTTGTGTTCAGGACGCAACGTCCAAGAGGCCACAACGAAGGCCGCTCATTTGCTTAGCGGGCGCCTATCTAGTCCCTCTGCGCTCGCCTCCAACCAAGGCCCGTGCATTCGTGGCACTAGTCGGCCTTATTCTCGATTTTTCCGCTCTTTCAAAAGCCCGGCAATCTCCAGCGAGAGCTGCTCCTGTGTGTACGGCTTCGCAAGCCGCGGAAGCTCTATCGGCAATTCGCCTTCGATATCCGCATAACCGGTCGCCAGCAGTATCGGTAGCTGAGAATCACGCGCCCTCAACGAGACGGCGAGATCCCAGCCGGTCATCCCCGGCATCGCGTGGCGACACGCGAATGCGAGCAGGCGCTGCATCAGGGTGGCACCCCGGCGGGCGCCTTCGAGGGCCCCGTTCCAGCAACCGCTTGCTTCGGGGATCATCCCCTATGCGTCTCGTGAGCAGGTCGAGATTGCCCATGACCGCCATGAGGAGGTTGTTGAAGTCGTGCGCGACCCCGCCGACGAGATGGCCCATCGTTTCGATCTTTTGGGATTGCAGGAGCGCCACTTGCGCCCGCTCGCGCTCCGCGCTTTCTGCCCGGAGAAGTGCGTTAACTTCTTCCAAGGCCGCGGTGCGCTGCGCGACAAGACGCTCTAACTCTTCAGCGGAGCGCCGTTGCGCTTCCAGATAGGCGCGAGCTTCGTACTGGCGCGCGCGGCCGCGCTGCGCCGTCAAGACCGCCGTCTGCAGCGAGATGCGGCCGCTCGAGAAATGCAAGGTTGCGGAGCCGGCGGACCAGCTCGCTGCGGAATTGGCTGAACCGCGCACCTTCGTTGTGGTTGGTGAGCACGACGAACGGCATTATCCGACCCGGGCGGTTGAGCCGACACCCACGCCGCCAACGGATCGAGAGCCTTGCCATAGAGCCCCTCCTCGGCAATCAGCACCACGTCCGCCACGCGTTGAAGTTGCACAGTCAGATCGGCGACATCGCCACACACGCGAAAGGAGAGGCCTGCCTGCTCGACCAACTTGGCGCACGCGAGCGCATCTCGACCCACCGGGCGAGGATAAGCACATCGACGATCGTGGCGTTAACGGCCATCGCCGTCGCTGAGCAGGGGAGCTTCCTCGCCACGATAGACGGGCGTTCCTGTCAAGATCCCGCTGAATCCTTTGAGCGGAGGGCCGAGCTTGACGCCCTCTTCCGACAACCTGAACTCGCGGATCGCGTGCTCGTGATTGCCGCTGCGATTCTTCACAATGGAGAGTGCACGACGGACCGAACCATCGTACTCGAAATAGCGCAGCATCAGGACTGCATCGCTGAGGTAGCTGATGTCCAGCGGCGTATCCATCGGACCGACAAGGCCGTGCTGGGCCAGCACCAGGATCGTGAGCACCCCAAGCTGGCTCCAGATAGCTGGAGCAGTTCTTGCATCTGAAGAATAAGAAACCGCTCGTCGGGCATCGACTTGAGATAGCCGTTCAAGCTGTCGATTATTATGATTCGGGCTTTGTCGATCTCGACGGCCTTGCGCACGTGCCCCAGGCGCCAGCTCCGCTGGATCGATCTGTTCGATCCGAATTCTTCCGCTCTCGATGGCATCTGCCAAGGGCAGGCCGAGCGTCTTGGCGCGCGCTTTCGTGGTGCCCTGGCCTTCATCGAAGGCAAAGATGACGGCGTGCTCGCCGCGTTCGGCAGCCGCGATCGCGTAAGTCAGCGCGATCGACGATTTTCCGACGCCTGCCGCTCCGATCAAAAGAGCGTTCGTGCCTCGCTCAAGTCCACCACCCAGCAGCGTGTCCAATTCATGATTGCCGCTCGGGACCAAGTCGCCCAAGTCCCGAAAGGCCGCGCTGCGAGCGCTCATCGAACACGCCGGTCCGAGCATGCCCGAAGAACAGACCGCCGAGCACTTCACCCGTCCGGGATATGACGGAGACAGCGAGGTAGCTTCGGACCGGCAGGTGACCTTCAGGCATCCCTTTGCGGGGCGAGTTCTTCCCGTAGCGCGGATCCTTGGTGATGTCGTCAGAACGAACGATGCCCTGCCCTAGGAACGTGGGTGCGAACACCTCCGTATTTCTGGGCATGGGGAATTTCGAGAATGCCTCAATGGGCGCTCCGGAGAGCGTGTAGAGCATGTAGCTCTCGCCGGCGTTGTTGATCACATTGTAGAAGAAGGCCCCGAATTCCGCGCGCGTCAGTTCGACGCCGGCGTCGGTGACGATCTGGACCAGACGGTGAATGTCTGTCTCGGCGGCCAGAGCCGAGCCGGCCCGATTGAGGACTTCGAGTGCGTGGCGCTCTTCCCGGATGGCTTCTTCGGCATCGCGCTGGGCCGTGCGGTCCCTTAATATCTTGATGAATCCTACGACGCCGGATTTGTCCCGGATAGGACTGAGCTCACCGACAGCCCAGAAGCGGCAGCCGTTCTTGCGGAGGCGCCAGCCTTCCTCGCCACTGCCCTTGCCCTTTGTCATCGCGTCTGCGATTTCACGACCAAGCTGGGCCTCCTGATCCTCTTCCGCAAACACGCGGCTCAAGGACTGGCCGATCATCTCCGCTTCAGCCCACCCGAGGATATTCGAGGCGCCCGCGTTCCAGCTGGTGACCCGCCCCTGCAGATCGGTTGTGATGATGGCAGTATCAGTCGCGCCGTTGACGATTTGCCGCCACTGCCACGCGGCAATTTCCGACTTTTGAGGTTCGCTGTCTTCAGTCATGAGCCTCCCAGCAAGCCGCGAACTTCTTGCGGCGACACATCGGTGCTGCCGACCGTCTCTTCTTGCTCTCGTTGAAGGATTGCCCCCACTTCAGGAGCAACCTCGCGTGGTTTGGAGCGGGGTGTTCCCAGCAGACAGAACGCTCCCGATGGTTGTCGGGAAGCGACGACTTGAGGGCGTCTTAGAGCTCCAGAGTGAGATCAGTCGATCGTCCGACGCCTTGCGCCTGGGACGCTCCGCGGTCTTGAGGCGCACGGGCCGGTCTGCCCGTTGGCGCAACGGCTTGCGGCAGGGTTCTGAGATAAACCCCGGGAGGCTTTGGCCCTCTCGCCGTGATCGGGCGAGAGGGCGGAAAGGAAGTCTAAGGCTTTGAGGCTGGCCGGGTGCCGTGATCGATTAGTTCGGTTCTGCTGCTGATCGCGTCGTTTTGGGTGTTCGCTGGCTCGCTTCCCTGAACGATCTGCTGCTCACGGCTGTCGGCTTTGATCAAGCCACCACTGTTCCCATCTTTGAGGGGCACCGCCTCATCAGTGAAGTCGAACAAGAACGTCGGCATGTACGCAAATCCCGAGCGCCGTTGGCCGTTCCTAGTTCTTATTGGCGCCCGGAAAAATGCCGAGGACCTCGCCTTCTGCATTCCGAACGGTGACAGTTCGCCCAGTCGTCTCGGCCATCCGCTTCCCCACCGCGCACGCCTCCTCCGCATTTTCCAGATCGAAAGCGACGACCGACAGCTTTGTTGCGCCAGCCCCTATGATGGCGATATCGAAGGGTTTGCTATAAGCCAAATGGCGCAACTCCTGCTGTTGGCGGGTAGCGCGATCCTTGCTTGCTGCAGCCGTAATTTAAGGATGAGACACTTTGTACACAAGTGAACACGGAACCTAGTCGCTCCACGATTGGCAAAACGAAGGCGAATGGAGCGCCTCAGACGGCCGACGTCACCATCCATAGAAGTTTTTGGCGAAGGCCAGCGTCTCAAGTTCGTTCGTCTCCAGGGCTATCTTTTGGACTAGCATCACGTCTCCTTCGACCAGCTCACCAACTGGTACAAAGCACCATCCCATTCCTAGCCGACCGGATGCATCGACCTCGCGCACATTGGCCGATGTGCCATGACGGATGCGGTAGCGGGTACCCGTGTCGGACCCGAGCACTTCGAAATAGCCTTTCCGGTCAAACTGCAATCGCTGCTGTGGGGTGAGCCAGCCCCGGAGCAGGCGCACCCCTTTTTTCCGTCTCGCCTCTTGGCAGCTTCGGTAGAAAGCGCCGCACGCCCGACACCGAAAGATCTTGAGGTAATGAAAACCAGTCACGACAATCACTCGTTCATTTGAAAGGCAGCATACGAATTCCAGAGTAGGATGCCGAGAAGCCAGCATACGTTCCTAACGCTCGATGCACGCGGATTGTCGCCGAGGACTCGCCGTCATGCCTTGATCATATGTATGGGCAATATCCGCCGCGTGCTGCTTGCTCTATGGAGCGGAATGCGGCCGGAGCGACCCATCGCCTTCCAGGGGCATTCGCATCGTGAACCTGGTCTCTGTCTCGGACGACGCGACCTCAATCGAGCCGCCATGCGCCTTGGCAATTTCCGCCGCGATGTACAAGCCAAGTCCCAGTCCTTGCGAAGGACCGTGCGTCTTTCCTCGGTAGAACGGCTGAAACAGGCGCGTCCGCGCCTCCTCCGGAATAGCCGCACCTCCATTGGCCACCGAGAGCTCGAACATCTCTGCTTTGGCGGTAGCTTCGACCCGCACGGGCTGATCCGGCGCGCCGTGGCTGATTGCGTTCCCGAGCAGGTTCGAGAACAACTGGGCGATACGGGCCGGATCGCAGAAGACCGGTGTCTCGACCTCGAAGCTGGCTTCGATGCGGCGCTCCGGATGGGCCGCCGTCAATTCGGCGACGACCTGGTCAAGCACGGGTTCAATCGCCGTAATTGACTTGGATAGTGAGATGCCTCCGCCAAGGCGGCCTCGTGCCAAGTCCATGACGCTCTCGATCATCTTGGCCATTCGGCCGACGCTGCTCTGCATCATGGCCTCGAGCCGTAGCGCGTCTTCCGGCGTCTTGGCCTTGAGCATCAGCCGTGCACCGGCCGCAATGGATGCGAGAGGGTTGCGCAGGTCGTGGCCGAGCACGGCGATGAACTGCTCACGCAACTCCGCGTTTGCGCGCTCCTGCTGCAGACGCTCTTCCAGCGCCGACTTGAGCTCATCGCTTTCCTTCCGGGCGTCGATGAGTTCGCGCTCATAGCGGCGCCGGTCCGTGGCCCGCATGATCGTCAGGCGCGTGAACAGGAGCGCGTCCGCGTCGGTGCGCCGCTCACGGGCGTTGGCGATCGCCGGAAGCCGTGCCCCGCTCTTGGTGAGAAGATCGAGGGCGAACTCGTCGAAGAAGCCCTGCATCCGCAGCAGCGGCGCCACATGGGTCTCCAGGAATATCCGTCCCGCCATGTTGAGCAGCTCGCTCAGTCGCATCCCGGGAAGGTCGTCGGGCTGGTAGCCCATCCAGCCCGCCAGCGTTCGATTGGCACGGTCGATGCGACCATCCGGACGAACGGAGAGGTACCCGCATGGCGCGTTTTCGTAGAGGTCTTCGAAATCGCTATCGGTGGGATAATTGTTGTTCACTCAGACGAAATCTCGAATTGCGGCGACGACTTCGTCGGGCGCGCTCAGGTTGGGACAATGACCGGTTGCTTTCAGCACCACCATTTTGCTGTTCGGGATGTTGCGCTGCACGTACGCACCCACCTGCTGCCCGGCGATGATGTCTTCGCTGCACTGGAGGATCAGCGTGCGAGCGTTGACCTTGTCCAGGTCCGCGCGATTGTCGGAGAGGAACGTGACCCGGGCGAACTCCTTGGCGATCGCGGGATCAGTACGGCAGAAGCTGTTGGTCAGCTCCTCGCCGAGTTCGGGACGATCGGGATTGCCCATGATGGCGGGCGCCATCTGCGCCGACCACCCCATGTGGTTCTCTTCAAGAAAGGAAAGAAGCTCCTCGATCTGTTGAGCGCTGAAACCGCCGAGATAGTCGCCATCGTCGATGTAGCGCGCCGAGGGGCCGACAAGGATAAGGCTCTCGAACAATGTCGGATCCTTGATCGCAGCGAGAACTCCGATCATCGCGCTGACGGAATGCCCCACGAAGACCGCGCCCTTCAGCCCGAGCGCGTGGCCAATCTCGACGACATCGTCGGCATAGCCGGACAATTTGGAATACTTCTGGCGATCGTAGGCCGTGAGGTCCGACCGGCCCGCCCCGACGTGATCGAACAGCACCGTGCTGAAATCTGACTCGAAGGCCGGAGTGACGAAGCGCCACATGTTCTGATCGCACCCGAACCCATGAGCGAACATCATCGCACGCTCGCCGCGGCCGCGGACTTGCACGTTGTTGCGGAACTCAACCGACACTTGGCACCTCTGAGCGTGAGACAGTTCTTATCGTTTCGACAAACCTAGGGTGAACTGAACCCCGATGCATCCCTTTTCCGGCGCCCGGCAGCTATGCCGTTCGGATGAGAAGATCCGACAAAGTCTGGACCAATTGCGCCGGCGCGAACGGTTTGGGCAGGAGGATGCTGCGGGGCACGCCATTGGAGGCCCATCGGTGGGCGCTATCGGCGGAGACGTACAGGATCCCGCAGCTTGGGTCGTTCTCGCGTGCGAGGCGAGCCAGCCCCCATCCATCCATCCTGGCGCGGCCGAGATTGATGTCAGTGACCACAGCTCGCGGAGGGGGCGTTCTGATGAGCAAATGGGCGGCCTCTTCGCCCGATGCGGCACTAACAACCTTGTAACCGGCCTCGATCAAGGTCTCTTCCAGCATCTCGCGGCGAAGAGCTTCATCCTCAACCAGAAGAATGGTCGATCTTTCTGCGCCGTTGTGGGAGTTGCTCAGGTGCATCGTCTCGCATCTCCTGTCAAAATGGCATCCGCACCCCGATGACGCAGGTCACCCGCCTCAACGTAGAACAGGAGGAAGCGTTCACTTTTTCTCGCCGGGTCGCGCTCAGCAAGGAATCAGCGAAAATGTTGGCGCAGACTTCGCCGATGGTGCCAGCCGCAGTCAATTCGCGGTTCGTTCGGCCGGAGACGCAACTTCCGCAGGGCCGAACTTCAGTAAGGCTTCCCGCCATGCGCTATCCGGCCCCGGCATTATCGCCCCGTGCGGACGAGGTCGATAAACCGATTCCAGGCGATCTTGGGAACGAGCCGCCGCTGGTCTGCGGGCATGCTGTCGTCCATCATCTTGTTGGCCAGGCGCTGCACCTCTTTGGAGGCCTTGCTGATGTGACCGGCATCAAAGGGCGGATGCGGATCGTATTCGATGACCAGTTGGATGGCCTCGGCCCGCTCACGGCCCGCAATCTCGCCGGCCAGCCAGAGCGCCAGATCGATGCCGGCCGACACGCCCGCCACCGTGACGACTTTCCCAGAGCGGATGACGCGCTGATCGGGCCTGGGCTTCGCACCCATGATCCGCAGCACGCCCATCTTGTACCAGTGCGTCGTCGCCGGCTGCCCTTTTAGGATTCCCGCCGCGCCAAGGATCAAAGCTCCCGTGCAGACCGAAGCGGTCCACTTGGAGGTTTGGTGCACCTTGCGCAGCCAATCGAGGACCTCATCGTCGACCATCTGGCCCGGGGTTGTCGAGCCTCCGGGAACGACGAGCACGTCGGGACAGATCGTCTCCGAGATCGAGTGGGTGGCTCCGAGCAGAAGTCCGCCGCCTTCCGCCACCACCGGTCCGACTTCCTTGCCGACGAACTGCACCTTCGCCCCGGGAATGCGCGACAGCACTTCCCAAGGCCCGACCGCATCGAGCGCCGTCACACCCTGATAGAGAAGGATTGCGATCTCAACAGAAGCTGCCATTCGAAAGTCTCCTTGAAGGGTCCGGCGCTGACCGGCGAGAACCTCAAACGGTGCAAGTCAGGCCAGGCTGCTTTCCGTTGCGACCTGAAGGCGAGGGCGAGGATCTCTGTCGACGATCAGTCGATTGCCTCCACTCCTTCCTCCTTTAGCCGCTCGATGTGGTCCTTCATCTCCTTCAGCCGCTCGGCGGAATGTCCGGTCCACTGGCTGACCTCGCCGATAACGCGGAGTGGCTCGCGCGACCGGTAGGACTGCGTCGGATTTCCAGGAAATTTCCTGTCGGTCAAGTTGGGATCGTCCACGATCTCTCCGGTCGGCTTGACGATGTAGATCCTCTCCGCGCCGTCTCCATGGGCCAGCTCTGCGCCCCAAATGGCTGCTTCCAAAGTACCCGTGAGATACACCGAGGAAGCCTGAGCCCGCCTTCCGTAATTGGAGCGGAAACCGGCAGCGATCAGGTCCCCCGGCTTCAAGTCGGCCCGGGTGCCGTGGTAGAAGGCTCTCGTTCCGCTCATTGAAAAAACCTCGAAAATGATCCTGGGCTCGCGCGCTCAGCGGCAGCGCCTGGCGTAAGTTACGAAGCGAAAAGAGTTAAATTTTGGCCAGTTAGTGCTTACAGTTCGGTCGAGCTGAACCGCCGAATCAAAAGAGCTGAGAATGCAATATCGAGCCTGCATCGTTGATGCGAATGGTCGCGAGAACTCCCGCACGTTCGCCTGCGCCAACGACGAGGACGCCATCGTCTGGGCGAGGCAGATGCTGCACGGCAATTCAGTCGAGCTCTGGTGCGGTGAGCGACTGGTGAAGCGTTTGCCGGTTGCAGAGGACAGCCGCGCCGTAACGCATGAGGTGCATGAAGGTCGAATGGTGCCAAAAGCAAAAGAATGAGCTACCTGCGAAACCGCTATGGAGCCGCGATGCTAACCGTCTCCTCAATGATTCTCATTTCGTCGCCATCGCCGGCCAGGAGTGCGCTGTAGTAGCCGCGGAAGGGCTGATCGCCCACTTTGGCCTGCCACTCTCCGACGTTGATTATGAACGAACCTTCGGTGCGAGATACGACACGCCTGACGGAGTAGTCGTGCAGTCCTATCTTTAGGGCTTCTTGAAAACTTCGCCGTATGGCATCGCGACCCTGGAAGATTCCGCTAGGAGTAACTCTGATTGCATCCTCGGCGAATGCTGCCGCCATTGCGTCGACGTCGCCTCGGTTGTACGCGGATGCGAAATTCTTCTGAAAATTGGCGCTCGCACTTTCGGCGGATAGCTTCTCTTGGGCACCAAGTGACGGGGATACAGAGAGCATGAAGGCGACCGTGAACAAGGTTCTGAGCATCGATGGCTCCGTGTCGCTAGTTGCAGTTCAGGCCGACTTGAATACCCTGATGCGATCGCCGGTCTGATAGTTGATCTTCTCGTAAGGTCGGGGTCAATGCGACCGGAGGGGTGACGAGGCAGAGTCAAGAAGCCTTCGGTTCACACGGGGGCTGTTGGTCATGCTATGTTTCCCCGGTGACTCCGCATCAAGACGAACTGAGGTCCACGGTTCCCTCCGGCCGCTGTCCGCGCGATCAAGTCCTGTAGCGGCCCACCTGAACACGGCACCCATCGGCAAGAAGATGGGTCAATGACTGCCAACGGAGCGCTCGTGACCGGTTGCATTTGGCGGCCCGGAGACCCCTGCGGTGCGGAAGGTTAACCTTTCGCTGAGGAAACTAGGGTCGCAGTCCAACATCCGATCCGTCCGGAACAGCGACGGTCTACCCGCAATCCGCGATCTTGGGCGCATCGACAAAACCGCTGAAAGTTAGGGAACTACCGTCGCCTCCGACGTTAGGGCTTGTTCGGCGGTCCAGCGGGGGAGCTGTCCATATTCCTTTTCGAACAGTTGGCCGGTGTGGTGGGCCTTCGCTCCTCTCGCCCCGAGAGATGCTTTCATGTCCAATGTTGAGGATTTTCCGGTCTCTGCCCGTCGTCAGTCGACGGAGTTCGAGGCGCTGGTCGCGGCCGGTCACGCCGCACTCGACGCCATTCCTGGGGCGGTATACCTCTGCGATGCAGAGGGACTTCTCGTCGCCTACAACAGTGAGGCGGTTGAGCTGTGGGGCCGGATGCCCGATATGGCCAAGAAGGAGCGCTTCTGCGGTTCCCATCAGCTTTATCTCCTCGATGGAACGCCGCTCGCCCACAGCGACTGCGCCATGGCGCCGTCCAGAAGGGGACGCCCGCGCGCAATGCCGAAATCATCATGGCGCGACCCGATGGCTCCCGCTTCACCGCTTTGGTCAACATCCGAGCGTTGCGCGACCGCTCCGGCCGCATCCAAGGTGCGATCAACTGCTTCCAGGACATCACGGGACGCAAGCAGATCGAGGAGGAAGTCCGCCGGACGAAGCAGGACCCGGAGGACTTCTTCGAGAATGGAGCCGTAGGTCTCCATATCGTCAGCGGTATTGTTCTCCGAGCCAACAAAGCCGAACTGGACATGCTCGGGTACAGACCCGAGGAGTACATTGGCCGCCATATCGCGGAGTTTCATGCCGACGCTCCGGTGATCGGTGACATCCTACAGCGCCTTTCATGCGGCGAACCGCTCGATCGCTATCTCGCGCGGCTGCGGGCGCGCGATGGGTCGGTGAAGCATGTGCTGATTACATCGAACAGCCGCTTCGTGGATGGCAAGTTCGTTAATACACGCTGCTTCACCATCGACGTCTCTAAACTTCATGCTGCCGAAGAGGCTCGACGAGCCAGTGAAGCCCGTCTCGCGGCGACCTATGAGGCTGCGAGCGTCGGCATCTCCGAGACAGACGAGAACGGGCGCTTCTTGCGCGTGAATGATTCCATATGCCGCATCACCGGGCGTTCGCGCGAGCAATTGCTTGGAATGACCTTCCTGGATTACACCGATCCGGATGATCAGGCGGATGACGCTGAGCTCTATGCGCAGCAAGTCCAAGGCGACATCGAGAATTACACCACCCGCAAGCGCGTATTGCGACCTGACGACTCCATGCGCCATCTCGATATTTTCAGTTCATCGGTGCGCGATTCGGACGGCCACTTCCTTTACGGCGTCCGTGTTGCCCAGGACGTCACCACCGCCAAACAGTTGGAGGATCGTTTTGCGCGAAGGCGAGCAGCGCATGCGTGACCTCCTTGAGGCATTGCCCGCCGCAATCTACACGACTGATGCTGAGGGTCGCATCAATTTCTTCAATCGGGCAGCGGTCGAAATGGCCGCAGAACCCCCCAGCCCGGCGACGAATGGTGTGTAACCTGGAAGCTTTACTGGCCCGACGGCTCGCCCCTCCCACACAATGAATGTCCGATGGCGGGGGCTCTACGCGAGAACCGCCCGGTTCGCGGTGCCGAGGCTGTTGCCGAGCGTCCAGACGGCAGACGTGTGCCTTTCATTCCCTATCCCACGCCGCTGCGCAACGCGGACGGAAAATTGTCGGCGCCATCAACATGCTCGTCGATATCAGCGAGCGCAAGCAGGCCGAGAACGCCCAAAAGGTTCTTATCGACGAATTGAACCACCGATCGAAAAACACGCTCGCCACGGTGCAGTCGCTGGCGAGCCAGACTGCCCGCCATGCTGCCGATCTGGAAGAGTTTCTGCCCACCTTCACGGGAAGGCTACTTGCGTTGGCCCGCGCGCATGACCTTCTCACGACGCGGAATTGGCAAGATGCCCCTTTCGAAAAGCTAGTCCACGATATCGTCGCTCCGGTGTCGGGCGGGCGCGTCGTGGCAGGCGGACCGCACGTCGATCTCGACCCGCGTACGGCCCTGAGTCTCACCATGGTGCTCAATGAGCTTCTGACAAATGCCGCCAAATATGGCGCACTCTCCGCGCGGGGTGGATCCGTGTCGCTCACCTGGAGGATCGTCGACGGCGAACAGTCGAAAGGCATGCTCGAATGCGAATGGCGCGAACGAGGGGGCCCCCCTGTTGTGCCGCCCAAGCGGCGAGGGTTCGGCACACGGCTGATGGAGCGCTGCATAGAACACGACCTTGCCGGAGAGTTCGAACTGGTGTTCGAGCCGGAGGGCACTAGCTGCAGCATTGCCTTTCCCGTTAGGGTCCCAGCATCCAATGGCTGAAATGTCGGGCTCCAGGGTTCTTCTCGTCGAAGACGAAGGATTGGTGGCGCTCATGATCGAAGACATGCTCGAGGAACTGGGATTGATGGTCGTTGCCTCGGCTGCCCATCTGAAAAAGGCCTGCCAGCTTGCGACGACCGCATCATCGATGTCGCGCTCCTTGATGTAAATCTGGCTGGAGAGCTTGTCTTCCCGGCGGCTCGGATCCTGCGCGCGCGGAGTATTCCTTTTCTCTTCAGCACCGGCTACGGCGGGCCTGCCTTCGAGGAGGAGTTCAGGAATGCCCCCGCGATCGGGAAGCCCTTCTCCGTCGACCAGTTGAGCGATAAATTGCAAACGCTTCTGCCGCCTCCCTAGGGCGTCTGAAGCATCCTCGTACCGGCAAGATCCGCACCGGTCCTTACAATCCCCTTTGCTGCGAGGGTAAGCTTCGAGGGTCCATCAAGCTGGCCGTTCTTCTGACCAATCTACGACCGTCACTCAGGTTTTTCGGCATTGATGTGCAGGACGAAGAGAGTGTTTCGGAATTCGTCTGTAACTTCCATCCGCCACTCCCGCCCAGGCCCCAGCTTTCCGTCAATGCCCTGCAACGTCTGACCGGCCATCACAGTCGCCTCTTTCCAGGCTGCATGTTTGTCGGGCAACTCCTCGCCGACACGGTCAATCTCCGTGTGTTCGTGAGTAACATTAAAGTAGTAGCGCGGCATCACGAATACCTCTGCTTATAAGGTACTTCCGTAACTTCTGGGCCTGTTCGCCGTTCCGCCTTCAGGTCCGATCCAACAGCTTGGCGATACACCCATTGAGTTGATCTAGTTGGAAAGGTTTGGTGAGGAGCGGTCGCTCCTGAAATCGGGCGGGTACTCCGTCGGCTCCATACCCGCTCGCGAAAACGAACGGGACGTTGCGTCGAGCGAGGACTTGGGCAACTGGCTCACTACTGGTGCGGCCAAGCAAGACGTCCAGCACAGCGAAATCGAAATTGGTGGTATTGGCGTGCTCTAGGGCGGAGACCAGATCACCGGCTTCGGCCACAACCGAATGGCCTAGCTCAGCCAGCGGCGACCCTGCCGGGTTGTCCTACATGCTTTTAGATCCCGAATCCAAGCCGACCGACCGGGAAAACTTGGAACTTCTCAGCCCAGCGTAGGTTGTGCCCTGCAACTACGGGAGGACGACCTGAACAAGAAACTTCTTCTTCTGCTATCGGCTGCCTCGCTTCTGGCGGGTCCGTCGTTTGCGCAAAATCCGCCGGCAACCGAGCGGCCCAACAACAATGCGGTCAACAGTTCCGATCAGAAAAATTCCAACAAACCGGTCGCTGGCGCAAACAGTTTCACCGAGGGCCAGGCCAAGTCGAAGATCGAGGACGCGGGCTACACCAACGTCACATCCCTCAAGAAGGACGACAACGGCGTTTGGCGCGGAAAGGCCAGTAAAGGCGGCACCTCGACCGATGTCAGTCTGGATTTCCAGGGCAACGTGAACGCGGCGAAATAACGCGCAGCAAAATTGAGAGGGATTCAAGATGACCGTTACGATTTCACGTCTCTACGACAACTATTCCGATGCGCAGCGCGCGGTGACAAGCCTGGAGGCTGCGGGTGTGCCACATTCGAATCTGAGCATCGTCGCGAACAATTCCGACAACTGGTACAGCACCGACAAGAAGGTCGATCGCGATGGCGATGGAGTGGACGATCGGGCGGAAGGTGCGGCAACGGGAGCAGGCGTGGGCGCAGGCCTCGGCGGTGCTGCTGGCTTGCTCGCTGGCCTTGGTTTGTTGGCTATCCCCGGCCTGGGTCCGGTCGTCGCGGCGGGATGGCTCGCGTCGACCGCGCTCGGTGCCGTTGCAGGCGGCGCGACGGGCGGAGTCGTCGGGGCGCTGACGCAGGCCGGCGTATCCGATGAGGAAGCTCCGCTCTATGCGGAAGGTGTGAGGCGCGGCGGCACGCTGGTTTCGGCGCGTGTGCCAGACGCGGACCGCGCGCGATACGAAGCGATCCTGAACCAGTCTGCAGTCAATCTGCGCGACCGGAGCGCAGCCTGGCAGAAGGCCGGGTGGAAGAATTACGATCCATCCGCCCAGCCTTATGGCGCGGAGGAGGTCCGGAGAGAACGGCAGCTCTACGGCACCGGAGTGCGATGAATTAGCCGGCGGCCCGCCTAGGTGGGCCGCCCTTTTGTTGCACGGTTACAATCGTCGAACTGAGGAGCCGAATATGAGTCGCGGAATGCCATCGATGACCGCCCTCTTGGGTATGCTCGCAATCGCCGGTTATCAAAATCGGGACAAGCTGGCCGATCTGTTTCGCAATGCTACCTCGGGTCAGCCGTCGGGTGCCAAAGATTCCCTGGGCGGCATGCTCGGCAATCTTGGCGGCCTTGTGGGAGGCGGCGGAGTGGGTTCGCTCCTGAACAGCGGGATCGGCGAGTTGCTCGAGCACTTCAAGCAGAACGGGCAGGGCGATGCGGCCCAATCCTGGATCAATCAGGGGCCAAACCGCGAAGTCACCCCGCCCGAACTCCAGCAGGCTATCGGTCCGGACGTTCTTCAAAAGCTGCAGCAGCAGACCGGCCTGTCTCAGCAGGAGATTCTCGACCGATTGTCGCGAGAGCTTCCGGCAGCGGTGGACAAATACACGCCGGACGGACGTCTTCCGGCGCAATCCGCGGGATAATCACAGCGATCGAGAGAGAGACATGGGCATTATCTGGACGATCATTATCGGCTTCATCGCAGGCATCATCGCGAAGTTCATCATGCCCGGGGACAACGAGCCATCGGGTTTCATCCTGACCACGATCCTGGGAATAGTGGGCGCGTTCGTTGCGACCTATCTTGGTCAGGCTCTCGGCTGGTACCGGCCAGGAGAAGGCGCGGGGCTAGTGGGGGCAGTCGTAGGCGCCATCATCGTGCTTCTCGTCTACGGTTTTGTGGCCGGTCGCAGCCGCCGGGCCATCTAACCACCGTGAACGGAATTCTTCGCGTTAGCGGTGAATGCCCGGTGTGAAAAGGTGATTGGCAAGATGAAATGGATGCTTGTTGTCCTGGTAGGAGGTATGACCCCGGTCAACACCGACCTGGTTTTCGACAAGTTTGCCGATTGCCTTGCCGCCGAGGAGCAGATGCGAAAGCACTACACGGACGCTTTCGAGGCGTGGGACCGATGGGCCGCGGCCAATATCGAGCGACGACGCGAATACACGAAGGTGCGCGACCTCCAGGCCAAACGCCTGCTCAGCAACATCGGTACGTGCGTTCCTCATGCGGGCGGCGACCCCGCGGCGCTTCAGCAGCAGAGTAGTCCCACACCTTCTCAGCCTCCCCAAAATCTCCCCACTCCGCAGCCAAGTCCGAAAACGTGACGTTTGAGCGCTCGAACGGGGGCGGTCGCAAACGAATGTTGCAGCTGCTTTCGATCCGCTCCGGTCAAGAGCGAACGGATGGCTGAAGTTGAGCTTTTGAGTACACGCCCAAATGCAGGCCCGACAGCTTGCGGGCCTCACGATGCCGACAGAACTAAAGGCGAGAGTAGGCGTTTACCGGGATCATGTCGGACGCTTTTGACTACTTCCGCGCCTACGCTGTCCGGGCTCTTTGCAAGGCCCGATCGATGCCGCAGGGTAGGATGAAGCATCTGCAGCTCGCGGCCGGACGAATTTACAATCTGCTCAAGAAAGAGGCCGTCTACGGTCCGAACACGCAGCATCTCGAGGACTTCCGGGCAGCGCAGAAGCTCGAGAGGTCCCTTGAGCGTCGGCCCGATGACGTGCCGCCCCCACAAAGTCGCTTTGGTCCGGCGGCGCGGCAAGACGCGGAACGGGAGGCTCGTTGAGTGGCTTCCGTCGACGCTCGAGCTGTAGCAAGTCTCCTGCGAGAGTACGCTCAGCGCACCGCCCTGCGTGGCGGCAATCCCTATAGGGCAAAAGCGTATTCTCGGGCCGCCGACAGCCTGGCGGCCCTTGCCGTCCCTCTGCACGTGCTCATCGCCGAAGACCGGCTTACCGAAATCCCCGGCGTCGGCGAGGCGATCGCCGAGATGATCACCAAGCTTCACAAGAGCGGCACTCATCCGAGCCTTGAGAAGCTCCGGAAGGAGATTCCGGAGGGGGTGCTCGAGATGCTCGCCGTGCCTGGTCTCCGCCCCGAGAAGGTTCTGCGCCTCTACCAGGACCTCGACATCACCTCTCTCGCGGAATTGGAGGCCGCCGCCAAGGACGACCGCATCAAGAAGGCCAAAGGGCTGGGCCCTACGCTGCAGACTAAGATCCTGCAGAACCTGGCCATCGCGAAAAGCGGAGAAGGTCGCCTCCATCTGCACCGTGCCGCCGTCCTGCTCGCGCACGCCAAGGACTCGCTCCGCAAGGCCGGGCCGGAGCTCAAGCGCGTGACGATCGCGGGCGACTTCCGCCGCGGCTGCGAATTAGTGGGCGACCTCACGATTGTTGCCGAGGCTTCCAAGGCCGACAAGACGTCGAAGGCCTCCGTGACGGACGGATTGCAGATCCGCCTGTCCGATCGCAAACACTTCGGCGCCGCCCTTCTCTTCGCCACCGGCTCTGCCGCTCACATTGAGCAGCTCCGGGCGATAGCCAGCGAGAAAGGAATGCGACTGGAGACCGACGGGTTGCACAAGGGTCGCACCCTGATCGCCGGCGACGAGGCCGAGATCTATAGTGCCCTCGGTCTGCCCTTCATCGATCCTGAACTCCGTGAGGGCCGCGGCGAGGTCGAGCTGGCCCTGAAGGGCAAGTTGCCGAAGCTCGTCACCGACAAGGACCTGCGCGGAATCCTTCATTGCCACACCGATGCCTCCGACGGCACAGAGAGATTGGAGACGATGGCCAAGGCCACGCGCCAGCGCGGCTTCGAGTATTTCGGGGTCGCCGACCATTCCAAGTCCGCGCACTACGCGGGCGGTCTCTCGGAGGAAGAGATCGCGCAGCAGCACCGGGACGCTGACCGGTTGAACAAGCGCTTCGGCAAGGATTTCCGGATCCTCAAAGGCATCGAGTCAGACATTCTGGCCGACGGCTCGCTGGACTATGCGGACGACGTGCTGCAGCGCTTCGACTTCGTGGTCGCAAGCATCCACGGCCGATTCAAACTCGACCGCAAGGCCCAGACGCAGCGCCTGCTTCGGGCCATCGCCAATCCTCACACCACCATCATCGGCCATATGACCGGGCGCCAGCTGCAGCGGCGGCCAGGCTACGAAATCGACGTCGAAAAGGTGTTGCGCGCTTGCGCGAGGCACGACGTCGTCGTCGAGATCAACGCCCATCCATGGCGCCTCGACCTGGATTGGCGCTGGCACCAGGCGGCGCTGGAGTTCGGCTGCATGCTGAGCATCAATCCCGACGCGCACTCGATCCCCGAGCTCGACCACATGCACTGGGGCGTCCAGATGGCGCGCAAGGGCGGTGTCCCCGCCGACCGCGTCCTCAACGCGATGCCTCTTCCGGAAATCACGCGCTACCTCCGCCAGAAGCGGCGCTCATTCGCCCGGGCCGCCTGATGCCGAAGCCGCACCCGCTCTCCTTGGAGGGCACAGTGGTCGCAGTTGCGGCCGATCGCGGTCACCACTTCAGCAAGCCCCCTCAGGATCGGATCGTGCTGGTGGAAGGCCACGGCGTCCAAGGCGACGCCCACGCAGGCCCATTCGTCCGGCACCGTTACCTTGCCCGCCGCCGGCCACGCCTGCCCAATCTCCGGCAGGTTCACCTGATCCCGTCCGAACTCTTCGCGACGCTACTTAGAGCCGGCTTCAAGGTCGGCGCCGGCGACCTCGGCGAGAACATCAGCACCGCCGGCTTGGCCCTCGAGTGGATGCCGCTCGGGACGCTCATTGAGCTCGGAGGCACCGCGATCGTAGAACTGACCGGCCTCCGGACGCCTTGCGTTCTGATCGACCGCTTCCAGCTCGGCCTTAAGCAACAGGTGCTCTCGTCGGCGGAAACGGGCCCTCCGTTCAAATCCGGGGTTTTGGGCGTGGTACGGGCAGGCGGGATGGTCGCGGCTGGTGATACCGCGCGGGCTCGCCTTCCGTCCTCCTCGTTTCGGCCTCTGCCGGCCGTGTAGAAAGTCCAACCATGGCTCGCAAATCGACCCTGCCATATCGCCTGCAGCCCATGCTGGCCACGTTGACGGATGCGCCGTTCGACGATCCCGATTGGGTCTTCGAGGACAAATTCGATGGTTTCCGCATGGTCTCGGAAATCCGGCGTGGTCGGGTCGCGCTCTACAGCCGCAATGGAAAGATCATCAGCCACTCCTACCTGGAGGTCGCGAAGGCGCTCGAGGGCGTGAAGGCGGACGCCGTGATCGATGGCGAGCTCGTCGCGATCGGCAAGGACGGCGCATCCCATTTCCAGTTGCTCCAGAACGCCTTGCGCCACGAGGCCAAGCTCTTGTACTGCGCGTTCGACCTCATGTTCGCGGGGGGCGAGGATCTACGCGCGCTGCCACTCCTCGAGCGCAAGAAGCGGCTAAAGGCGATCTTGCCGCGCCACAAGCTGCTCGCGTTCAGCAACCACCGCAAAGGCAAGGGAACGAAGTTTTTTGCAGAAGCCGAGCGGAGGCATCTCGAAGGAATTATGGCCAAGCGCGCCGATAGCCCATACGCGTCCGGACGCCGGACCGCCGATTGGCTGAAGGTGAAAACGGCGCAGCGGCAGGAGGTCGTGATCGCCGGCTTCACGGCGCCGCGGCGAACCCGGCCATTCTTCGGCGCCCTCGTGCTGGCGGTACGCGAAGGCGACGCATGGCGGTACATCGGCCACGTCGGCACCGGCTTCAGTCACCAGGTTCTCGAAGAGCTTCACGGCAAGCTCGTGAAGCTCAAGACAGGCAAGTCCCCGTTCCCCGCCAAGGTGAAGGATGAGCAAGTCACCACTTGGGTCCGTCGTTCGTTGGTCGCGGAAGTGAAGTTCGCCGAGTGGACCAGCAAGGGCGAGCTGCGCCAGCCAGTCTATCTCGGCCTGAGGCCGGACAAATTGGCCAAGGACGTCGTTCGCGAACAGAAATGGCCGCGAAAATAGTACGCCGAGACGAAACGTGGACCCCAGGAGTTCAACCAGCGGTGCGCTCGGATGCCGAAGGCCACGGCGGCAAGGGCGGCAGTCCGAGGGCCTTGCGTACTGGTCCGAACGACCGCCGGTGAGCTGCGCATGCACCAAGCCTGGCGAGCGCCTGATAATGAGCCGGCACCGGGTAGCCCTTGTGATCCGCGAAGCCGTAGCCGGGGTGGCGCACCTCGAGCATCCGCATGACCGTGTCGCGCTCGACTTTCGCGAGGATGGAGGCAGCGGCGATGCTGGCGGACTTGGCGTCGCCTTTGATGATGGCTTGCTGAGGGATATCGATTTCCTTCAACCGCTTTGCGTCGATCAGCAGGTGTTGCGGCGCCAACCCCAGCCCCCGGACCGCGCGCTGCATGGCCTGGATGCCCGCCCAATAGATGTTGATCGCGTCGATCTCCTCGACCTCGACGAACGCCACACACCAACTCTCTGCCTTTGCCTTGATCTCCTTCGCGAGTTCTTCGCGAGCCGCGGCGTCGAGCTTTTTCGAATCGTCGATCCCGACTATCCGCGTGCCGGGTTTCAGGATCACGGCGCCGGCGGAGACTGGACCGGCGAGAGGGCTCATTCCCGCCTCGTCCACGCCTGCCACGGCATGATGGCCGCTTTCCCAGAGAGAGGTCTCGAAGCGGAGCATCTTCCGCAGGCGTTGCCCTTCGGACCTGTTTTCAAAACGCCGTTTATCGACTGAAGCAAGGATGGCACGGGCTCCCGGGCGGGTGTCGGCCCGTAAGATCTGCTCGACGGCGGCCTCGAGCGGCCTTTTCTCGACGACGTAGCGCTGGCGCAATACATCGAGTGAATATTGGGACATAGCGGGCTTCGTGAAGACTGACTGTGGGCAGCGTGTCCGTGAACTTTGTGGCGATTGTCTGAAGTTATCCGCCCGCGTGGTCGTTGCCAGCGTGCGCGGCGATGAACATGGCGACGGCCGACCGGCAATAGGAATCGATTTCGTTGTCGTCCTCTGCTCTCGCCTGATCGAAGCGTGCGATCATCAGGAGATCGGATCCTTTGAAAAGCGCGGCAAACAAGCGGGCGGACCGGAGAGGATCGGGCACATTCAGAAGCGCCTTCGCGTGCAACTGACGCAACAGGGCCTCGATTTGGGCGATGACATGCGCGGGGCGGGCTTCGTAATGGAGCTTGCTTAACGACTTTTGATTCGCCGTGTCGGCCATGATCATGGCTTCGACATTGCGGACGTCTGATCTCAATAGCGTGCGAAGCAGGGATGATCCCACGGCCATGAGCTGATCTTCGGCCGAACCTTCGACGCCTGCAAAAAGGGCCTGTGTAAACTGATGGCAGCCGGCCGCGATGGCCGCGCTGAACAGCGCCTCCTTGTTCTCGAAGTGCCTGTAGATGCTGAGCTTGGATATCTTCGCCCGCTGGGCGACCTTGTCCAATGTCGTCGCTTGAAAACCCAATTCCACAAAGAGTTCGCGCGCGGCGTCGAGGATCGTTTGGCCAAGCGCCTCGTTGGCGGGCCGGCCGCGCCGCCCCTGTCTGTTTTCGGTCACCACAATTCCAGTACTTGACAGTATTCTAATTCTTGCATTACGATACCATATAGTATCTGAAATGTGCAAGCCAATGGGTGGGTTTCAACCTGTCCTCCAACGGAGCCCATCACCATGGATGACGTCATCATCATCGGCGGCAGCTTTGCCGGTCTCGCCGGCGCCCTGCAACTCGGCCGAGCCCGCCGCAAGGTCACCGTTCTCGATACCGGCCTGCCGCGAAACCGCTTTGCCCACCACTCGCATGGTCTGCTCGGCCACGATCACAAGCCACCGCTGGACATCCTGGCCGAGGCGCGGCAGCAGCTGGCGCGTTATCCCACGATCAGGCTGGTCGGTGCCCGGGCCGACAGCGTCTCCGGCGCCATCGACGATTTCAACGTCCTCACTGGCGATGGCGAAAGCTTTGGGGCGCGTCGTTTGATCCTGAGCTATGGCGTCGCCGACCAGATGTCTGATGTTCCGGGCTTTGCCGAAAGCTGGGGCACGTCAATCGTGCCCTGCCCCTATTGCGACGGCTTTGAAGTCGCCGGCCAGCATTGGGGCCTCGTCTGGTCCGGCCCACAGTCGCACAATCAGGCTAGGCTGTTCCTCGATTGGACCGACAAGTTGACTCTCTTTGCCGATGGTCACGACATTCCGCCCGATATCCAGGCCGATCTGGCGCGCCGCAAAATACCTGTCGTCGAGGGCCGGATCACCGAGATCGCCCATCACAAGGGTCATATCGCCACCGTCAATCTCGATACCGGCCGCAATGTCGCAGTCGACATCCTGTTCGCCCATCCGCGCAACAAGCCGTCCGCAAGCCTGCATGAATCACTGGGCCTCGCCACGGTGGATACGCCCGTCGGCATCGCCCTCAAGGTCGACGAGCGCCGCCAAACCAGCACGCCCGGCATCTACGCCGCCGGCGACCTCACCACGCCCTTCTTGCCCTCGGTCACCACGGCATCATGGCAAGGCGCGATGGCGGGTATCTTCGCCCAGCAGTCGATGCTGGTTTGAGCGCACAGTTCAGAGAGGAGCGCTCCCCGATGTCGCCGGTTCAAGTTACAGAGAACACCTTTCACAGTTCACGCAACAGCACTTTCTATTTTGCAAGCGGCCCGAGCCAAGGCACGCCGATCATCTTCGTCCATGGCTGGCCAGAACTTGCATTGAGCTGGCGGCATCAGCTTCCAATCTTCGGTGCGCTCGGCTTTCGGGCGATCGCACCGGACTTGCGGGGGCATGGAAGGTCCTCGCTCTACAGCACGCACGACGCCTACGCCCAGCGCGAACTCGTCGCCGACATGATCGAGTTGCTCGACTCCCTCGGTAAGGAAAAGGCGATCTGGGTAGGGCACGATTGGGGAGCGGTGGTCGTCTGGAACATCGCCAGCCACCATCCGGACCGTTGCCTCGCGGTCGCCAACCTGTGCATACCCTATGCCACGTTCGAGCGGGGACTTGATGTGCTCGCCGGGCTGGTCAACCGCGATCTGTACCCGCAAAGCGAATATCCGTTCGGCAACTGGGAGTACCAGCGCTTCTACGAAGAGCATTTCGAGAAAGCCACCAGCGCCATGGAGGCGAACGTCGCAGCAACCTTCAAGACGCTGTTTCGTGCGAGCAATCCCGATGGGAAAGGCAAGCCGGCGGTGTCGTCCCAGATTCGCCGAGATGGAGGCTGGTTCGGCGGAAAGGGCGTCGCTCCGAACGTTCCTCGTGATGAGCAGATCATCACCGAGCGCGACCTGCATGCCTATGTCTCCGCCTACGAGCGAACGAGCTTTTACGGCACGGCCTCCCTGTACATGAATCATGCAGCCAACGCTCGCTATGCACTCGAGGCATTGAATGACGGCCATCTCGATATGCCTGTCCTCTTTCTGGAGGCGGAATATGACCATACGTGCGACTGCGTGAACTCGCCTTTGACCGAACCGATGAAGAAGCTTTGCCGCGATCTCACGATCGAGAGGATCTCCTCAGGGCACTGGATGGCACAAGAAAAGCCTGTCGAGGTCAATGCAAGCCTCGCGCACTGGCTGGGTGCGAAGGTTCCGCAAGCCTGGCGCGGTTAAGGTGCCGGGCGGCCTCGCGCCGTCGCCCAACTCGCGCACAAAGAAAAATGGGTTTCCGGGCCGGTGTCACGGAAAACCGACTGGCCTGCTGACCCCGCAGTACACCCGGCGCCACTCCGACTAAGGATCTCCGATGACCGACGACCTTCCCATTGTGCTTCTCCATGGCTCCGCCACCGGCTCCCACTCCTGGGCCGCGGTCCGCATGGGTCTTGAGGCGCGCGGCGCCAGGGCGTTGGCACCCGACATGCTCGGCTACGGACGGTCGCCGACACCGAGCGAGGCGTGGCAGCCAAAGGACGAGGTTTCCCACCTGCGCGGCTGGCTCGACATGCAGGGCGTCGGTGCGTTCCACCTCGTCACCCACTCGCTCGGGGCATTTTTCGGACTTCACCTGCGGCTGGCCGTCGGGTCTCGCGTGGCGCGGCTCACGTTGATCGATCCTGTGGTCGTCAGCGTGCTGCGCGTGCCCGGGGAGGAAGACGCCCTGCGCGAGGGGCAGACCCTCTGCGATCGGTTCATGCGCGCGTGGCCGGATCACGGTGCGGCCGCCTGCCTGCTGGTGGAGCACTGGAGCGGCGCCGGCGCGTGGAACGCGCTGGGCGAGAAGGGGCGTGCGCTGGTTACACGGCTCGCACCGCGGCTAAGGCTCGAGATGACCGCCAGCGCAGCCGATCGGACCACGCTCGCCGAGTTCACCTCGACCGCGGTGCCGACCTTGGTGCTCGTCGGCGAGCGGACGTCGGCCGCTCCGCGGTCGGTGAGCCGTCTGCTCGCGGGAGCGTTCGACGCCCGCACAGTCGTTGTCCCCGGCGCTGCACACATGATCCCGCTGACCCACCCCGCCGCGGTCGTCGAGGCGATTCACGCCGACATGGTGGCGTCGTGAGTCGCGCCGAGCAGAAACGGCACAGCCGAGACGCGATCGTCACGTCCGCGGGCACTTCTCGATCCTAGGCGGTCGGCCTCGAGCAGCCCCGGCAACCAATTGAACTCCAATTCCAAGAGTCGCCAGTGAAGTTGTTCGGTCACACCACTCTCATCACCGGCGGGAGCGCCGGTATCGCTCTGAAGGAAACATTGACATGAAACACTCCCATCCCATCCTTGTCACCGGTGCCGCTGGCCAAGTTGGAGCGATCGGACCGAGCGTGACGAAGTTTCTGCTGGAGCGTGGGCTGAAGGTGCGCGCCATGGTCCGCCAGGATGACGGCCGGGCGGAATCTCTGAGGGCACTCGGTGCCGAGGTGATCGTCGGAGATCTGCTCGACCTGGACGCGGTGCACCGCGCCGTCGATGGCTGCAAGCGCCTGTACTTCAGCATGTCGGTCAACGAGAGGTATCTCGAGGCTACGACGAACGTGGCGGCCGTTGCCCGGCACCATGGCGTCGAAGCATTCGTCAACATGTCGCAGATGACGGTTTCGGAGATGAGCATCCGCGAGACCGCCCGCAGCCCGCAGCACAAGCAGCACTGGCTGGCCGAGCAGGTCTTGCAGTGGAGCGGTTTGCCGGTGGTCACGATGCGTCCGACCGCCTTCATGGACGCGTTCTTCTGGCGATTTGCCGTTCCGACGGTCACCGCTCAGGACGCGCTGATGTTGCCCTTCGGAGAGGGAAAGACGTCGCCAATCGCCGCCCACGATGTTGCGCGGTGCGTGACAGAGGTGTTGGCGAATCCCGAGTCTCACCTTGGAAAGGTTTACGAGCTGACCGGTCCCCGTGCGGAGACTCTTCGCGAGGTCGCCGAAGATTTCACAAGAGTCTTGGGGCGTCCAATCACGTACATGAACATTCCGATGGAACCGTGGCTGGAGATCCTGCGATCCATTGGCGCATCCGCACACGTGGTCGCGCACTTGGAATCGATGGCACTGCTGCACCGGGACGGCCGATACGACCGATCCTCGGACGATGTGAAGCTGCTGACCGGTGTGTCCCCGATGTCGATCGAGGACTTTGTGCGCGCGCATCGGGACGACTTTCAGAAGGCAGACGCGCGCAAGCCGTAATCTTTCGCTTAAAGGCCGGATGAACTGCATCGTCTCGGAAGTCCCCGGCGGTCGCCACTGCTTCCAGTGACCGGGCCAGAACAAGGACATGTCATGGCACAGCACAATGCCGATCAGGTCGCCGACTGGAATGGCCAAAGCGGGGAGCGCTGGGTCGCCCACCAGGCCCGGCTCGATGCCAGGGTGGCGGTGTTCGGCCAGGCCGCGATCGAAGCCGCAGCACCCGCCACGGGCGAACGCGTGCTGGACATCGGCTGCGGCGCGGGCGCGTCGAGTCTGGCTCTGGCCGCCCGCGTCGGCGCGGGGGGCCATGTGCTGGGCGTGGACATATCCGAACCGCTGATCGGCCGAGCGCGCGCGCTTGCGCCACCGGATACGCCGGCCCTGTTCCGGGTGGCCGACGCTGGCAGAGCCGAGCTGCCCGAGGGCGCGTTCGACATCCTGTTCTCGCGTTTCGGGGTGATGTTCTTTGACGATCCTACGGCGGCGTTCGCTCATATGCGCCGTGCGCTCAAGCCGGGCGGGCGGGTCGCTTTCGTCTGCTGGCGTGGTGCGGCCGAGAACGATTGGGTGCGATTGCCGATGGACGCGATCAAAGGCATCGTCCCGCTGACGGCGCCGCCCGATCCCGAAGTGCCCGGCCCATTCTCGTTCGGCGACCGGGGGCGGGTGGCTCGGATCCTGACGGCGGCAGGCTTCACCGATATCGCTATCGCGCCCTTCGATGCTTCCCTCCCGTTTGGCGAGGGCGCGACGCGGGACGCGGCGATCGACGACGCGGTGAAGATGACGTTCGAGGTCGGCCCGCTGTCGCGCGCGCTCGCTGATCAGCCCGACGGCATCCGCGCCCGCGCCTCGGCCGCGGTTCGTGCCGCTTTCGCGGGCCGCGCCGGCGAGCGGTCGGTGACGATCGACAGCGCGGCGTGGATCGTCACGGCGCGCAATCCGGCAAGCTGATAGCGATTAGCAGGGGAGACGCCCTGCTCGGTGGAGGGGGGCGTCTTTGACCGGTCAGCGGGACCAGATAAGGGCGTATTCGCCGGCGGTCTCGGCTCGGAGAGTAGAGAGTTATTAGTTGGCTAATCGCCCGATGGCGATCACCATGATGGGCGGCTTGTTCGTCGCGAGCTTCCTGACGCTCTTGTACCTGCCCGGAAGAGCCTGGATGAGGCCAACACTCCCCAACGGGAAGGTTGCGAACGTCCATGGAAATGGAGCTTCGAAGTCGCCGCGGTGAGCTTCGAGATTTGCGTCAAAGTCGTTTGATGGGTGCGCCCAGATGTTCGACCATCGAAGCTAAGCGCGCTCGCCGATCGGTTGAAGCTGATATTCACGGCTTGGTATCGCGATCGGCTGCCATAGCCAGTTCAAACACCGGTAATAATCTTCGGCGGTGCGCTCCTGATATTGTTGGCGCCTTACATCGCGCGCGATCGCGTCCTCGGCATGATATATGTCCCAGAGCGCGCGGGATTCGAGCTGAACCCTTGAAGTCCGAATGACGCGGTCGTGCTGAAATCGCTGAAATGCAGTGATT
>NZ_JADPJF010000120.1:0-10343 GCF_023073295.1 Bradyrhizobium sp. 23 | reverse complement strand
TCGCACGTTGCTAACACCGCGCCAAACGGCGTAACATCCGCCGAGACTCTAACCGCTACTGGGTGAAACTTCAGGGGCAGGTCAAGGGGAGTGAACTTCATCCATCCGTGCACGATGAGGCTTGAGCGGGGGGCTCATTTGGCGATGCCCGCTTCTGGTCCGTGGCTGACCTCAGCCCAGAGCGCGGCGATTTCCGCTTCGTGCAAGTGACCCGACCAAGGTTATGCTGGCTGAAGAGGGCAGCCTTTGACCCCTGGCAGACCTAGGCTGGGCGCTTGCTCGAGCTGGTCAGCCGATCATGACACATCGGCTGCAGTATGCCGTACATCAGTGTCCGCCATAACCATTCGACCGGGCCGTACCTGTACCGGTCTAACCACCAACCGCTGACAAATACCTGGCAGACGTAGACGAAAAGCCCGATAGCCAGTGCTTCGGCCGCCCCGAGCTGCCCAAATAGCCCGAGGCCGTATCCGTAGAAAATCCAGCCAAAGATCATGGACTGAGCGAGGTAATTCGTGAATGCCATGCGCCCTAGCGGCGCAGCCCAGCCCAGCAATCGCTTGCCGTTCGCCAGATCGGCGACGGCGATGATCATTGCACCGTAGCCGAAAGCCAGCAGGATCGTGCCGGTGGGAGTGGCCAGTGCGCCGAGACCGACGCCCGCTACGACGCCGCTTACTCTTAGGAGGATCAAGACTGCGCCTAGCCCAGTACAGCTGATTGCTGTCAAGAACAGGAGTGGACGATCTCGCTTCCTCAAGGCATTGCTGCGCCAGACGAGGGCACCAATCAAAAATAGCACTATCGTCCGCGGGAATACGTAGATGTGGAGAGGAACGATCACGGGGATTTCGCTGACCCGGAACGCCAGCACCTGCCCGAAGCTGCCCCCTGCATAGACCTGATTGGCTTCAAGCACATGGCGTTGCAACGAAGCCAAGCTGGGAAACAATCCAGGAGGGGACCACACCTGCATGGCCAAATACAGCGCCAGGAATGTCGCCGCGCCGCATGAAAGCAGCCAGCGGGGGCCAAACAGGAATGGTAGGACGACTAACCCTGCGATCGCATATTCGGTAAGAATGTCACCATTCCAGATCAGGAAAAGGTGAATCAGTCCAAACGTCAGCAAGGCGATCAGACGGCGAAACAACAGAAGCGCGCGATGCGGGTTCGTCGAGAGGTGCTCATATTGAATGGCAAGTCCAACTCCGAATAACAGTGAGAACAGGGCAAATGCCTTCATATCGACCGCGAGCATCAAGACTGTCTCGACCGCGCGGTCAAACGGAGGTGCCGGTCGCACGGCGGGTAAGAACTGCTCGAAGATTGAGACGCGGAATTCAGTGACGACGTTAATAGCAAGGACGCCGAGCAACGCCAGGCCGCGAAGCACATCGATAGTTTCGATGCGCTGCCTTGGGTTTACAGGGCCGGAGCGGCTCTCACAGCTTATGGCGACCATTGCACGAGCACTATAGGTCGGGGGAGGAGATTGGGCCAGTTCAGTTCTGGTATTGGCCTGCAGCGGACTTCGGTGCATCGGTACTAGAGAGCCTATGGTCGTGGATTGGGAGGAGAGCTTGAAGAACATTCAGATTATAGATCGCGCGGTCAACGCGACGTTCAGCTTGTTTCAAGCGACCGATGATGAGTTCGCTGCTATCTTTCCCGGCCCGGGCCAAGACATGGAGTTGATTGAGGACTTTACCGAACGCGCTGGGGAAGAGCAGGCTTTGCGAATATTGTCGCCCGTATGGGGCGCCCCATTTTGAAGCGCGATGCGCAAGGTATTCACGGAACGCTGTACTTCGAGTATGCCGACCGGAGGCAATCTCTTCCGGAATCTAAGAGAGAGGTCGATTGGCCCGATTCTTACGTTAATCTTGCGCAGCGCAAGCTGTTTGCCAGCAAACGTTAGGGCCTGTATCTGGCCCTGCGACTCGCGGCGATGTCGGCTTGTAACCCGTTGCAGACGTTCGGACGACCAGCCAGATTATAATTGTGAACAACGTCACAGAGCCGAAGCTTGCCTTTTGGCAAGCTCTACCTACGCTGCGCACATGTTGTTCGAGGCTGCGATGCGCGCGTTTCCCTGCGTTTTCATTGGTCTTTTTCATCTTGCTTGCTTGCGGCTCGGCGGGAGGCGGACCGACGTGCAAGCTGCGCGAGGCTGGTAGCGGCAGTCAATGCGGCACAGTTCGGCCAAGTTTGATCCGAGAGTTCGCTGGCGAATGGGGGCACTGACGGCCAAACTGTATTGGATCTGTGCTGCCGTACTCGGCTGCTTGATGTCGCCTGTGCAAGCTGCCGGTGTTCAGCTTCTGGATACCGATCCAAATCTGGCTGGCGCTATATGGTACCCTTGCGCAGCAGCGGCGCAACGAGTGCCCCTCGGCAAACTCACTGTCCAATTCATTGAATCGATTGAAGGTACGAAGGACTGTCCCGTCATAGGAACGAACTTGCCACTCGTGATCGTCTCGCACGGACGCGGCGGTTGGTTCGGACAACACGATGACACGGTGCAGGCCCTGGCAAACGCTGGATTTGTCGTCGCCTCGATCAACCTTCCGGGTGACAATGGAAACGATTCCTCGCAACGAGACAGCCTTTCCATTCTAGCAACCCGGCCCGCCAGCATTATCCGATTGCTTGATTTCATCTTGAATGACTGGAAAGACCGGGCTGCGATTGATTCCTCCAGGATCGGCTTCTTTGGGTTTTCGCTCGGCGCCTATACCGGATTGGTGTTGGCGGGCGGCAATCCCGATCTCCGGAGATTTGCGCTCTACTGCTCGGACGCGAACCGAACGCGGGCATGCGAGCAACTCCGTAGCGGCGACATACCCAGCAGCTTGCCTCACGAACCTCGTATCCGAGCCGCAGTGCTCGCCGATAAGGCAATTAACTTCGCCTTTCCCGCCGACCGCTTGGCAGACATCACAATCCCGCTGCTGATCTGGCGATCAGAGTTTAGCGGCGCAGGCGTAGACCCGAAAAAGTCAGCGCTCGTTGCTCAGTCGCTGCCCGGCAAAAAGGAAGTGCGCGTGGTGCCTGCCGGTCATTTTGCTTTCCTGTCGCCATGCACGGCAGAGTTCGCGGCTTCCTCGCTTCTGTACTGACCCGCCGGGTTTCGACAGGACGGCATTCCATCGCGAGTTCAACGCCAGCATCATCAATTTCTTTCGAGAGACTCTCGTTCGCCAGGGCGAGAGCCGTTAGCAGCCGATCTATGAGCGCGATGGACGGCCGCATCCTGGGCGGCGATGCGTTCTTCTACTATCTCGCGGCGAGCTCGAAGGCATCGCACTTGCTGGGAAGCGCAGCCTGCGATTGGCGGCATCGCTCAAGCTGATGAGGCGGGCCCAGAACGGTTACTCAGAGATCTCGGATGTCTGCCGAGAGGGTAACGCAGGCCTGACGTGCGACCGCGGCGAGGTCGGCAAGTGAGCCCAAGCTGACGTCTGGCCCAATATCAGCACGTTTGACGAGATCATTAGGTTATGCTTATCATTAGTTATGGCTAATGATAGATCCGCTACCGTAACGGCAACCCTTCGGCGAAGCATGGCTAAAGACAGCGTGCAACTGGCCGCTCTGGGCGATTCGACCCGCAGACGAATATTCGCATTGCTAGGCGCGCGGCCGCGCACTGTCGTTGAACTCACCCGTGAACTGACTGTCTCCCAGTCAGCCGTCTCTCAGCATCTGAAGGTGCTGCGCGAATCTCATTTGGTTCGTGCCGAGCCGAAGGGAGCCAGCAACATTTATCACATCGATCCAGCGGGGCTCAGCCAGATGCGCGCCTGGCTTGACCGGTTCTGGAGCAGCACACTGGCTGCGTACAAAGTGGCCGTAGAAAAATCAGTGGAGGACCAGAAATGAGCATCCGTGTATCGGTGGCACCCATCAAACAATCGATCGTGGTTGAGGCGCCTATCGAGCGCGCGTTTAAGGTCTTTACGGAAGACTTCGGCAGCTTCAAACCACGCGAGCACAATCTGCTCTCCGTGCCCATCGCAGAGACCGTGTTCGAGCCCCGGGTCGGCGGTCACATCTATGATCGAGGTGTCGACGGCAGCGAATGCCGCTGGGCGCGTGTGTTGGCTTTTGAGCCGCCGAATCGCGTGCTTCTAAGCTGGGACATCAGCCCGCGCTGGCAAATCGAAACCGATCCAGACAAGACCAGTGAATGGGAGGTGCGGTTCATTGCCGAGACGCCAAGCCGGACTCGATTGGAACTTGAGCACCGTCACCTCGAACGTCATGGCCAAGGTTGGGAAGGCGTGAGCGAAGGCGTTGAAGGCGATCAGGGTTGGCCGCTCTACCTGAAACGGTTCGCCGAGCGGATAGCCCGCGAGGCATGATATCCGCGTAACCTATGCGACGTGATCGCATTTGCGGAGGTCCTTATGACAGCCTACTGGCTTAGCATTGTCGGGGTGCTTGCCCTTTGCCTCCTGTCAATTTTGCTGGCGGTCTATTCAGGATTCTCCAAAGGCAGGGCCGGGGCACTCTCCGGACCTGTCTTGCCGTTGGATGACGATAACCTGCTGTACCGGATCGATCGCGTCCACATGAACGCAGTGGAGGCGCTGCCGCCTTTTGTCGTCCCGAGTCCTGGCTACGTTGGCAGGGGTAAGACCCGTCACGCTTGCAACGCTTGTATGGGTCTATGTCGCAATTCGTCTGATCCACGTTGCGGTCTATTTGCGCGGCGGTAACGCGGCCAAAGGCGGCAGCGTCAGAACCATTCTCTATGTTTCAGGTGCCCTCGTAACGGTCATCCTCATTGTCGTAATGCCCTGGCAGCCATCCACTAGGGTATCAACGCTGGCCGCCTGACGACAGCGGCTTTTGGCCCGAAGCGAGCGATCTGTGCAATTCGCAAGTTGTGGCCCTGCAGACGTGGGCTGCAGCGTGAAATTCAGCATGATCTGATGAAGCTGCTGAACTGGAAATTCTGTACCGATTGCCACGGCGTCGCGTGCTTATGACGCCGATGATCCGTCAATGTGAAGCCGGCGCCGAGCAGTGCGGTGATGCTGTCAGGGGTGTGACGTGTCACGGGCAAGCCGCTGCATTTCTCCGGACCATCGATTGCGAATGTGCCGATGATGACATGACCGCCAATTTTTACGGTTCTTCGGACGCACGCGACATAAGCCGCTTGTTCTTCCGGCGCGGTGAGAAAATGGAACGCTGCACGGTCGTGCCAGATGTCATAATGGCGCGCTGGCTGCCATGTCGTCACATCGGCGACGACCCAATGCACGGCGTCGCCAGCGGCACCGAGCCGTGCACGCGAGGCCGCGAGCGCCGCGTCGGACAGATCAAGGACAGTCAGATCTGCATATCCAGCCGCCAGCAGCGCATCGACCAGCCGAGCCGCCCCACCGCCGATGTCAACAATCGGTGAGGTAAGCTCTGCGGCGGCCAGTGCGATCAATTCGAGCGAAGGCGACGGGCTCTCCTGGAACCAGCTTAACTCGCGTTCGCCCTTGCTCTCGTATACGTTCTCCCAATGGGCCGCCCGGCCTGAAATCGTCATGAAACCCGATCCCTTCCATGCTGACCCGCCAATACTCGACCGCAAGCATTACTCCATCCCTTCAGTGTTCTCGCCCTCGGCGCTCCGGCGTGAAGCGCGGCGACAGCGCGGCCTGCACGGCAGGATGTCCGGAGGTCTGCATTCTAGACCCGGATGGCGATCTCGTCAGGTGACCCAAGGCGGACCATGACCTGCAAATTCCGAGCTGGCGATCACTTCTAAGGTTGCCTCGTTGAGCCGGTTTCCCACGCTAACCGGCCCAAATTGATTTAGAAGCGGCCCAAATTCGTTCCTGTATCTGGAACTGAGTTTCTGGTTTAGCGTCTCGTGATCGCCGCCCGGTCCTTGGCTTTTATCGGTGACAGAGAGTCCTGCACGCTCCCGCCTTTGACAATCGCGGTGAGCTATGTGTGAGAAATGTGACGAGATCGACCAGCGCATTGCGCGGTACAAGTACATAGCATCACGTATCACCGACCGAATTACGCTCGATGGCATAGCTGAATTGATCGAAGCTGCGCCTGCCAAGAAGGCCGCTTTCCATTGCAAATCCGAGCAACAGTGAGGCCGCGTTGAACCTAAACGCCGGCGGTCCCGACCCATGTCTACTGGAGGATTGCGGTTTCCAGTTCCAACGTGGCGCCACTGAGCATTATTGGGCTTGGTGGCGTTTTCGTTTAGCGAGCATTTCGAGATTCAGAGCGGCCTATTTCGGCCCCGGTAGGGCGCTGGCCTGTTTCCCACCACAGTGGCTCGGTTTGATTTTAACCGCGGCCTGCTTTTCTTTGTCGCAATCGCTCAGCTTGTCCAAGGCATCAGTGGCTTAACCCCCAGATAGGGCGTAGACTCAGCCGATCACCGCCCCGCCATCGGCATCTATCGGTGACTGAGAGTATCGCGCTCCCGCCTCCTACCCGGAGAGCACCATGCGCACCAAAGCCGTACAACCCAAATTGTCGTTGCAGAATAGGCTTATGCTCGAGGCTAACCGCCTCGAAGGCGATGCAAACAGGCTGCCCCATGGCCCCCTTCGGGAAGCCATGATCCGCGCAGCGGGACTAACCGAAAGTGCGCATCGAATCGAGAATTGGCTGTCCTCGGCAAGTCTACGAGCGCCAACGTGACCAACGATCGCTGTCGTATTCGTCTTCCTGCATCTCAGCGAGGTCCGAGACGAGCCAGAAAGGGAAGGGCATCCAGGGCAGCCCTGCGGCTTCAGCCGTTATCGCAGCCTGCCGAGCCACAGCGCGGCGAGGGACTGGCGACTGCGCACGGCGAACTTGGCGTAGATCGACTTGACGTGGAAATGCGTGGTGTTCGGACTTTGCTCGAGCTTCTGCGCGATCTGCCTTTCCGTGTCCCCGGCGAGCAGTCCGAGCAACACGCGGCGTTCAGCGGGTGTGAGGGGCGCGTTGGCGATGAGCAGTCCGTGGCTGAGCAATTGTTGACGGTGAAACCATCTCAAGGCGCGCATCACGAAGCCCAGACGCTGGCCGTCCTGTGCCGTAAAGCGGGGTTGCTGCGCATCACGAAATACGAACAGGCGAATCCTCAAATCGTCATTGAGCGCAATGCGCACGGAGATGCTGTCGGCGAAGCCAACGTCCAGATAGTGGCGCCGATAGTGCTTGCCCTTGAACCATTCCGGCGGCAGCGTTTCGAACAGCAGGCGGACGCGGAACGGCTCGTCGCCCGACATTGACAGGATCTGGGACAGATCGACGTCGTCGGACCAGAGCGTATCGTACTGCTTCTGCACGGATACCGCCACCGCCGGTATCGGGTCCAGCACCCTGACGAGACGCGGACGCCAGCCGAGCAGGGGATCGGCCCGCTTCGGCGAAGGCAATCGCACGACCACGCCCCACAGCACATTGCGTGCCGACAACATGGTGCGCAGTGCGGACAGCAGGTGGGTCAGCGCGGCGTCACTGTCGGCGACCGAGAAGTCGGCCAGCTGATCCCAGAGCGCATAGACGTCTTGATTTAGCGGATCGATGGGATCCGTGGAGAGATGCATGTCATTTCCAGATTGCGCAGGTCGCCGAGCTCAGGGGCGACCCCAGAGGCCTCCGACCTGCGCGAGCATACATAAAGTACAGCGAACCACCTTTCCAGGTAGTTCTCAGATGCACAAAATGGCGCGATATCGGCCCGGTTACCGGGAATACTGATTCTCTCAGCGTAACGAGATTGGGAGATCGACGATGCGTGCAACGACGGGCGCGCGCCGGCCTAAAAGGCCTGGCGAAGGCCGGACGGAGAGGCGACGGCGGCGCGGTTTTTTCCTCGCCCTGTCATCCGCGGTGCTGATTACACTCTCAGCCTTTGCGCAGCATCACCGGCAAGGGTGTCGATCCGCCCCGGGCGTTAGCGTTCCCTGATCAAGCCGCTTTTGTATGCATTTCCGTCGTTCTCCGAAGTTGATCTGCATGGAAATCTCATGATCCGGCCAGCCTGCCGGGTTTCTGATCGGCTCGTCGAGCCAGAAGAGCACGGCATCGTCGCTTTCATCATCTCGGCACTGCATGCGTCGCGGCGCCGCCTGGCGAGCCGCGTCATACGCCAATGTGAGCATTTGCTCGGAAACGAAGCCCAAAAAACGTCCGGAGAACAAGAATGGTGACGAGCAGAGCGACGCAAACAAGATTGGCGGCCCGATCCCATGCCCACAATGAAACGGGCTGGCTGCTGGCAGTCGCCGCCGCATTCCTCATCGTGCACGCCGCCGCCTGGATCATCTGCGGACATGTTTCGAGCAACGAGGGCGCGCATTCCCAACCTGAGCCGATATGCCTGTCGTGCGATTGACGGCGCTCCTGGATTGCAAACCGATCCGCGGAGTCGATGCGCCGGCGCTCATAAATCGCAGCGAACCACCTTTCTAGGTAGTTCTCAGACCCCTCGTGTGACGCGATATTCGGCGCGGTGACTGGGAAGACGGATTCTCTCTGCGTAACGACATAGTTGAGCGGGCCTCCGCAGAACTTAAGCGCGTGCAGAACACGTTGCCGATATACCACCCCGCCTCGCAATCGTCGCGCCGTGACGATTGTTTGCCGTTTTCAAGGATCCAGCCATGCAACGCTTTTCTGTTTCGTGCTCCGGTCGCGAGACATTCCCTGTCGTCGACACGGCAAACAAGAGCGTTTCTGGAGTTACGTCATGAAGGTCAAGCTCGGTTCGACGACGCGGCTGCAAAACAGCAGCAGCATTCACAACAAGATGTCAGGTGGGGCAATGTCGGGCTTTGGACGGTTTTCGAACGGACGGGCCGCGCTGCTGGCTTTGGCATCAACCGGATTGGTCGGGATCGCGGTCCCGGCGTTGGGACAGGATGCGACCTGGCTGGCCAACCCTGGCACTGCCGACTACAACACCGCCGCAAACTGGGCCCCGGCGACGGTGCCAGTCGGCACCGCATTGTTTGGCAGCTCGAACACGACCGCGCTGACGCTCTCGGCCGACACCACGGTCGGCGGTTGGACCTTCAGTCCAGGCGCCTCGAACTATGTTCTCGACAACCACAACTTCCTTCAAACTCTCACTTTCAGCGGTGCCGGCATTAGCGTTCAGGGCGGCAGCGCCACGATCACCAACAGCGGCTTCCGGAGCTCCATCGCTTTCAACGGCAGCAGCTCGGCGGGCGGCGCCACCATCACTAACACTGCAAACGGCATCACGATCGGTTTCAACGACAGCAGCACAGCCGGCAGCGCCACCATCACCAACAGCTTCAGCAGCACCATCAGTTTCGCTAACAGCAGCACGGCCGGCAGCGCCACGATCATCAACCGCAATGGCTCGCTCGTTTTCAGCGACGGCAGCTCGGCAGGCAGCGCCGCCATCACCAGCATCGTCGGCGGCTCCGTTGCCTTCAACGGCACCAGCTCGGCGGGCAGCGCCACCATCAACGGGGCAGCCAGTAGCGTCGTCATTTTCCGCAACAGCAGCACGGCCGGCAGCGCAGCCATCAGCGCTAGCGGGGTACTGCAATTCCGCGACAGCAGCACGGCCGGCAGCGCCGGCATCACCAATAGCAATCTACTGCAATTCCGCGACACCAGCACCGCCGGCAGCGCCGCCATTATCAACGGTGGCGGGTTCGACTTCCTGGACGCCAGCACCGCCGGCAGCGCCACCATCATCAACAACAACGGGCTGCAATTCGCTGACACCAGCACAGGCGGCAGCGCCACCATCATCAACAACGGCAGCCTGGAATTCGCTAACTTCGCGACGGGCGGCAACGCCGCCATCACCAACGGCGCTTCGAGCGTTACGGATTTCAGCGACTCGACAGGGCCCAACAATGATCACAAGCTCAGCGCCGGCTCGATCAATGGCGCCGGGCTCTTCAGCCTTGGTCAGAACGAATTGACGGTCGGCGGCAACAACCTCTCCACCAACGTCACCGGTGTCATTGCCGACGGTGGCGCTGTCGGCGGCACCGGCGCCTCACTCGTCAAGGTTGGTACCGGCACGATGACGCTGTCCGCTATCAACACATACACCGGCGCGACCACCGTGAACGGCGGCACGCTGGCGGTCAACGGCGATATCACCTCGGCAAGCGGCGTCACCGTGAATCCCGGCGGCACGCTCGGCGGCAGCGGCATCGTCGGCAACACCAACGTCAACGGCGGCACGCTGGCGCCGGGCAATTCGATCGGCACGCTGACGGTGAGCGGCAGCCTGACATTGACGGCGGCATCGACCTATCTGGTGCAGATATCGGGCGCATCGAGCGACATGACGGTTGTGACCGGCACCGCCAACCTTGCGG
>NZ_JADPJF010000117.1:0-905 GCF_023073295.1 Bradyrhizobium sp. 23 | reverse complement strand
CGGCTCTCGCCGGATGATGCATAGAACTAGCATACCTGAAGGGGGCATGAATGTTCGAAAGCGCACAGACGCGAGTGTTGCGCCCGACTAGGCTGGGAGCGATCCTGGACGCTCGCAAAGCGCTCGGGGCCCAACGGCCTCGGGGAGATGCGAAAATGTGCCGGCTGCGCTGAAGCGGCTCCGTCCGCGAACGCAGTGTTGCCGGTTGCGTGCCGGGTATGAGGCAGGAGTAACCTCGGCAGATTCTGGATCCAACCGTGGTCGGTCCTCGTGCGTACTGCCCTTCTCATCGTGGGAATATGGCTACTGGTGAACGTTCTGTTCGTTGTAGTTGTCCTGCCCTCGCGCAGACCGGCACCTACTCGGCGAGCAGGAATTCCATCTCCGGTGACGATTAACACGACGGCCGGTCGCTTGGACGATCACGACCCACCACTCCTGCAGCGCGCAATGAGGCCGGTTGCAATCAGGGTTCTTTTCATCGTGCTCATCCTTCCAGTCCTTCGAGCGTGGAATGCGGTTAGGCGGCACTTCAGAGGGCACGACAACTAGACACGGCCATCGCGTGCTTGAGATTCTCGTCGATGTCCTCACTGCGCCGCGGGCCCCCCGAGCGATTCAGCGAGACCATCAGCCCAGCGCTCTCGCTATGGCCATGCCTCGAAGCATGGTTATGACCCGCGCTTCAACGATGATGTGAGAAGCTCAGAGCCCAGTGGGGAACAGGCGCCAGCATTTCCATCCCAAAATGCCGCAACGCGCGCTCAATTGGTCTGCCGCTTTTCGGCTGAAGCCCGATCGATCAGGAAATCGTCCAATTTTCGGCCGGCTCGAAGCTGCGGCCGCAGCCATCGAGGCAGCCTGCCGCGACCCGACCATGTCTCCGCCGGGTTCTTCGGATTGCG
>NZ_JADPJF010000050.1:0-10233 GCF_023073295.1 Bradyrhizobium sp. 23 | reverse complement strand
ACGACACGCAAAATCCCCGTCGCGTCTTCATTTCGGGCCAGAAGCGCGGCGTGTTCGGCGCCATCAAGCGCGAGCTCCGGCGCCACTCCGCCATCGAGCCCATCATCGGACATCTGAAGACCGAAGGTCACCTTGGCCGCTGCTATCTCAAAGGCCGTGCCGGAGACGCCGCCAACGTCATCCTCTCAGCCGTCGGCCACAACTTCCGCCGCATCCTAGCCTGGCTCAGAGAACTCTTGTGCCTGTTCCTGGTCCAACTATGGCGCGTGCAGGCTCGTCCAGCCCCGCTCAATTCGGCTTCTTAACGGACGACTATTTAGTGCTCGCAGGAAGCGGGTGGAACGTACTCGTCCGAGGACGGCCGTCTTGCGGGTTTTTCCGACCTGTAGCTGACTGTCAGTATGGATATCCTTACTGATAGTCGCCAAGTGAGCCGCCTTGAGATTGTGGAGACTGGTCGGCGTCGGCGCTGGTCGGAAGCGGAGAAACTCCGAATTGTCGAGGAAAGTTTTTCGGCTCCACGGATGGTGTCGGCGACAGCACGGCACCATGGGGTTGCGAAACAGCTTCTGTTTTCATGGCGTAAGGCCTATCGCGAAGGACAGCTTGGCGGCGGTCAGGCCGATGGATTTGTGCCAGCCCAGATTGTGCCGGAGATCCAGTCGACGACGCCTGCGACCGCGCCGGCGATGACGGGCACTTTGGAGATCGTGACCGCGAATGGCCGACGCGTGATCGTGGACCACAACGTCGATGTCTCGGTTTTGCTACGGATCATGCGAGGGCTGGAGACACTACGGTGATCCCGATCCCGACGGGCGTGCGAGTGTGGCTGGCGACGGGCCATACTGACATGCGGTGTGGCTTTCCGAGCCTGGCTCTGCGCGTGCAGGAAGTGCTCAAGCGCGATGCTATGGGCGGTGGTCTTTTCTGCTTCAGGGGCAAACGCGGCGATCTTTTGAAGGTCATTTGGCACGATGGCCAGGGAGCATGCCTTTTTACAAAAAGGCGCGAGAGAGGAAGGTTCATCTGGCCATCGGTAGCCGGTGAACCGGTGATGATCTCGCCGGCGCAGCTCTCCTACCTGCTGTCCGGGATCGACTGGCGCAACCCTCAAGAAACCCAGCGTCCGACGCGAGTGGGATAACCGTTTTTACGGTTTGAATCTGCGGCTTGATCTGATTCAATGGCTTCATGATATCGAAGCCGGACGATCTTCCATCGGACCTTGTGAGTGCCCTGGCGGCGCTGCAGGCCGAACGTGAAGCGCGACAGAAAGCCGAGGCGAAGGTTGCCAACTGGCAGGCGCAAGCCGCGAATGCGCAGGCGAAACTGTCGGATACCGAGGCGCTGATCGCGCATCTCGAGCTGCGGATCGAGAAGCTCAAACGCGAACTGCACGGGCAACGATCCGAGCGCTCGGCGCGCCTGCTTGAGCAGTTGGAGTTGGAACTCGAAGAACTTGTTACCACAGCGAGCGAGGATGAGCTTGCCGCACAGGCCGCAGCGGCGAAGACGCAGAACGTCCGTCCCTTCGTGCGCAAGCGACCGGTGCGCAAGCCGTGGCCCGACGATATCGAACACGAGCGCGTCGTCATCGAGGCACCAACGACCTGTGCCTGCTGTGGAGGATCGCGGCTGGCGAAGGTCGGCGAAGATGTGACCAAGACGTTGGAGGAGATCCCGCGCCGCTTCAAGGTCATCGAGACGGTACGCGAGAAGTTCACCTGCCGCGATTGCGAGAAGATCAGCCAGCCACCGGCGCCGTTCCATGCCACGCCGCGCGGCTTCATCGGCCCACAATTGCTGGCGACGATCCTGTTCGACAAGTTCGGCATGCATATCCCGCTCAATCGCCAGAGCGCGCGCTTCAAGTGCGAGGGGATAGAGCTGTCGTTATCGACGCTGGCCGACCAGGTCGGCCACGGGACCTTCGCCGTCATGCCGCTGTTCCACTTGATCGAACGCCATGTGCTCGCCGCCGAGCGCCTTCATGGCGATGACACCACCATCCGTATCCTGGCGAAGGGCAAGTGCAGGACCGGTCGGATCTGGACGTATGTGCGGGATGACCGGCCGTTCGCGGGGCCTGCGCCGCCTGCGGCGGTCTATTACGCCTCACGCGACCGACGAGGCGAGCATCCGCAGAGACATCTGGCCGCCTTCGCCGGCATCCTGCAGGCCGATTGCTACAGCGGCTTCGAGCCGCTGTTCGACCCGCAGAAGAAGGCGCTGCCGATTACACCGGCATTTTGCCTGGCTCATGCGCGGCGGGGCTTCTTCGAGCTGGCTGATATCGAGAAAAATGCTCGGGAAGGCAAGAAGGGCAAACCGGTCTCTCCGATCGCGCTAGAGGCGGTCAGGCGCCTTGACGCTCTGTTCGAGATCGAGCGCGCCGTCAATGGCCTTAGCGCCGACGAGCGTCGCGCCGTGCGCCAGGAGAAGAGCAAGCCGCTTCTCGACGACATGCATTCCTGGTTGCTCCGCGAGCGCGAAACCCTCTCGCGATCCTCCGAGGTCCTGAAGCCGATGAATTACATGCTTAGGCGCTGGGACGGCTTCGCCGGCTTCCTCGACGATGGCAGGATCTGCTTGACCAACAATTGCGCTGAGCGAGCATTGAGAGGCATCGCTTTGGGAAGGCGGAACTGGACCTTCGCCGGTAGCGAGCGTGGCGCCGACCGTGCCGCCATCATGCTGACGATGATCACGACCTGTCGTCTCAATGACGTCGATCCCAAGGCCTGGCTCGCCGACGTCCTGGCCCGTATCGCCGATCATCCCGCATCGCATCTGCACGAGCTGCTGCCCTGGGAATGGAAGCTCCTGTGCCAGGCCGACAAGCCCGCTGATCAGCAGGCCGCCTGACCTCACGCAACGCCATCATAGAGCTCGCCATGCCCACGCGCATGCGTCAATCAGGCGGTCTTCGTCGTATACGACATGTCCCCCGCGTACTTGATCGCCACGGGTCTTGCCACGGCCATGACGGAGCGGCTCCTTAAAGAGTCGCAGCGCGCCTCGGCCAGTTCCTAAGATGCAGAGGTCTGACGTTGCGCAAGCCTCGAGTCGCCTTTCAGACCAGGCAGCGCGACGTCCGCTTTGGGCCGCAGTGACGGTAAGGCTCTAATCAATCAGCTGGCGAAGCCTTACTCGCTTGATCTTCGCAAGCGCGGAGTGAAAGCGATTGAGCGCGGAATATTCCGCAATCAAGCGCCGTTGCCTGCGGTCGTGCGCGAAAAGGGTGCTGCTTCAGCATTCTGGTCCGCGGTGTGTCTGCTGCGCTAGAGCAAATTCGGTGAGTTGGAGTAGCGTCTGACACCGCTTTGAAACCTGAGAGACTCGACATGAAAAAGTTCCTTCTTGCTACCGTCGCTTTTGCCGCCCTAGCGGGTACAGCATCGGCAGCTGATATGGCCGCGCGTCCTTACACCAAAGCCCCAGCGATGCAGCCCTCGCCGATTTACAACTGGACCGGCTTTTACATAGGCGGTCATGTCGGCGGCGCATTCGGCGGCAACAACAACATTCTGGCCCCCGGCTTCACCGGCACCAACAGCAATGACGGTGTGTTCATGGGCGGTGCGCAGGTCGGTTACGACCATCAGTTCTCACCGAACTGGGTGCTGGGCATTGAAGCGAACTACAGCTTCCTCGACACCAATAACAATCCTTTCGTCAACCGTGGGCTCGGTTCGGTCACCGGTCGCCTCGGCTACACCTGGGGTCCGGCGATGGTGTACGTCAAAGGCGGTTATGCCTGGGCTGACTCCCGCCTCACGAACGGTTTCGGCGGCGGCACCTTCACCAACAACGGCGGTGGTCGCGACGGCTATACCGTGGGCGGTGGCCTCGAATACATGTTCGCCCAGAACTGGTCGGCAAGGTTGAATACCAGTACTATGACTTCGGCACCCGGAACGCTCTCTTCACCAGCGCCGGTGGTGTTGTTACCGCCGTCGGCTTCCACAACGACGAGCACACCATCAAGGCCGGCTTGAACTATCGGTTCAATTGGGGCGCTGCCTCGGCTTCTCGTTACTGACCGGTTACATAGTAACATAATCTACCTAAAGGGTCAGCCATACGGGCTGGCCCTTTTTCATAAGCCGGAATGACTGGCGCGAGGATTGCGTGTCGGCCTCACCCGGCTGAACCCGATCGGACAGGTCTTTGCCCAGCTCAAACACCTGCTCCGGTTGCGCTGCCATGACGCGCTAGAAGAATGCGCGAACTGCCTCAAAACTCAAGCTATCGAAGCTATTGCCATCACGCTTCGGTTTCCTTGCTGCGGGAGCTGCGGTTGTCATCAATCACAGCGGTCACGCCATCGATGAACGCTTGACACTCAGCGTGAGTCTTGAAAGTGCCCTTGTACTTCCCGAATAGGAAGACGGTCCGGCCACGACCCTTTCCGAAAAAGTATTGGCCGACGTGTCCGCCGCCTTCGTCTTTGAGATGAATGCTACCAAGGCTTTGCACTGACTTGAGGTCTGTCTCGGGTAGCTTGATGCGCACATGTGTCTCCGTGAATCACGGCCGGCTCCGCCCTGGCTAAGGACCTTAGCGGCCTCAGCGTCAACTGGCGTGTCTAGCAGATCATCGCTTCGCCGCGTTACCAGCCAATTCCATCGCTAGATCCAGAGCTGCAACTCCAATTTGATCTGAAGAATTAGACTTGCAGCGCCGGTCCATCCAAGAAACGATCGCGGAGAAATCGCCGCCGCCTACAATGTCCCTCTCGGCACTCACGTTTAGCCCGCTGACGAAGCCCACGACCCAGGATTCAAAAGCTGCCTTTACGACTAAGTTCTTCTTCCTGTTCAACCAGGCGGTGCAAGATTGCGAGCCAGCGCCCACAATCGTTGATCCGGCGTTCAGGCAGGTTATCGGCAGAAGTAGCATCACCGCTATAGCGAGCACTCGTTTCATCTTTTTCTCGAATCGAACGACCACCTCGGGCAGGCAGTCTGACCGCTGCTTATTCAGCTTGGACGCTACCGGGCAAAGAAGCCGCTCAGCCCTTTAGAGGCAAGGATTTTATTTGCCTCTGATCCGCGCTGGCAAGGCGACCGCCACCGGGATTAAGCGGATGTGGCGAGCGTCGAGCACGAATCTCGCCCCTGAAGACCAAAGAAATCCGGGAGCGGCGGAGCCGTTTGCTTGGGCGCTAGCCGGTAACCCGTGCAATTCGTCGGATTGAGGTCTTGGAGGCTAGCGCCGCGGCGATAAACCCAATCCTGGCTACCCGCCAGATCATGCTGACGGCTCCTACCACCCACTGAGATGTTCACTTCCATAAGCGGAGTCCGGTCTGTGAGCTCTCGACTTGAGATTAATTTTGATTTACCGAAATAATCACTTGCGCCGTCGGGCAAAACAGGTGCTTGTAGAGTGCTGGTCCTACGAAATTGAAGGAGCAGCCGGATGGCAGAGGAAGGCAAGCGTCTAGCGAGCTGTCGAAGATCGCCCAGCTCAATGGCGACTTCCAACGGAATTACGGCATTGTTCTCGGCGTATTTGTGTATCTGAGACTATAAGCGCGGCACGGCAGCGATCCTGGCTTTGGGCCGGCATCCGTCATCTGCTCGGTTGTGCTGAACTGGGTGCCCAAGCCAGCAAGGGAAGATGTAGTTTACAGCTTCCATCATTCAAACACGCGCAGTGCTACCATAGATTAAGTCATTTAGCCCAAGCAATGACTCGCAGCGATCCGGAGCTTGCCACCTTCTCGGCCCTCACCCGTTGCAGCGCTTCATGCGCTTGAGGCCGCGTCGCTGCCGCAAAAGGGAGCAACCTATCGTACCGCTCCAGCCCCTAGAGCTTCCTCATTTGCCTTCAGTCAGCTCCCTCAATCACGTCCACGATCAGTCGTGACCTAAGAGCGTGGAGAAGATCCTGTCGTTTCCCAGCTTGATCAAAATCTTGAAATGCGACTTCCATTGACGAGCCGCTGAGTGCGTCCGCAAGCGCTGTATCGAACCCGCCGGGGCCAGCACACCCAGACGCATCAGCGCAACCACGCGCCAGCCTTCCGGATCAACAGCATTAGCAATCGCCTCAAGCTTGTAGTGCTGCGCGATCGTCCCCCGAAACCAAGCGAAAGAAATATGGCGGGAGAGCAGGAACGCAACCGTGCTACCGGCCGCGCGGGCGATGAGGATGATGCGCGCCGCTACTATTCCAAATGACGCACCAGGCTCCCACAATGAGGACAGTGCGGGGGAAAACCACCAATGCTACCAAGAAGAACAACGCAAGGACAATTCCTGAGGCGAGAGGTGCCCCCAAGTTTGGAAGAGTTCGACGATTTGGTCTCTCATGGCCTCGGATGGGCTTTTGTGGTGTCGGCTGTTGCGATGTCTAGCCGAAAATACTGCTGGTGCTCACAGTCCTCCAAGATCACCGACTGTCGAGATCCTTTGTAAGCATCGTCATCGAAGAACACCGAATGTGTGAGGTGTGGCTTGTCGACCAAGGGGCTTATCTCCCGTAAACAAACATAGTATCGGCCTGGCCCGTGGTCTGACTGTCGTGGCGCGGATATTTCAACCGGTTGCGCTAAATGTTGCTCCTTAACCGACTTGCCGACACCATTTTGGATGGCCTCTTGGCGGGGCGGCTGAAATGGCTGAACAGCAGGGGGGGGCGCAGAGGCTTCTACCCAAATCGAAGAACAGCTTGACAAGAGCAAACAGAAAAGAGGCGTGTAACGCTTCACTGCACCAAACCAACTCTCTAGGAGCGACCTAAGCCCCGATCGGATCAAGTTCATCTCGTGGGATGGTACGGGTGTATCCCGACCCAACCTGTACAATGGCTGATCACGCTTTGAAATACCGAAAGTGCGCGAGGTGTCAGGCTTCATTCTGGTGCGATGGGTGCCAGTGATCGAGCATTCACTTGCCGCGAGCGGCCGTTCGTATGGTCTCTCAGATGGAATAAAGACAAAGAGCCGAATTGGGCAGGCGCGTCGAGGCAATATCAGAGGCTACGAAATTGAAGCTCGTCAATTCATACTGGCGGGGCCTCGCCGCTTCAATTCGTTACTATTAATGTGCGCTCCCGACGCCTGCACAACAATATGGCGCCGATGCTGGCAGACCATTGAATGCCGGCGGCGCAGGCGTTTTGACTCCGGGCCTTCCGTTCGCAGTGGGCGGGTATATCGACGTGCGGGCGGTGCGTCGGCGCTAAAAGCGGCCAGAACGCGCCGCCTGATCAACTCTTAGTATGATCGCCCTGGGTTCGATGGCGCTACTGCCGAACAGTCTGTCTCACGCTGTTTTCCTGGCGGGCAATGGTTTCGTAGAACAAGAGCTTGGACGCCGGTTTCACGCTTGCGGAGCTTCGATATCGGATACGTTATCGATGGAACGTTCCCGAAGCTGCCTGAGGAACTCGGTTCTGATTACGCGGCTGACGTACCTGTTCTGAACGAGATCAGGACTGTACTTCGATCACCGCCGCAGTCTGTATGGTGACCTTCAATGGCCGGCTACGGTTTTCTCGACACTAGCCGAAGCAGTCGGGTCGCCTCTCCCAATCAGAAGAGCGGCGCATCTTATAAGCTCGCCGAAGTGGCGCAAATACACATTGCAGCGGGCTCTAGCGGGTTCCTTTGCATTAAGCTCCGGTACGTGATGACGGTTCCCGTCGCATGAACCGATGTGGACAAGCATGGTCGGTCCGCCACTCTCCACTAGGCCCGGTGCGACGCCCCGCCTCCCGATCCCCTATTCTTCGATGATCCCCCCAGGCTTATGGTTCTCATCCGGGATTTCGCTTCAGGTGTTTGAGCCCTCGCCGTTGCCGCAAGAGGGTAGCCTTCTCATACCGTTCCAAGCTCGACAAACATCTCATTTGCGTTGGTTCCGCGCGCTCAATCACCGCCGAGATCAGGCCTAACCTAAGAGCTCGCAGGCGATCCTGCCGACTCCTGGCTTGAGCCAGATCTTGAAGTGCGACTTGCATGTCCGTACCTTTTAACTCTTTTGCAAGGACTGCATCGAAGCCAGAACCAGCGGCTTCATCCCAACGCGATAAACCTGCCGATAGGCGTTGCGGCTCGATGTTGCTTTCCCGGCGTTTGTTTGGGGGCCGGTACTCTTTGCTGCGTTTACGCGATTGGCTTCGATTTGTCGCTTTGACGCCAACTTGCCTCCTTGACTCCTCTACCTAGCAATCGATCGATCCGTTGGTCGCAAAGACCACGGCATCAATCCTCCGTTCCCGCGCCTCCGCGATACGACTTTGATTGATCCGGAGGGTAGGACCGATCCGTTAACAAGGGGGCAATGAAAGTACGGAGGTTTGATCCGTCAAACAGATAGGCCGCGATGCCGGCCGCCTGAGCCGCAGCAAGGTCGCTCTGCTTGTCGCCGATCAAGAAGCTGGCATCAACATCCACCGCGTATCGCTCAAGCAGAGCTCTAATCATCCCCGGTTGCGGCTTACGGCAACTGCAGAGGACACGGTAACGCTCAACCAGACCTTCGGGGTGATGTGGGCAGTATTCGAACGCATCGATACGGGCACCAACGTTAGCAAGTTCACGCGACATCCATTCGTGCAGATTGCGAACATGCTGCTCCTCGTAAAACCCCCTCGCAATTCCTGATTGGTTGGTCACGACAAACGCAAGATACCCGGCGTCATTGACTGCTTTGACGGCGTGTTGGGCTCCTTCTATCCAACGGATTTTTTCGGGATCAAAAGCGTAGCCGTCGTCCTCATTGAGGACGCCATCGCGATCGAAAAATACTGCCGGACGCTTCAAATCTCACAGGCCCAAGTTGGAGGGGTGCCCCCCGATCTTCCGACAATCACAGCTTTTTTTCAACAATTCATGCGACCGGACAGCGTCGTTCGCTGCGAGCGCCTTTTGCGTAGGTCGTCGCTGTTCATGCGTGAATTGGCTTCGTTTTGTCGGTTTTAGACCGGCCAGCCTCGTCTCGTCCTTGCCTTAAGAGCGTGAGAACAAGAGCCATTCCCGCTAAAACGAGCAAGATTGTTGCTGCAGATACGACTGGCTTTCATCCGCGATTGGAGCGTTACTGACTCGACCGGGCGCGACCTTCGATCGTCGCGCCGGTATCTCGCCCCGCAGACGCGAGCTTCAGGCAGTGCGGCAAGTGAAGCCGCTTGTTTTTGCGTAGGAGATACCGGTGGCAACACTTCAAACAAGCGGCGCCCATGCGCCCAATCACATCATCAGGTTCACCCCCAATGACCGCCGCCACTTCATCGGCGGCTCAGATGCGCATGTCATCATGGGTGACGATCAGGACGAGCTCACCCGCCTTTGGCAAGAGAAACGTGGAGAGGTCGCACCAGAAGATCTCTCGGATAACCTCATCGTCCAGCTCGGCACGATAACAGAGGTCCTCAATCGCGCCTGGTACCAGCGCTCGACGGGACAAACCATGTCGGACATCCAGAAGCGCGTTCGGCATCCGGTGCACAAATGGATGGCGGCAACACTCGATGGCATGGTCGAGCAGACCGGTGCCGTCTTCGAAGCCAAGTTCATGCTGCCATGGGCCTTCACGGAGGAAGCTGCGGCCGAGAAACATATGGCCCAGTTACAGCACAACATGTGGGTCACCGCCTCCCGCAACGCCGTTCTCTCGATCATCACTGGTGGCGGCAAATGGGTTGAGATCAAGATCCACGCTGATCCGCTCTATCAGCATTTGCTCCTCACCGCCGAGAAGAAATTCTGGCGCTGCGTTCAGAGCGGCGAGGCGCCTCTGCTTTTCAACATCGAAACGTCGCGACCAAGGCTGGAGGCCGTTAAGGTCGTTGATATGTCTTCGTCCAATGCTTGGGGCGAGTTCGCTGCAACCTATCTCCGCACCAAGGACGCCCACGGGGAGCACGAGCTCTCCAAAGGTGAGTTGAAGAAGCTCGTGCCCGAGGATGCCAAGGAGGCAAGCGGGCACGGGATCAAGACCAAGCGCTCCAAGTCCGGCGCCATCAGCTTCGACGCTCTCGCTGTGGAGGCCTCCGATGCATCAATCCAGTGAGCGGATCGGGGCTATCGCGGGTGCCTATAGCGCGACAATCTGGATGGGAAGCGCGCGACAATCAGGATGGCGAGTCGGTGTCGCGGCGAGGTGATGATTGCCGCGATGATTGTCGCGCGCAAGAGTTTTGTTCGCTCTGATTGTCGCGGAGCGTCAATCAGCGAGTGTTTTTGGTGTCGCGTGCGAGGATGGTCGCCCTGGACCA
>NZ_JADPJF010000074.1:0-25833 GCF_023073295.1 Bradyrhizobium sp. 23 | reverse complement strand
GTTACCGTGACGGACGACAAGGGCGCGACCGCGACCCAGGACGTTGTGATCACGATCACGGGCACCAACGACGCGCCGGTGATCGTCGCTGGTCATACGCTGAACTACACCGAAAACCAGGCCGCCACCGCGATCGACCCGGCGCTGACGGTGTCCGACGTCGACAATACCAATCTGGCCTCGGCGACGGTGCAGATCACCGGCAATTACGTCAACGGCCAGGATGTGCTGGGCTTTACCAACCAGAACGGCATCACCGGGTCGTTCAACGCGGCGACCGGCACGCTCACTTTGACCGGGTCATCCAGCGTCGCGAACTACCAGACCGCGCTGGACTCGGTGACCTACTTCAACACCAGTGATAATCCGTCGGGCCTGGCCCGCACTGTCACCATCATCACCAATGACGGGGCCGCCAACAGCGTGGCCGTGACCGATACGATCAATGTGACGCCGGTCAACGACGCGCCAGTGGTTGTCGCTGGTCATACGCTGAACTACACGGAGAACCAGGCCGCCACCGTGATCGACGGCGCCATTACCGTGTCCGACGTCGACAGCGCCAATCTGGCCTCGGCGACTGTGCAGATCACCGGCAATTACGTCAACGGCCAGGATGTGCTGGGCTTTACCAACCAGAACGGCATCGCCGGATCGTTCAATGCGGCGACCGGCATGCTGACCCTGACCGGTTCTTCCAGCGTCGCGAACTACCAGACCGCGCTGGATTCGGTGACGTACTTCAACTCGAGCGACAACCCGTCGGGCGCTATCCGTACCATCAGCTATCAGGTTGATGACGGGCAGGCGGCAAACCACGCCAGCAACGTCGTTACCTCGACGGTGTCGGTGACGGCGGTGAATGACGGACCTACGAACACCATGCCGGCCAGCTACACCTCGAACGAGGATACCTCGGTCAAGCTGAGTGGCCTGTCTGTCACGGATATCGATTCAAGTGCAAACAACATCACGGTCACGCTGGCGGTCGCCAGCGGCACGATCACGGCCGCCACTGCGGGAAGCGTCACCGTGACCGGCTCCGGGACTGGCAGCATTGTACTGACTGGGACCGTGGCCAACATCAATACCTACCTAGCAACCGTCGCCAACCAGCCGACCTACGTGCCGGTGGCCAATGCCAATGGTGCGGTATCCCTCACCATGACGACCAGTGATCAGGGCTTCACCGGCACGGGCGGCACGCTGACCGACACCGACAGCATCAATATCAACATCACGGCAGTGAACGATGGACCCACGAACACCCTGCCGGCCAGCTACACCACGAACGAGGATACCTCGGTCAAGCTGAGCGGCCTATCTGTCACGGATATCGATTCAGGTGCAAACAACATCAGCGTCACGCTGGCGGTCGCCAGCGGCACGATCACGGCCGCCACTGCGGGAAGCGTCACCGTGACGGGTTCCGGGACTGGCAGCATTGTACTGACTGGGACCGTGGCCAACATCAATACCTACCTGGCAACCGTCGCCAACCAGCCGACCTACGTGCCGGTGGCCAATGCCAACGGCGCGGTGTCCCTCACCATGACCACCAGTGATCAGGGCTTCACCGGCACGGGCGGCACGCTGACCGACACCGACAGCATCAATATCAACATCACGGCGGTGAACGACGGACCCACGAACACCCTGCCGGCCAGCTACACCACCAACGAGGATACCTCGGCCAAACTGAGCGGCCTGTCTGTCACGGATATCGATTCAGGTGCAAACAACATCACCGTCACGCTGGCGGTCGCCAGCGGCACGATCACGGCCGCCACTGCGGGAAGCGTTACCGTGACGGGTTCGGGGACTGGCAGTATTGTGCTGACCGGGACCGTGGCCAACATCAACACCTACCTGGCAACCGTCGCCAACCAGCCGACCTACGTGCCGGTGGCCAATGCCAACGGCGCGGTGTCCCTCACCATGACCACCAGTGATCAGGGCTTCACCGGCACTGGCGGCACGCTGACCGACACCGACAGCATCAACATCAACATCACGGCGGTTAACGACGCGCCGGTGAACACAGTTCCCGGTACGCAAGAAGTGCTGCACGACGCCAACCTTTCCATCACCGGAATGTCGATCAGCGATGTGGATGCCGGCGGCGCGGTAAATATCACGACGAACCTGTCGGTTCTACACGGCACGCTGACGATGGCGTCAGCCGGAGGGGCGCTGGTATCGGGCAGCGGCACCGGATCAGTGACGCTGACCGGAACGGTGGCACAGATCAACACGACATTGGCAGCGGCCAACAACGTCGTCTACAAAGGTGTGGCCAATTTCGTCGGCAGCGACACGTTGACGGTACTCACCAACGATCACGGCAATACAGGGACAGGTGGGAATCTGACCGACACCGACGCCGTGACCATCAACGTCGAGAGCAACAACCCAGGTACACTGACGACTAGTCCGACCGACGTCATCTTCTACGCCAGCGGCACGAACACCCTAAATGGAACAAATGCGACCTTGAACGGTACAGATAGCATAACCGGTGGGACCGGCACGGACACGCTTATCCTCACCGGTGGCTCCCCTCTCGCCACATTTGGTGCTGGAAACATTGTTCTCACAAACTTTGAAGTCTTCAAAATTGTCGACAGCAACAGTGGAAACCATACCAACAACATCACATTCCTTTCGGGTTTCCAAAACAATGGGACATTGACTGTCGACGGTTCCGGAATCGGCGGTAATGGGAAGCTCAATCTGCAAGCAAGCAATGTCACTTCAGGAGCTTTTGTTGTCATCGGCGGAGACAACGACGACATTATCAACACTGGCTCCGGCGACGACACAATCACCGGAGGTCCGGGCAACGACACCCTTACTGGCGGCGGCGGCAACGACACGTTCAACGTCAATTCCGGCACGGACACCGTCACGGATCTTTCGGGTAGTGATGTACTCGTTGTAAGCGCAGGCGCAACGATCAACGCCACGGTATCAGCAGCATTTACCGCAACGTCTTCGACCAGCAACGCTGGTACGGCCAACCTGAGCAGCAACGGCTTTGCGGTTGACTTGAGCGCAGCGACCGGTGCCAACGGCTTCACGGTCACCAACACCGGCGCAGCGGCGGCCATCACCGGTTCAGCACAGAATGACACGCTGATTGGCGGCTCCGGAAATGACACGCTCGTCGGTGGCTCGGGTGCCGACACCCTTACCGGAGGCGCCGGCGCTGATATGATGACCGGTGGAGGCGGTATCGACACGTTCATCGTCAACAGCACACAATCTCTCGGCACCGTTGGGGGCTCCGGAGATGTCGGTACAATTTCTGGCTATGACATAATCACCGATTTCGTTACGACCGGCGCCAATGACATCCTCAATCTGCCGGTCACCAACGTAACGGCCAATACCGCCGGCACTGACGGCGCTGACTCCACGTTGACCATTTCCGGTCAAACGGTGAAATCGCATGCCATCACGAGCGGCATCATCACATTCGATGACGCTAATGCCTTTGGGTCAGCACTGACCCTGACGTCTACCGCTAACGTCGCAGCGGTTGTGCAGTATCTCCACAACAACGACGTAGCGACTGGCACTGGCGCAGCGGTTGCGTTCGTGGCGAATATCGGAGGAACCGCTCATAGCTACGTTTTTGAGCAGGTCGGAACAGCTCAGAACGCCGCTAACGACATCTTGGTCGACCTTGTAGGGGTCACCTTGACTAACATCACCCAGGCCCATCTCGCTCCCGCTGGCATAGCCGGCGAAGCCATCAACCTTGGCCTGACAAATCCGGCGGATCACGTCGGCGCAGTGAGCGTGAGTATTACTGGTGTTCCTTCGGGGTGGACTCTGAGCGAAGGCACGGACAACGGGGATGGCACCTGGACCGTCCAGACCAATGACGTCTCGACACTCTCGATCACTGCCTCCGTCGGTTATGCAGGTGCGGTTTCGTTACATATGTCTCAGACCTGGAGCGACGGTAGCGGCGGTACCGGGCTCGCCATGGTTACCAACAACGTCGAAGCCTATGCGCCGGGATCGCCGATCTTCGCGCTCTCAGGCGACGACAACCTGACCGGCTCGAGCGGCCACGACATGTTCGTGTTCTCGCAGCCGATCGGTCATGACGTGATCTATAGCTTCGACGCCGCCTCGGATCAGATCGATCTGATCGGCTATGCCGAGTTCACAGGCTTTGGCGACATCCAGTCGCACATGGCCAACGACGCTGCCGGCAATGCGGTGATCACGCTCGCCGATGGTCAGTCGATCACGCTGAATGGCGTCGATGCCTCGTCGCTCACGGCAAGCGACTTTGTGTTCGATCAAGCGCCGGTCACGGAGAATGCCGGCCACATGGTGATCAGCGACGGCGCAATCCTGCCGCTCTCCGGCATCATCGACAACATCGGCACGATCGAGTTGAACTCGACCGGAAGCGAGACCGATCTCGAACTCATCGAGCACGGCATCACGCTCCAGGGCCACGGGCAGGTCATCCTGTCCGACAGCAGTGAGAACGTGATCACCGGGACGGTTTCCGACGTCACGCTGACGAACGTGGACAACACGATCTCCGGTGCCGGCCACCTCGGGGATGGGGTGATGGTGCTGGTCAATGAAGGCACGATCATCGCCACCGGCACCAATGCACTCGACATCGATACCGGATCTAACGCCGTCACCAACCCCGGCACGCTCGAGGCAACCGGAACCGGTGGATTGGAGGTCCACAGCGACCTCATCAACACCGGCGTGTTGTGGGCCAATGGCGGCAACGTCACAATCGATGGCAATGTCAGCGGTAACGGAACGGCTCAGATTAGCGGTTCGGCCACACTCGAATTCGGAGCGGCCTCATCTGCGAATGTCACGCTTGATGCCCACGCGACCGGGACAATCGTGCTCCATGACTCCTTCGACTTTAGCGGGGTCGTGGCGGGATTTAACGGGGATGACCACCTGGATCTCCTCGACGTAGCATTCGGGCTCGGCACGATCGCGAGCTATGTCGCAAATGAGGCCAGCACTGGGGGGATTCTGTCGGTGACTGATGGAGACCATACCGCCCATATTACCCTGTTGGGCCAGTACGACCCCGCGGGCTTCCAGACAGAGGCAGACAAGAACACGGGCACGCTTATCAGCTACCACGACCATCTGGCCTGATGCGCTGCAAGAAAATGGGTCGGGGCGAATGTTGCGGCCCCGACTTTGAACTACGAGGTCTGGCGTCCCGCATGAATTTTGAAGAGGGGCGGATGTTCCGCTGCGCTGTGTGAGTACTCAGTTCAAAAGACCCGACGAACTCCGGCGTTTGCTGCAAAGCTGCCGGGGCTATTTCGTCACTGCCGCGATCTTCAGCTTGGCGATCAATCTGCTTTACCTGGCCGGACCGCTCTACATGCTGCAGGTCTATGACCGGGTGATCTCAAGCGCCAGCGAGATCACGCTGCTGATGCTCACGATCGCGCTGTTGATGGCGTTTCTGGCGCTGGCAGGGCTGGATGCCGTACGCGCCCGCGTGCTGACCCGCGCCAGCATTCGCCTCGACCAGACGATCGCGGCGCGCGTGATGACGGCGATCATTCATCGCTCCGCTGGCGCCGGCGGCGCGCGCAGCCAGCTGCTGCGCGATTTCGACACCTTCCGCCAGTTCGTCACCGGCATGGGGATCCATGCGATCTTCGATCTGCCCTGGGCGCCGATCTACATTGCCGTGATTTTTGTGCTGCACCCGTTCCTGGGGGCGTTCGCATTGGGCTGCTCCATCCTGCTGATTCTTATGGCCCTGTTTAACGAGTGGCGGGTCAAGCTGCCGTTGACGGAGGCCGGCGAGGCGGCTTCCCGGAGCTATAGCTTTACCGAGATGAGCCTGCGCAATACCGAAGTAGTGCGGGCGATGGGCATGACCGAAGGGCTGCTGAGGCGTTGGGCCCGTGATCGCACCCGCATGCTTGAACGGCAGGTCTCTGCGAGCGATCGCGCCGCCACCATGCAGAGCATCATCCGTTTTCTGCGGCTTGCCATGCAGTCGATGATACTTGGCCTCGGCGCCTATCTCGTGATCGAGCGACTTGCAACCGTCGGCGCCATGTTCGCCGCGAGCATTCTGCTCGGAAGAGCCCTGCAGCCGGTAGAGCAGATCGTCGGATCCTGGCGCAATCTTGTATCTGCTCGTGGAGCATTCCTGCGCATCCGCGAGCTCTTGAAAGCCGATTCCCAACGGGAGGTCGGTTTGACGCTGCCGCGCCCGCAGGGCCGACTCTCGGTCGAGGGGCTCTCCTATGTGCCGCCGTTTGGTTCGAAGCCCATCCTGCGCGGGGTATCATTCGCAATCGAGCCGGGCGAAGTACTGGGCATCATTGGTCCTTCGGGAGCCGGGAAATCCACGCTTTCGCGTCATCTGGTCGGTGTGCTTGCGCCATCTGCTGGCGCGGTGCGACTGGACGGGGCGGACGTCTCGAGCTGGATCAAGACGTCACTCGGCCAGCATATCGGTTATCTCCCCCAGGATATTGAGCTGTTTGCTGACACTGTTGCCGTCAACATCAGCCGATTCCAGGAGGGCGAAGACAGGGAGGTGATTCTGGCGGCGCGGATGGCGGACGTGCACGAGATGATCCTGCGCCTGCCCGATGGCTATGATACGCAGGTGGGAGAAGGCGGCGCCATACTCTCGGGCGGTTATCGTCAGCGTATTGGTCTTGCCCGCGCCATCTTCGCCAATCCGAGCCTTCTCGTGCTCGACGAGCCGAGCTCCAATCTCGACGCCGAAGGAGACGCCGCGCTCGCCGATTGCATTCTTCAACTCAAGAAGCGCGGCACGACGGTGGTGATTATCTCCCATCGGCCGGCCACCATCGGCGTGGCTGACAAGATCCTGGTGCTGCGTGAAGGCGTCGTCGAGATGTTCGGACCGCGCGCCGAGATCCTGGCCCGTCTGACGAGGCCCGTACCGATCCACACGGTCCGCGAGACGACGGGTTAGGATATGGTCATGGCGCTGTTGGAGTTTACAAGCCGGTCGAAACCACGCGCATTGGCGCCGAGCTTGACGATTGATCAACTCAGGAGCGGTGCACCGAGCGACTCGATTCGTCGCGTAGCACTCGCGGGATGGCTGATCATCGCCATCTTTTTCGGCGGATTCGGCACCTGGGCCCTGACGGCACCACTCAACGGCGCCGTGGTTGCAAATGCTATCGTAAAGGTCGACGGCAACCGCAAGAGCGTTCAGCACCTCGATGGCGGCATTGTCAGGGAACTGCATGTCCGAGAAGGGGAGCGGGTGCTGGCAGGCGATCTCCTGATCGTTCTAGACGATACGCAGGTCCGTGCCGAGTATGAGGTGCTCACACAACAATATGCCGTGCTTCGTGCAACGGAAGTACGGCTCCTGACGGAGCTCGATCATGGATCCGAGCTGGCCATGCCGGCCGATTTGAGGGCGCGCTCTGATGACCGCTACTTTAAGAGCGTATGGACCGGTCAGCTCAATCAGTTCGACAGTCGGCGAGCATCGCTTGACGGGCAACGAAGCGTCATTCGCGAGAAGATCAACCAGCTTGGCTCACAGATTGTGGGCGCCGAGGCACAGGTCAAGGCCTTCACCGATCAGATCAACTCGGTCCGCAACGAGGCAAAGGATCTTGCGCCGTTGGTCGAGCGGGGCCTGATTGCGCGTCCGCGAATTCTCCAGCTGGAGCGGACGGCGTACGGTTTGGAAGGCCAGATCGCCGATACAAAAGCTAGTATCGCGAAGGCCCGCCAGGCCATCGCCGAGCAGGAGCAGCAGATCGCCCAACTCGATAATGATCGGATGACAGATGTCACCAAGGACTTGCGTGACACGCAGGCCAGATTGCTCGAGGTCATTCCGAAGGCGCTGAGTGCAAAGTCGGTCCTGGGTCGCATGGAAATTCGGGCGCCCTATACCGGCCGGGTGGTGGGATTGACCGTGTTCGCCGTCGGCGGCGTCATCCAGCGCGGCGACAAGATCCTCGACATCGTACCGGCCGAGGACGCACTCACCATCGAAGCCCAGGTTGCGGTGGAGGACATCAGCGACGTACATCCCAATATGCGCGCCGAAGTCCATCTCACCGCCTACAAGCAGCGGATCGTCCCGATCATTCACGGCGACGTCATTCAGGTTTCGGCTGACCGCCTCACTGATCCCAAGACAAATGCGCCGTACTACACGGCCTTTGTCCGGATTGATCAAGGTGAGTTGGCGGACATGCCGAACATTCGCCTGTATCCTGGCATGCCGGCGACCGTTATGATCCCGACCGTTCAGCGAACTGCGTTTGATTACATCGTCGGGCCGCTCGCAATGTCATTCAATCAATCATTCCGGCAGAAGTAGCCGATCAAGCAACCAATGGAAGAGGCAATCCAGTAGCGATGCCGAGCCGGGCGACGAAAGATCAGATGGCCCATCGCGGAGGCCAACACCGCTTGGCAAGCAAATGGCTATAAAAGCCAGAGCCCAGGAGGTGCGGTGTGAGAGGTGCGAGGCCATCAAGGCTCCCTTGCGCTTACCGCAAAGGCGATTCGAGGGCTTAGAGATGGCGCTATTTCATCCGGCCGAGGTCCAATCTCCTCCATGCACGCCGGCGTCGTCGCTGCATCCGCCGGTCACATGAGAGTGGATAGCCAGGTTGATGCACTCCGATAGCTCATCAGCTTTGCACCAATTATCAAATTCCGAATAATAAAATTATACCACTGCTCACCCGTAGTAACCCGGTGATTCTTTGCCAACTCTCAGCCAGCGCTCTGCCCACATTTGATTGTTGGTCGGCTATCGTCTTTGTATCACAACGTTTTATCGATTTCTGGATTGTCGCGATAACCCGTTTTGCGGCGGTTAATTCAGAAACATATTATATATTAAATGTTGACGATAATAAATATTTAACGGATAGTTTATCGCTGGCGGGGCCGGACATAAATCCGCGGCCGCTGGAAGTTGCCAAGGTGTCTGCCAATTCATCTTGAAAGAAGGGATTCCTCCTATGTTGAAGTATTTCATCGAGACCAAGGAAGCGTTGAAGCGTCTGCGAGCGGACCAGGATGGCGTGGTGTCGTTCGAGTACATCATCGTCGCGGCTTGCATCATCGGCGCAGTGGTTGCTGCGTTCGGTACTAGTGCTGGTGGCGCTATCGCGACCGCGCTGTCCGGCGGGATCACCGCCATCACCGCCGCTTTCACTGCGGCCGTGTAATACGGACACCTCGCCCCAGAGGGGGGCATTTGCATCTGGCCCCCCACTTTTTTGAGGCATGCATTTATCTTCGGGCCAAAGAAGGGGCCTGCCATGTCGAGCTGTCACGCCAAGGCCATCGATGCGTTGAAGCGTCTGCGCACAGATAAGGACGGTGTGGTGTCGTTCGAATACGTGATGCTTGCGGCTTGCATGGTCGGCGCCGTGAGCGCTGCTTTCGGTACGAGCGCGGGTGGAACTGTCGCGACCGTGCTGACGAGCGGGATCAGCGCGATCAGTGCCGCTATCAGTAGTGCCGTCGGCAGCTGACAATGCCGCTGGGCTTATGGAGGCACGGGAGATTTCTGTCACTATAGTGCTTTTAAGGCGTGCGTTTGATGAGTTGGATTGTTCCGATAACCTCGTTTCTCGAAATCCTGTTGTTGCTCTATGTCGCAACGATCGATGTCGCGACACGATTGATCCGAAATGAAGTTTGTCTGGTGCTGGCGCTACTCGGGATTGTCGGCCAGTTGGCCAGCCCGGCGCAGGTTGTTGAAGCGCTGATCGCCGCGTCGATCCTGTTACTGCTTCTGTTGGTTATCTACCAGCGCCGATTGATTGGCGGCGGCGATGTCAAGCTGCTGGTCGCATTGGCGATCGGTCTTCCATTGGTGGGCGTGGTTCAGTTGTTGACCATAACCGCGCTGGCCGGCGGCTTTCTCGCCTTGGTGCATCTGATGATGCGCCTCCTGCCATATCCCAGGCTGGCGCCCGCCGGATCATCGTTCGCACGCCGCGTCTACGCTGTAGAGCGCTGGCGTCATTTGCGACACGCGCCGCTACCTTTCGGGGTTGCCATAGCGTGCGGTGGTATTTTCAGCGTTTTCAGCAAAGGACTTTGACATGTCATCTACTTTGCGCCTCTCGATCATCGCGGTGCTGTTGCTGGCAACCACCGCACTGGGGCTTATTGCCTATAGCATGAACCAGCCAAAACAGCTCCCGGTGGAGGTCGTCGCGGAGAAGGCGCCGGCCGCGCCTGCGACGGTCGGGTATTTTGTGGCGGCACGTCCGCTACCGAGAGGTACATTGGCCCGCGACGAGGATTTCACGGTGCGCTCGGTGCCGCCGGAACGCCTTCCAGCGGGGGCGATCCTTGAAACGCCGGAATCCAAGATCGGACTTCCCGGTTCTCTGGTTCGCAAGTTCGTTGACGCCGGCAGTCCCATGACATTGCAAGACATCTTGCGCCCGCGCGACCGGGGTTTCCTCGCCAGCATCCTGGCGCCGGACAGCCGTGCCATCAGCATCAAGGTTGACGAGGAGTCCGGCGTCTCCGGCCTGATCAGGCCGGGCGACAGTGTGGATGTCGTGTTGACTCAAGTGTTCGACAAGGCAGATCCCGCGCGTCGCGCGCTGAGCGAAACCGTTCTGCGTAATGTTCGGGTCATTGCGATCGACCAAGAGATTGTGCAAGGCGGGCGAGCCATTAGCGCGATGGCCGGCAAACCGGCGCAAACCGTGTCGTTGGAGCTTACGCCAGAGCAGGTCAAAAAAATCACAGTCGCAAAACAACTCGGAACGCTCTCGCTGGCTGTACGGGCAGCGGTCGAGCAGTGGGATACAGCGGCGGACACCGGCGCGATGTCGAGCTGCGATGTGTCGCCTGAAATCGCCCGCCAGAATGCAGTTGCCGGCCAGACGACCGCGGTGGTGGTTCATACCGGTGGCGAGGTCAAGCAATACTCAGTCAGGAAACAGGACGCAGACGGCGACGCTCTCGCCAGCTGCGATGGGGCGCCGCAAGCTACCCGAAAGACCGCAGCAGCGGTGGGTACCACTGGCAAGTTGCTGGAGAAACGTTGATGAACATGGTCGCAGTCAGTCCGTCCCAAGAAACCACATCGGTTGTCACGCGCGACCGTATCGTCTGTTTCGTAAATGACGAGCTTAGTGCCGCGGCCCTGCGTAAAGGGCTCGACGGCAGCAACCTGTCGATCAGGCGGGGCACGATCCGTCATGCCATACGGATGCTCGAAACCGACACCGAGCTATCCGCGTTGATAGCAGACATTAGCGGTGTGGATGATCCATTTGCCGAACTGGAAAGGTTGGCCAGCGTATGCCCGCCTGATGTCCGGGTGGCCCTGATCGGTGAGAGCAGGGAGATCACCTTCTATCGCGAGCTTATGGAGCTCGGCTTGACCGAGTATCTTCCGCGGCCGCTCACGCGGGACATGGTGCTGGACCAGCTGCGCCCCAAACTGCTCGGCGACGCGGCCCCTGGTCAGATCGATCGCGGCGGGCACGTGATCTCGATCTGCGGTGCGCAGGGCGGCGCCGGAGCAACGAGCATCGCCATCAATCTCGCGCTGCAACTGGCCGAGACCACCAAGGCCAAGGTCGCGCTGCTCGACCTTCATCTGCAAGGCGGTGAAACAGCGGTGATGTTGGGTGTTCAGCCCGGCCCCGGACTGCGGATCGCGCTGGAAAACCCGATGCGGGCGGACACCTTGTTCCTCGAACGCGCGGCAATCGATGTCAACGAACGGGTTTGCCTGATTTCCGCCGATGAGGACCTGGATGCACAGTTGAACATCACCGAGGCGGGAGTGAGACACGTGCTTGGTCTGCTCCGTCAGCGGTTCAACTACATCGTGGTCGACGTACCGGTTCCGTTTCCGCCATCGATCCATCCGGTGATCACCCTTTCGCGTCACGTGCTGGTGCTGTTGGAAGCGGAGGTGACCGGGCTTCGCAATGCCCATGCACTCCGCACGGCCGTCACCAACATCGCCGGCAAGGATCGCGTCTTTACCTTGCTCAACCGCGCCAATCGTGCCGGTGGACTTCCCAGGGCCACGATGGTCAAGGCCTTGGGCGCGGAACCGGACATGGTGATTCCCGATCTCGGGAAGGGGATGACCCAAGCGGTCAATCTCGGAATTCCAGCTCTAAAGCACGTATCGGGACTGCGACGCCACCTCGCCCCAATCGTTCGGGAGATCACGGGCGTCGGCGCCGAGCGGAAGGGACGGTTGAGGAGGCTGCTCGGGCTATGAAAACGTTTGGTAGGCGCGAAGACGACACGCCAACTCGTTTGCCTACATTGACGCCAAGCTTGGCTGCGTCGCCGCCAAGCTTGCCTGCAGCTGCGCCAAAGCGTGACGAACCTTCGATTCAGCGGCCGGCGATGCCGGCTTCGCTGCGCGAACGAGTCATTGCGCAGATCGAGCCGTCGGTGGCCGCAACTGTTTCGCGCGATGTTCTTCGGCAGCAGATCGAGGAAATCATCCACGGAATCGCCAACCAGGAGCGGCTCGAACTGTCAGGTCGCGAGCAGCTTCAGCTGGCGGACGAGATAGCGGACGACATGACCGGCTACGGGCCGCTTCGTCCGCTCCTCCTGGATGAATCGATCAACGACATCATGGTCAACGGACCGAGCAACATCTACGTCGAACGAAGCGGCAAGCTGGAACGGATCGCGGTACGATTCCGCGACAATGATCACATCGCATCGGTGGCGCAGAAGATTGCCGCGCAAGTTGGACGCCGCGTCGATGAATCCAGTCCGATGGTGGATTGCCGCTTGCCGGACGGCAGCCGGGTCAACATCATCTTCCCGCCGCTGGCGATCCATAGCCCCTGCATTTCCATCCGAAAATTTCCAAGTCGCCGCCTGGATATGGCCGGAATGATCCAGAACGGGTCAATGACCGCGGCGATGGGACAACTGCTGGAGATCGCCGCGCGGGCTCGGCTCAATGTTCTGGTCTCCGGCGGTACCGGTTCCGGAAAGACCACGCTGTTGAACGCCATGAGCCAGTTCATCGATCACAGTGAACGCGTTGTCACCATCGAGGATGCGGCAGAGCTGCAGCTTCAACAGCCGCACGTGATCAGCCTGGAGACCCGGCCGCCCAGCCTCGAAGGCACAGGGCAGGTGACACAACGCGATCTGGTGTGGAATGCGCTGCGCATGCGTCCTGACCGGATCGTCGTAGGCGAGGTGCGCGGCGCCGAAGCGTTTGACATGCTGCAGGCGATGAACACCGGCCATGATGGTTCGATCTCGACGGTGCATGCCAACTCTGCCCGCGACGCACTGACCCGTATTGAAAACATGGTGCAGATGGGACAGCCAAACCTGCCGCTGCGGGCGATCAGATCTCAGGTCGTCGCTGCATTGGACGTTATCGTGCAAGTGGAACGCATGCGGGATGGACAGCGTCGCGTTATCCAGATTTGCGAGGTGATAGGCCTGGAGGGCGATGTGATCACCACCAACGACATCGCGGCGTTCGACTACGAACAGGAAGATGTTCACGGGCGGATATCGGGCTCTTATAGATCCACCCATGCAGTCCCAAAATTCAAGAGCCGTCTTGTCTATTTTGGGCTTGATCGAGCCTGGGCCGAGGCGATGAGGCAACTCTGATGCTAGAGTTCTTGACCATCCTGGACCTGGTCCTCCTGATAGGCGCGTCAGTCCTGACGTTGTGGCTCGGCGCCCGAGAAAGTCGCATGGATCGACAGGTAGCGACAGCTCTGCCAACCTCAGATGCGGTGAGCATGCCCTCCATTCGGCGGCTGGAGGCCGGGTCCCGGTGGCGGTTTCTCCACCGCCTGGCCAATTACCAGGCTGGGATAGCTTACGCTTGGCCGCCCGCGTATGCGGTATTTGCCGGTGTCATCGCGGCAGCGGCAATCTTTTATGCCAATAGCCTGCTGAACTTTTCCACCCTCTACGTCTCTCTCGCGGCGGCAATTGTGGCTATCTTGGTGGTGCGAGGTGTGTTTGGAGGGCAGCAGAATCGCCTTGCCAATCAGCTTTTTCGACAGCTGCCTGACACGATCCAGCTGGTGACGAGTACCGTTCGATCCGGGCTGCCGGTGAACGAAGCATTTCGCACCATCGCTCGCGAGATGCCGCAACCGACAGCTGGCCAGTTTGCCATTGTGTGTAGCGAGGTGGCGATGGGGAGATCTCCAGAAGAAGCCGTAGAAGCCGTCTATCGGCGAACGCAGGTGACGGAGTATGGGATATTTGCCGTCACCCTTGCCGTCCAGTTGAAGTCGGGTGGCAGCTTGACCCAAACCTTGCAGACGCTGGGAGACACGGTGAGGCAGCGGGTTGCGCTCGCTGCTCGCGCGAAGGCTCTGGCAGGAGAGGTGATCTTTTCCTCTCGCGCACTTTCAGTCTCGCCCATTGTTGTGGGTGGGTTGCTATATCTGATCAATCCGCAAACGATTGATCTGCTGTTCTACGATCCGACCGGAAACATGTTTCTGGCTTACGCAGCAGCCTCGGTGATTATCGGGACCCTTGTGATTCGTTGGATGGTCAGAAGGGAAACCGAGCTATGACTTTTGGTCTCAGTTTGGTCGCCTTCGTCATAGCACTTGCGGCTGCGACCGCCGTGTTGATCATCCACGAACTACACATTCGTTCGCTAAACCTGCGGGTGTCGAACGCCGTGCTAGGCATTCCTCGCCAGTCAACACCCTTCCAGGACATGACCGGCTGGCTTTCGTCGCTCGGCATGCGGTATCGGCGCTTCTACTCTGCAGAAAATCTGGACCAGCTAAGGACAATCGTTCAAGCGTCAGGTTTCAATCCTCATCGAGCCTTGTCGATCTGGATCGGCATCAAAACCGTCAGCATGTTCTTGTTTCCGATCATTGGCTTGTTTGTCGCGCAGCTCTCAGGGAGGTCATTGACCGACGGGCTGATCTTCATGCTCATGGGCGTGGTGATCGGAATTCTGGGGCCGCGGTTGATCCTGTCGGTGCTGAGGCGGCGTTTCAACGCCAGCATCCGGCTGGGCACGCCGGACATGATCGATTTGCTGGTTGTCTGCAGCGAAGTGGGAATGGGGCTGGAGGGCGCGCTGGAACGCGTAGCGGAGGAAATGAAGGAAACCAATCCTGCGATGGCCCGGGTCTTATACAGCCTTCTTGATGATCTCCGGATATTGCCCAATCGCAGCGAGGCATTCGAGAAACTGGGATCCACGTCGGATGGACTTCGTCGGTTCGGCATCATGGTTGCCCAAAGCATGCAGTATGGAACGCCGTTGAGCCAGGCGCTGCGCAGTGTTGCTGTCGACCTTCGGCGAGAACGTATTACCAACCTGGAAGAGAGAGCGCACAAGCTGGGCGCCAAGCTGACTATTCCGATGGTGTTGTTCATGCTTCCAGCGATGTTCGTCATTTTGGGTGGAAGTCCGTTTTTGCACCTCATTCGTACATTCGCCAGCTTCGGGATGAAGTAAGCCATGAGCACGATTGCCCTGTCGAGAAACTGGTCTTACGAGCGGACGATGCAGCTGCTTGGCGGCATGTGGTTCATGTTGCTGTTACTCCTGGTCGCCGCAAAAATTGGGACATCGCTTGCCGATCCCTGGCCATCGCTGCTGTCGAGTTTTTGCCTTGGCATCTTTTACATGCTCCTGACGGTGTTGATCATGACCAGGCCACCGGCAAAAGCGCACGCGGCCGGCCTGCTGCCTAGAGTAGCTGCATTCATCGGCAGCTATATGCCATGGACCATCACCTTCTTCGGCAAAACCGAGGAATCGTTGCCAAACTTGCTATCCACCGCTTGCGTGCTGACTGGCATCATCATGATGCTTGTGACGATCCGACATCTGGGTAAGTCGTTCAGTCTGGTACCGCAGGCACGTAAAGTGGTGCAAACAGGTCCTTACCGATGGATCAAACACCCGCTCTATCTAGCGGAAGAAATCGTGATCCTGGGTGTAGTCCTGCAATACCTGACCGCGACAACGGTGATCGTGCTGTTCCTGCATATCGGCGTCCAGATATGCCGAATTCTGTACGAAGAAGACCTGCTTCGGCGCAGCCTCCCTGAGTACTCCAGTTACGAAGCATCGCGCTGGAGAGTGATCCCTTATGTTTGGTGAGTGGCCATGCGTGACCGAACTGTCATGGACATCGTTCAAACTGCTGGTGCTCGGAGCCGGCATCCGGACGTAGTACGGGTCCGCCGAGGCGGGCAGGCGAGCGATCGAAAGTCGTTCATCGCGGATCAGCGCGGCGCCGCCGCGCTTGAAATGCTGGTCGTCTACTTTTTCATGGTGGTGGCTCTGCTTCTGCCGCTTGCCGACGTTGCGGCCGCTGGCTTTCGCTATGTAGCCGCGTGGGAGGCGTTGCGCGCCTTCGGGCAGAAGATCCAGTACGACCCGCCAAAGGACATCACCGATTGGGCAGGATGGAAGGCAGCACTCCCGACCTCGGTTTCGGGGTATCCGATCAACAATCTCCAGGTCGTTTGCAGCGATAGCATGGCTGCCTGCTCCGCAGGCAACTCTGCTTCGCCCAAGCACTATACATACTCGACGACCGTCACCATGGCGCCCATCCTGTTGAGGTCGGTGATCTGTCAGAGCGGTGGCGCCAATCCTTGTTCGTACACGCTGTCTTACGGTGAACGGTTTCAATAGGAGTGTGCCATGCGCAGCCTGCTTCGCTCCCGTCGCGGTTCCGTCGCCTTCGCAACCGTTATCGCGCTGGTGCCGCTGATAGGGGTGGTCGCGCTCGGAGGCGAGGCGGGATCGTGGTACGTGACCAGGCAACATGCGCAGAATGCCGCCGATGCGGCAGCCTATTCCGGTGCCGTGCAGCACTTATGCTTAACTGACCCAGCCTGTGCGCTCGCGATTCCACAAACAGTGGACTATCGCGCCAAGCAATCCGCGGCACAGAACGCGTTCTGCAACACGGGCGCCACCTCCTATCCCGGCTCCAAGTGTGTCGCCAGCCCGGCGGGAGTTTCGCATTCCGTCCAGGTCGCTTCGCTCGGTTCATGGAAGGGGGCGGCCGGAACGTACGTTCAGGCTACTGTCAGCCAGCAACAGCCGGCGTACCTGGCGCGAGTGCTTGGTTTGTCCACTGTCACCATACCCGCGACAGCCGTTGCCAAAGTAAAAAGTGCGGTGTTCCCGCCCTGCGTCTTATCATTGCAAGGCTCTATCAGTTTCCAGGGCAGCCCGAACATCAATGCGCCGAATTGTGGCATGGCCTCGAACAGTACGGCCAAGAATGCAATCAACTTCACGGGCGGCGGGATGAGCATGAATCTCGGGTCGCTAACAAGTGTCGGCGGTTGCACGGGTCAAGCGCAGTTCTGCAACACCGCGCAAACTTATATGCCGGCGCCGATTACCAATCCCTTCACTGCTCTCGATGGGGTACTCACCTCGTTGTGCGGCGCGAACCCCTCGCTCCCCGCCAAATGCGGTCTCCCGTCTTGCGACACAAAATCAGGGCTCGTCGCTTACAACGCGGCCGCGCCCGCCACCAGATGCACCAATGACGGTTACAAGACGAAGGGCAATACTCCTCCTCAAACGTTGCCTGCAGGAGGGGTGTACTTCATATCGGGTACTCTGACCATGACTTCGCAGTCCCAGATCGATGGTCCAGGAGTGACCTTCATTTTGCTGCCAGGGGCGAAGTTTGACATGAAGGGGGGCGCTTTTCTCAACATCGCGGGGCCGGCCAGTGCCCCGAGTGCTTCGTCGCTTCCCGCGGCCCTTCAGCCCTATGCGAGTTTATTCCAGTACATGTCCATCTACTATGCGTCAGCGGAGCCGGCGCAATTCGGTGGAAATAGTAACATCAATCTCACAGGAAACATCTACGCGCCGAAGGCTGCGGTGATTTTTCAAGGCAATCCGACGATCGCCGTAGGCGGTGCAGGCGGTTGCGGCCAGTTGATCGCCAAGTCGGTCGAATTCAACGGCAATGCCACCTTCGACACCACGGGCTGCCCATCGCAAACGAAGCTGCCTAAAAGCCAGTTTGTCCAGTTGGTGCAGTGATGAGAAAGCTCGATCAGCGCGGCATCGGAGCGATGGAATTCTGCCTTGTCGCCGCACCGCTTTTCATACTGATGTTCGCTATCTTCGATCTCGGGCGTTACGCAATCACCATGCAGTCATTGCGGACGCTCGCGAATGCTGGTGCGCGGACATGGATGATCAACGACTGCTACGTCAATAACGTAATGAAGAAAAGTTCACCGACCTGTGCCGGTGACCCCCTGCCATCCCTTGCGGAGAAAAAAGCCGTTGCCCCAATGATAGGCGGTCTCTCGCCGACGCTGAACACGACTACGGGAGGCAGCGCAATTACTGTTACGGCATCTGTGACTTTCAACATGCTGATGCCGATATGGGGCACAACATTGAACAGCCCGAGCGCGTCCACAACAGTTCCTTTCTAGTATACCCCGGGCATCTGGCCGATGAACACTCGACGAGCTCACATCGATCGCGGTCACGATGATGCCAGAAGTGAAACCATGACAAATGCCACCATGACGTCCTCACTGGCGCAGGCCGTGACGCCAGCTCAATATTTGGGTCCGGTCGCGATCTTCCAATGGCCCTTGGCGTGGGCTTTGATTGGCCTTCTGCTTGCAGTCGATTTTATGTGGGCCTGGCGGATTGGTCTGGAAATCAGCGGCAGCGAGATCAGGGCCGGCCTGATCGCTGCCTTGCTGGCACTTTCCGCGGCATGCCGTCGCCGCCATCGCGCTCAAGCGAACATGCTGGAGGCCGTTGCCTGGTTATTCGCTTTCGCCGCCACGGCTTCCGTGCTGACTTACCTCGCTGCCAGTTGCGCATTCCCGCTGCAAGACGTGATGATGGAGCGGTGGGACCTGGCGATTGGCTTCGACTGGTCGGCCTGGCACGCTGCGTTGCTCAACCAGCCGACCCTGAACCGTCTGCTGATGGTGGTCTACAACACCTTGTTTGCGCAGTTCCTTCTTGCGGTGATCTACTTTTCGAAAAGGGACAGATCCGCACGCATCGAAGAGCTGATGCTGCTGATGTGCGCGACGGTGGCACCGACGGCGCTGATCTCGGCGTTATGGCCAACGCTGGGTCCGTTCGCGGTGCATGGCGTTGGCGACGTTACCTATCTGCGAGATGTGCTGACGCTGCGTGCGGCCGGGCCGTGGCATTTCGAGTCGTTGGCGATGCAAGGCATCGTGCCGATGCCATCGTTCCATACGGTTCTGGCCGTGCTGTTCACATATGCCTTTCGCGGTACCGGTCTGCTCGGATATGGGATCGCAACGCTGAACCTGGCGATGTTGCTGTCGATCCCGCCGATCGGCGGGCATTATCTGGTCGACGTGCTCGCCGGCGCGGCGCTGGCGCTTGGGGCGATCGCCGTCCAGCGAGCAACGCAGCAGCTTGCAACGATTCGGATTCGATTCGGCCTTTGGTGCGAGACAAGGGTCGGCAAGGTCCTCGATTCGGTTCACGGCTTCGTAAGGTCTGCCACTATGCCAGCCCAACGTTTGGGCCGGGTCGCGATCCTCCAGTGGCGCTCGGTTTGGGCGATGATTTGCCTTCTGCTGGTAGTCGAGTTTGTGTGGGCGTCGCGCGTTGGGCTTTCGGTTGGTACCGGATTGAACGCCGGCATAGTGATAATTATGCTCGTCCTTTCGGTGGTATACGATCGCCGCAATCGCGCCATAGCAGATATGACAGCGGCAACCGCTTCGTGGGTAGCTCTCATGAGCGCGGGTCTCGTGCTGAGCTACCTTGCCGCTAGTTGCGCACGACCGTTGCAAGACGGAGTGATGGAGCGGTTGGATCGCGTCGTCGGTTTCGACTGGTTAGCTTGGCACGATGCGATGCTTAGCCGGCCTGCTCTAAGCTGGCTGTTGACAATCATATACTACAGCTTGCAGCCGCAGGCCGCCCTTTCGATCATCTATCTTGCCAAGTCGGGCAGGACCGGACGCCTCAAGGAGTTACTGCTGTCGGCGGGCGTAACGTTGGTGGCGACCATTTCAGTCTCGGCGATCTGGCCGACGCTGGGCCCGTGTGCGGCCAACGGGCCCAGCTTTGGGCCGTGCGCGACGAACGGCGGTGGCGACATTGCCTATCTGAGAGATCTGCTGGCACTACGTGCGGGCGGGCCTTGGCATTTTGAGTTGTCGGCGATGGAAGGCATCGTAGCGATGCCATCGTATCACACTGTTGGGGCGGTGTTGCTCACTTATGCCTTTCGCGGCACCGGGCTGATCGGATACGGGATCGCAGCGCTGAACGTGTTGATGCTGGTTTCGATCCCGCCCATCGGCGGGCATTATCTGGTCGACGTGCTCGCCGGCGCGGCGCTGGCGCTCGGAGCGATCGCCGTCCAGCGAGCGGCTCGCCATGCAATGGGCCGAATTCTGTTCGGCCTGGCGCGAGAGTTGGTCGGCAAGATGCTCAATTCGGTTCGCAGTTCCGTTTTCAAGCCTGCGTGGATTTCGGCGCGGGCGCTCGCCGTAAAATCGGATCGTCCACATGACCCTCGGAGATAGAGGAGTCTAGCGGGCTGCGTCCAGCTCACTGAGAATAAGGCGGTACGGCACAGCAAGCGATCGGATGTTGGCCGCGGCTGTTTTTCCGACCGATAATGGATCTTCAACCGGGGCATTGGCCGCCAGACGCAATGTTACCAACTAGGAAAGGGTGCGACAATTTTACGTAGTAGTTGACGGAATCGTGGGAACCTGCGCGGTTTCGATGCGGACACGCTGTCGGTCACTAGCGACTACGGAAAGTGGTGCTTGCTGGCAACATTGGGAAACTTTCTCTGGCGTTGCGGCACCTTAGTAGAGGTCTCTCCTTGCAAGCGAGCAGCATGACGGATGATGATCTTAATCCGCATTTGCGGCCAGCGGGAGACCGGGAAGTGCCCTCTCTCGGGGGCCAAGAGCGCGCCAGGAATTACGGTAACGATTTATAGTGGGACGGACTGTAAGCTTTGCGACATGGTGCGCGAAGGAGAGATGCTAGGACGCTGAGACCGTAAATTTACGGGGACAGAAGTAGATCGCGGCGAAGGGGATTCGTATGGGTGGCGGTCGCGTTTGGGGTCGGGCAGGCGGGAGGCTTTTCGCCTCGGGCGTAATGGCTCTCGGTGCTGCGCTAGCCGTGTTGGAGTCCACTGAGCGCGCGGGCGCTGCGGATCGGCGGGGGTCCTCCGGCGGCGTCTTCGTGAGCGAAATGAACGACGTCCAGCGGGTCAGGGTGACCGTCAACAAGTCGCGCACCTTCAGGGTCGATACGGCGTTTTCGACCATTGTCGCGGGCTCGCCTGACATCGTCGACGTGAAGTCGTTGAGCGATCACCTGATCTACATCCAGGGCAAGCAAACCGGCACCACCAACGTCATCCTGTTCGACTCTTCAATGAAGCAGATCGGCATCCTCGACGTCGAGGTGGCGATCGATGCCGGCAATCTGCAGCAGAACATTCAGTCCAGTACCGGCACGCGCGGCATTCGCGTCTCCTCCGGGGAGGGCCAGGTGGTATTGAGCGGAACCGCAGCGGACGCGGTCGCCGCCGAGCGAGCGATGGCAATTGCCACCGGCATGGTCGCGAAGGGCGGCACCGTCGTCAACGCCATGAACGTGGCTGGACCCCAGCAGGTCATGCTGGAGGTGCGCTTTCTCGAGGTTAACCGCCAAGCTGGCCGCAACCTCGGCGTGAACCTTTATGGGGCGAACGCCAACGGGACCAATGTCGGGAATACGGGGCTTGGTGGGGTCGGTGGGACTACTCGCACGGGCCGACAGCCGATCGGTGGTATTAATACGGCCCAAAACCCCATTGGTACTGGCGGTAATCCTGTTGGTGCATCTCCAACTGGCAGTCTTCCGCTACTCGGAACAGCGCAGACGCTCCTTGGCACCGCGGGAGGTGCAGCTCCTGCCCCGTTCGGAAGTTTGTTGACCAGCATCGTTCGAACCGCAGGCGGCGGCTCGGTCGATTTGCTGATCACCGCTTTGGAGGAGAAAGGATTGGTGCGCCGGCTGGCGGAGCCGAATTTGACCACGTTGTCGGGCGATGCGGCGCGCTTCCTGGCCGGGGGTGAGTTTCCCGTGCCGATACCAAGCACGACTTCGACCGGCTTTCCCACCGTCACGATCGACTATAAGAAGTTCGGTGTCGAGCTGGCGTTCGTGCCCACCGTTCTCTCGCGCGGCGTGATCAACCTTCGGGTTGAGCCGTCGGTCAGTGAACTTGATTTCTCCAATGCGATCACGATTCAGGGGACGACAGTTCCAGCGTTGACCCGCCGCGATGCGCGCACCACTGTCGAGCTGCGCGACGGCCAGAGCTTTGCCATCGCCGGCCTGCTGCAAACGCGCAACCGGCAAGACGTCTCGCAAGTGCCCTGGATAGGCTCGGTGCCGGTGCTCGGGACGCTGTTCCGCTCTTCGTCCTACCAGCAGGAGGAGACCGATCTGGTGATCATCGTCACGCCGCGCCTGGTGGCGCCGGCCGTGCCCGGACAGGCGTTGGCGTCGCCGCTCGACTCCCGTCTCCCGGCCAACGACGTCGATTTCTTCCTCAATGGCCAGATGGAAGTGAAAAAGCGCTACAACGATTACGTCAATTCCGGCGGTGAGGTGAAGGGACCGTACGGCCACATCATCGCCCCCGAGCTGCGTAACTCGGCGCCGGCTCCCGTTTCTGGTCCAGCAATCAAAACCCTGAACTGAGGACGAACTATGCGCATCAGATTGCTGGCCATATTCGCTCCGCTCCTGCTCGGGGGCTGCTATGGATTGGCGGGGCACGACGAGGTGGACCGCTACTTCCAGCGTTCCGACACCATCACGATGACCGCCGGCGACGCCAAACAGGTGAACGCCGTCACCCACACCATCCATCCATGGCCGCGATACGTCGGTGATCGCAGGATCGCAACCGACGCCCGGCGCGTGGGCGCCGCCGTCACGCGCTATGGCAACACGACACGGCCGGTGGACCAGCTTCCCGATGTCGGAAATTCGGGCGAAGCGATGGGGCAGCGGCCGCCCACGACCCAGAATATCAACGTACAGGGATTGGGGGCTGGATCGTCGGCTGGCGTATCGGTGCCGGTCGGCGCAGCAGGGAATAGGTGACCGGTTTTGGCAAGTAAGATTTGCGATGATATTTCGAACAGTGCACTGGTCCGCAGGACCGGGGCGGGGGACCAAGGGTTATGCGTCGTCTCATTCTAATGCTGACCTGTTGCTGGTTGGCGACCGGCCTTGCGGCGTGTGACACTACACTGAGGGACGCGGCCATCGTCGCGCCCGTGGAGCCGCCGGGCGGCGATCCCGTGCAGGAACCGACCGACGTCAAATATTACCCGTCCGACGAGCCCGTCCGGCTCGGGTTGGAGCATTTCAACCGCGGCAGTTACGGGATCGCCCAGCGCTATTTCAAAGACGCCGTCGAGAAGTCGCCGAAAGACCTGACGGCCTGGATTGGGCTGGCTGCCAGCTATGATCGGATCCGTCGATTTGATCTCGCTGATCAGGCTTATGCGCAGGCCATCCGCCTCGGAGGCGAAACCGTTCAGGTCCTGAATGATCAGGGATATTCGTACATGCTGCGGGGCAATCTCAGTGCCGCGCGACGGAAGTTTGAGAAGGCCTATTCGCTCGATCCAGGCAACCCGGTTATCGCCAATAACCTCGAACTTCTCAACGGCAGCCGGCGGTTCATTGAAAGGCCGCCGAACAACCAGCCGTAGCGATTGTTTCGGTAAGTACTAGCGTCTGTGTCCGGTCGAGGCGTGTGTAGGCCGCCTCGATTAATCACTCTGACGAGCTGGGTGTGTTTCTGACGCTTTGTCCAGCTCCAGCTGGCCAGCTGGCCGCGAAGTTCATCATGGGCATGAGCACCACCACCATTACGAACAGCATGGGGACCGCGACTAGTCTAGCGCCACGCATCTTTGGAATGGACAAGTCGGTCGCCGTCCCCGTTTAGGGCAAACACGGTCGCGGCTAATCAGTCTCCACCCGCGACCATTCCCGGGCATCGGTTTGACCTTGGCCGGCGAGCGGTAGTTTTATAAGTCTGCCGAGGATCGCCGCGTAAGTTGGGCTTGCCGGAGAAACCCGAGTCGGCGCGAATGTTATTTGATCTCAGTACAGGAAATTGAGTGTTTGAGGTCGCAGCGCGGGAAGGGAACGATGGTTCTTGATCTCCCTGAGCAGCAGCAACCGTTTTGATTGCGCAGCATTGAGCAAGCCTTCGAACAGGACCAGGACCTCGCGCGCCTGCACGTAGACTTCGGTGGTGATGGCGTCTTGATCAAAACCATAGGCGGCAAGCCGCGCGTCGATCTCGGTCGCGGCGATCGGATCAATGCGCCAGCTCAAGGCATTTTGCTGCGTGTAGTACGCGGCCTTCTCTTCAAGGTCGCGATCGATCTCGACCATGTCGATGTGCCTCAGGACCGTCTCAATGGCCTTTTGCCGATAGGTCTCGAGCAATTTGTGCCGCAACATGCGGTAGCGCTGGATTTCCCAGGACAGCTCTCGGCTGCCTGTGTGGTTGTCTTGAATCCGAGGCGCTTCACTGTGCCGACGTCCTTTCCTGATCCATCATCCTGTTCTTAGATGGCCCTCTTATCAAATGGAGCTAGGGCCGGGCGAGGCATGGTCAGTCAGACCTCTTCTCGGAAGTGTGACCTCGCTTCGCTGGCTTTTGCGCGCAGCACCATTGGCAGATCTGCCATTTTTGAACGCCGATTGTTGTTGATCTCCCTCAGCAACATCAGGCGTCGAAGCTGCGCTCCGTTCAGGAGCGACTCAAATAGCGAGAGGACATCACGCGCCTGGACGTAGACCTCCATACTGATGGAATGTTGATCGAAGCCGTACGATCGGAGGCGGGCTTCAATATCGGAGGCAGCAGAAGCATCCAGTTGCCAGTCCAGGGCGTTATGGATGGTGTAGATTTCAGCTACATCCTGAAAATCCGGGGCGATGCCCGCCATATCGATCCGACGAAGCGTCATCTCGATGGCCTTTTGCCGATAGGTGCTCAGGAGCCTATGCCGCAGAACCCGATAGCGTTGCATCTCCCAGGAGAGATCCGCGATGTCAATGGCGAGTAGCCACTCGATAGCTGATTGAGGATCGATATCGCGGAAGATTGCCGCCTGGACCGCGTGATAGTGGTCGATGTTCTCTCCGGGTAGAAGTTGAGGCGGAGGACACAGCGCCTCGAACTCAGACGGTAAGACGATGGCCGATTGGGGTGGAGGTAGGCTGACAGGACCATTCATCGACCTCGCACCTCCGATCGCGGACCAGTCGTCGGCGCAGCGACGTTGGCTCCGTTCGTCAGATGGACGGGGCTGGCATCCCAAAGTTCCTGCGCGATCGGCAGCGGCGAAATTTGCAGATTCGTATTGCCGCATCAGCAATTGTTACCCTGATGGCACGGATGCGAGGTCGACTGATCGGCCGCGCCAGGTAGCTTTCCCGGCTTGCTCGACGAAAGGGGCTGTGGGCGGGTCGGGCCCTACATAGCCCGAGCCGTCCACAACCCCGGGCGATGGAGCGGCGGTCGAGGCATCCGCAAGCGGCCGCTCCGCGACCAACTGCTCGGCCGTCTTTTGTCTAAGCGCCCTTAGCAGGCGCTGCACGATCGAATGCTGTCTCGCCCCGAACTCCTCGGGGTGAGTCTCGCTCAGCCGACCGACGATTGTGAGCGCCGTCAGTTGCGGCTGCTCCGCGAGCCAGCCCTCGATAGCAGCAATATGCGGGTCGAGCTTGGACGGCATGCGAACCCT
>NZ_JADPJF010000046.1:0-938 GCF_023073295.1 Bradyrhizobium sp. 23 | reverse complement strand
CCCTTCGTCAACAAATGCCAGCAAAGCACGGTGAGCTTCCGGGCCACGGCCACCGCGGCGATCTGATGGCCGCGCCGGGCGCGGATGCGCACGAAAAACGCATGCAGCGGACCGGGCGCCTTGGCCGCTGCCCAGGCCGCCTCGACCAGCATGGCGCGCGCGTGACTGCGGCCGATCTTGCTGATGCGGCCGTGATGGGCGGCGCCCAGTCCGGACTGCCGTACCCGCGGGTTCAGCCCAAAATAGCTCACCAGCTTCTGCGGGCTGTTGAACCGGCTGATGTCGCCGATCGCCGCCATGATGCCGGCAGCGACCGCCAAGTTGACGCCGGTGATCGTCATCAATCTGTTGACCGCGGAATCGTCGATGGCGTCCTGCGCGATCTCGCGGTCGAGCAGGGCCAGATCTTCCGCCAGCCGGTCAAGCTCGCGGACGTGCCGATCGATCGCCGCGCGCTCATCGTCCGGCAACGGTTGGGCGGCCAACCACGCCCGGCCGCGGCCGTTGAAAAGATCGGCATGCGGGCACTTCGGGATCAGGTGCGCGTGCAGGATCGAATGCACCTCGTTCTTGAGCCGCGTGCGATGGCGCACGACCTGGTAGCGCCGCGCCACCAGCCGACGCTTGCGTTCCGTCTCCGCGTCAGGCGTCCAGATCTGCGGCAGGTACCCAGCCGCCTGCAGACTGGCGAGCGTGCCGGCATCGATCTTGTCGGTCTTGACGTGAGCCTGGGCGATCGCCTTCACCTGCAGCGGATTGGCGATAATCACCCGTGCCACGAACGGTGCGAGAACCCGCGATACCGCCATGCTGTTGCCGGTCGCCTCGACCACCACCTCATCACTGGCCAGCAGGGTCTTGCCAAATCCCTCCAACGCAGTCCGCGTCATATCAATGCGGCCCGCATGTCGGAGCCTGCCATCCTCCCAAATCACCAC
>NZ_JADPJF010000043.1:19791-30348 GCF_023073295.1 Bradyrhizobium sp. 23 | reverse complement strand
CCATAGCCGCATCGAAGACCTCATGCCGTGGCGATTCCGCAAAACGTCAAGCCAGCCTCAATAGGGTTGCGGCTAAGCGCTTACAGAAAGCCTGCGAGTTGCCGCGTACGAAAGGCCTCCGAACTGACCCGGCGCGAGCTTTATAGACAAGCCGTCGGTAAGGACACACTGCGTTTGACTATGGCTGATGCAGGCGTCGCCAAATCAGCAGCCCCGCCGTTGCTTTGCAGGCGAGCGGGGGCGGAAAGTCCGCTAGCGGAGCAAAGAAGGTGATTGATTCCCTCCACTGCTTGTGATTGTTATATGTCAATAAAGCAGCAATCGGAACTAATGAACCATGTCAACTGAAGGGCAGAGAGCACTCTGTCCGATCGAGGCGCGGCCGGTCTCGCTCGCGACTTGGTTCGAACAGGAGATGTTACATGGCTGAATCGCGTGCCGTCGCCGTTATAGGTGGGGGCGTGGTCGGCGTAAGTTGCGCGCTCATGCTGGCGCGGGAAGGGCACAACGTCACCGTGGTCGAGGCGGGGCGCATCGGCCATGGCTGCTCTTGGGGCAACGGCGCACAATACAATGCGGGGTCGGCTCTCCCCATGGCGCATCCCGGTGTCATGTGGCGGGCGATGCGCTGGTTTGCTGACGCTGATGGTCCGGTGCGCTTGGCCCCCCGGGAGTTACCTCGCACCCTACCTTGGCTCGTCCGCTTCCTGCGTACGGGGCGCCCGGAGGCTTGGGAGGCGGCGTATACGGCTTTGCACGCTCTCAACCAACCGTGTGCCGTGCTTTATCACGACATGCTCGGCGACTCCGATTGGAGACGATTATTCCGGCCGAACGGTGCGCTCCACGTGTGGCGCGACCTAACGCCAAGCGCGCTAGATGAGCGAGTGGACAATCTGCGGACGAAGCATGGCGTGACCTTTGAGAGGCTGAGCGCCGACCAGCTTCGCGAATTGGAGCCAGCTTTATCCCGCGACTACAAACGCGGGATATACTTTCCAAACAGTGGCCATGTGACTTCCCCTCTGGCCCTCGTAGAGGGTCTGATGGAGCGAGCCGCTGCGCTTGGCGTTTCAATTCAGGCCGCGCGGGTTGAGGCCGTAGAGCCGAGCACGGAAGGTGTAACGCTGCAGACCAGTGCCGGGCCCCACCGCTACGACACCGTCGTTATCGCAGCGGGTATCACTAGCCGCGATCTGGCCCGCTCCCTGGGAGTTTCCCTGTGGCTGGCCAGCGAGCGTGGCTATCACATTACGATGCCGGGGACGTTCGGCGCCATCAGCCGCCCGGTCACCGACGCAGCGGCAGCCTTCGTTGCAACGCCCCTCGACGCAGGACTGCGCATCGTCGGCATCGCCGAATTCGATGCGCCCGATGCGCCGCGTGATGCGAAGCAGAACAAGAAGCTGCAAGCATACGCCCGCACAATGCTCCCGGACATATCCATCAGCCAGGTGAATGACTGGATGGGCGTAAGACCATCGACTCCAGACAGCCTCCCGATCATCGGCGCCCATCCCAAGCACGCGTCCATCTTGTTCGCCACTGGTCATGGTCACATGGGCATCAGCGGAGCCCCCATGACTGCGGCTATCATCTCCGACCTTGTCGCGGGCCGCGCACCACGTATTTCGAGCGCGCCATACCGCCTGCGATAACCAGTAAGCCGCGCAAGTTTAACCTTGCGCGGCTGAACAGTTATGTTATGGTTCAATCAGTAAATTGACCTAGTTCAATGCGAGGAGGCCCTGATGAGCCGTTGGATCTGTACGATCATCGCTGCTGTGATTGGTGCGGTCGCGCTGTGCGGCCCGGCTTCCAAGCCGGCGCGCGCCGAAAACCCCTCCCTGGTGCTCGACCGCATCAAGGCGAGTGGCAAGCTCAAATTTCCGGTCATGGTTGCGGAAGAGCCAGGCTACATCAAGGATCCGCGCACGGGCGAATGGTCCGGATTTTTCGTCGACTGGGGCAAGGACATCGCGACTCTGCTCGGCGTTCAGGTCGAATATTATGAGACGACCTGGGGCAACCTCGCTGCCGATTTTCAGGCGGGTAAAATCGACCTTGCGGTGGCGCTAAATCCGAACCCTCGCCGTGGCCTCGTCATCGATTATGTGCCGGGCTCCATCGTCGAGGGCATCTGGGCGCTGGTCGCGCGTCCTGGCTTTACGCCCAAGACCTGGCGCGAGATGGACAAGAAGGAAGTGCGCATCGCCGTGCAGAAGGGCGGCACAATGCAAGTCATCGCCGAATCCGTGATCCCGAACTCCACCATCGTCGTGGTGCCCACGCGCGACCAGGCGGTGCTCGAGCTACAGTCAGGCAAAATCGATGCGATGATCATTGCCGACCAGGATGCGGCCCTTCTCGACTCCAAGGGCGTCGGCAAGGCCGTGGTACCGACGCCTATCCTGCGCAACCCTGCGACGATCGGTATCCGCCGCGAAGCCGGAAACGAGGGCTTCTCCAACTTCCTGGCCAATTGGATGTCGCAGCAGAATTCGCTCGGCCTCGCTTGCTCGCGCATCACTCGTTACATGCTCGATCGCGGCATCGACATGAAAGTGGTTCCCCAGTCCGGCAAGTATTGCTGACGCCATGCGTACGAGCCGTCTCTTCACAGTCATCGACAGCCACACCGCAGGGCATCCCACCCGAACAGTCATGGCAGGCATCCCTGTGTTGCGCGGGGACAGCGTCCGCGAGCAGCGGGACGATTTCCGTAACAATCATGACGGCTTGAGAACGTTACTGCTCCATGAGCCGCGCGGGCATGCCGCCATGGCTGCGGCCGTGCCCGTGGCTTCCCGTGAGGCGGACAAGGGGCTGTTTTTCATCTTCTCCTACGTCTACGCCGACATGTGCGGGCACGCCACGATCGGCTACATCGCCAGTCTGGCCGCAACGGGAGCTCTGCCGCAGGGCTTTGAGCAAAACGGCATGTCGATCGAGACCCCGGCGGGTATCGTCCGTGTGACCGGCACGTTCGAAGCCGGCCAGCTCACGTCCGTCTTGTTGCGCAACGTGCCCTCTTTCGTGCTCGCCTCCGATGTTGTTTCCGAGGTCGAAGGTCTCGGCACGGTGAGCTGCGATATTGCTTACAGCGGGATTACCTACGCATTGGTCGACGCTGATAAACTCGATCTTCCGTTCAGCATTGATCACGCCAGCCGCTGGTGCCGTGTGGGATTGGGAATCAAGGAAGCGCTGAATCAAAGCGGAGTGCCGAAGGTCGACAGCGTTCTGTTTTATCAGTCGATCACGGGTGGCGGCCGCCATCTGGTGATTTTGGCCGGCAATAAGTTCGACCGTTCGCCTTGCGGCACCGGGACCTCCGCCCGATTGGCCCAGCTTCACGCCCGCGGGCAGCTGGCCGTGGGCGCGCACTACCGAGCGGAGAACATTCTTGGCGTGCCCTTTGAGGCCAAGGTCGCCGAGTTGGGCAGAGGGCATGATGGCCAGCCCGCGGTGATCCCGGAGGTGCGGGGCATGGCTCATATAACGGGATTCTCCACGCTCGTGCTGGAAACGGACGATCCGCTGCCAGCCGGCTTTCTTCCCAATTGATGGAGAGTGCCATGAAATTCGATCCCTCCATCGTCTTCGCGAATTGGGACATTCTGGCCTACGGGCTGCTCGTCACTCTGAAATACACGATCTACACCTGCGCCATCGGGCTCGCGATCGGCCTCTTTGTGGCGCTGCTTCAGCTCACCCCATGGCTGATCTTGCGCTGGACCGGCCGTGTCTGGGTCGAGTTCTTCCGCAACATCCCGCTGCTCGTGCTGCTGATGTGGACCTATTATGCCTTGCCGATCTTTCTTCAGATCCAGATCGGAAAAGAAACTGCGGGCATTCTGGGTCTCGGATTCTATGCCAGCGGCTTCTATGCCGAGATCCTGCGCGCTGGCGTCCAGTCGATCGACCGTGGCCAGACTGACGCCGCAATCGCCTTGGGAATGGGGTACGTGCAGCGCATGAAGCGGATCATCCTGCCGCAGGCACTCCGCCGCATGGTGCCGCCGCTGATGGGCCAGACCATCATGCAGCTCAAAAATACGACGCTGCTCTCGGTGCTCACCATCCCTGATCTGCTTTATCAGGCAGGCTACATCGCGAGCTTCACCTACCGGCCAATGGAGGTCTACACCGCGATCGGCGCCGTCTTTATCCTCTTGCTGTTCCCCCTCAGCGCTCTTTCTCGCCGCTTCGAGCGCAAGGAGGCCGCGTGATGACCGTGACATCCGCCGAAATCGTACTGAGCGTTCGGGGCATCGAGAAGTCCTATGGTAAAAACCATGTACTTCGCGGCGTCGATCTCGACGTCCATCGCGGAGAGGTGGTCTGCCTGATTGGCGCGAGCGGCTCGGGCAAAACCTCGCTGCTGCGATGCATGAACCTGTTGATGGAGCCAGACCAAGGCGAGATCGTCATCGAGGGGGCGCCTCTCTTCCGTCGCTCCGGGGCCGAGCGGCTGAAGCTCTCTGGCCGGCAGGTCAGCGCCGCGCGCGTCAAAACCGGAATGGTGTTCCAGAGCTTTAACCTGTTCCCCCACCGTACGGCGCTAGAGAACATCATCGAAGCCCCAGTGGTGGTGAAGAAAGTGTCGCGCGCCGAAGCCGAGGCTCGGGGTCGCGAGCTCCTCACCCGTATGGGTCTTCCCGAGGCCGGGCACAAATATCCTTCGCAATTATCGGGCGGTCAGCAGCAGCGCGTTGCCATCGCCAGGGCGCTCGCTATGCAGCCCACCATCATGCTTTTCGACGAGCCGACCTCGGCGCTGGACCCAGAACTGGTTGGCGAGGTGCTCGCCGCGATCCGCCAGCTCGCCGCCGAAGGAATGACCATGGTGATCGTCACCCATGAAATCGGCTTCGCCTATGAGCTAGCCGATCGAGTGGTCTTCATGGACCAAGGAGTCGTTGCAGCCAGCGGAGCTCCGCGTGAACTCCTGCTTTCGAACGCAAACCCGAGGCTCGCTGCCTTCGTCGGCCGGTTCACTGAGCAGGCCCGTCTTCTCGGCCCCCTCACTTCGCAGGCGGCCGCACCTTCAACCACATCTCCAGCATAGGACAGTAGATCATGACCAACGTGACCTGGGGCGGTATCTTCCCCGTGCTCGTCACTCCCTTTGGCGCCAATGGCTCGATTGATGAGACCAGATATAAGGCGCTCATTGACGATGCGATCGCCAATGGTGCGCAGGGCGTCGTGGCGGCTGGCAGCACCGGAGAATTTTATGCGCTCACCAAGGCCGAGCGCGCGCGTCTCTACAAGTTGACCGTTGACCATGTGGGCGGCCGCCTTCCCGTGCTGGCGGGCGTCGCCGATTTGCGTGTCGAGGACGTGCTTGAAGCGTGCCAATCGGCCGTGGCAGCGGGGTGCGCGGGGGGCATGATCCTGCCACCTATCTACGCCATGCCGAGTCCGCGTGAGATCGTGACCTTCTTCGAACACATCTCCCGTAACACGTCACTGCCGCTGATGCTCTACAACAGCCCGCGGCGCGCCGGCGTCGACATCACGCCAGCCCTTGTCGAGCAGCTCTCCGCACTGCCAACGGTGGTCGCGATCAAGGATAGCTCCGGCGTCATTACCCAAGTGACTGAGCTTGTGCAGCGTGTCGGGAACAGACTTCGTGTCTTCGTCGGCTACGAGACAATGATCGTGCCCGCCCGCGCCGTTGGTGCTCACGGCGTTGTCGCCATGGCGCATCAAATCGCAGGGCCTTTGATCCGCGACTACTGGGACAAGGCTCTCAGCGGTGACAAGGGATTGGATGATCTCGGCCGCGACGTCTTCGCCTTCTATCGCTGCTTCCAGTCCGGATCCTATTACGCGGCCATCAAAGAGACCATGAGCCAGCTCGGTCGGAGCGCGGGTGACCCGCGGCTGCCGCTGCTGCCCTTGGCAGACGAACAGAAGGCGGCCATCGCGAAGATCATTTCCGAGGCCGGTCTTATGCGCTGGGCTAAGGCCTAAGAAGGCCGGTCCAATCCTGCCACTGGGGAAATCAACGTCGGTCGCAGAGCCCACTTACTTTGAGAGCAGAGACGGTTCACATCGGTGCCACCTCGACAGAAGGGGCTCGGTCCAATCGGACTCTCGTTCACTCGCGCCTGAGCGCAACATATCCGTCTAAGGAATCGAAGATGTATACGAAACTGGCACTCCTGATCGATGGTGAGTGGATCGAGGAAACCAATGCTGGAAGCGAGACCGTTCTCAACCCGGCGACGGAGCAGCCTCTTGGTAAGCTGCCGCACGCCGGGACGGAAGAACTAGACCGCGCACTCACGGCGGCAAACCGGGCCTTCGCAGGCTGGAGGCGCACCTCGCCTTATGAGCGGGGGCAGATCTTGCGCCGCGCGGCCGGCCTGATGCGAGAGCGTTTAGACCATATCGCCACTGTGCTGACCTTGGAGGAAGGTAAGACCCTCGCGGAAGCGAGGGGTGAGATCACCGCCGCGGCAGAGTTTTTTGACTGGTTCGCGGAAGAGGGGCGGCGCAGCTATGGGCGAGTGATCCCGGCGCGCCTGCCCGATATGCGCCAGACGGTCACGCAGGAGCCGGTCGGCCCGGTCGCTTGCTTCACGCCCTGGAACTTCCCGGCAGTAACGCCCGCGCGCAAAATCGCCCCCGCTCTTGCCGCCGGATGCACTTGCATCATCAAGCCAGCTGAGGAAACGCCGGGTACCACGCTGGAGATCGCGCGGGCGCTCACCGACGCAGGGCTCCCCAAAGGCGTGCTGAACGTGGTTTTCGGCATCCCGGCAAAAGTCTCCGAATATCTCCTGCGTTCCCCCATCATCCGCAAAATCTCGTTCACGGGATCAACACCCGTGGGACGTCACCTCGCTCGGCTTGCAGGAGAGACCCTGACCCTCGCCACAATGGAGCTGGGCGGCCATGCACCGGTGATCGTCGCGAAAGACGCCGACGTACAGCGCGCGGCGGAACTCTCCATGACCATCAAGCTGCGCAACACTGGCCAGGTTTGCACTTCGCCGACACGATTTTTCGTGGAACAGCCGGTCTACGAAGAGTACCTCGAACACGCTCGTGCCTTCGTGGAGAAGCAGGTTGTCGGTGATGGCCTGCAGGCGGGCACCACAGTGGGGCCCGTCGCCAACACGCGCCGTGTCGCTGCCATGGACGACCTGATCTCCGACGCCTTGTCCCACTCGGCGCGCCTTGTGGTCGGAGGTGAACGACTGAAGGGGACGGGTCTGATGTATCGACCCACCATCCTGGCGGATATGCCGGACCGGGCGCGGGCTATGAGAGAAGAGCCGTTCGGCCCGCTTGCGCTGGTACAACCTGTTGATGACCTAGAACAGGCCATCGCACGGGCGAATGCATTGCCCTACGGTCTGGCCGGATATGCCTTCACCCGCTGCGCCGCGACTGCCAATCGCATAGCGGAGGAGATGGAGGTCGGCGTCATCGGCATCAACCAGATGGTGGTGACGATACCCGAGACGCCATTCGGCGGAATCGGCGACAGTGGCTGGGGCCGCGAGGGCGGCATCGAGGGTCTGGAGTCCTACACTGTCAGAAAATATGTCGGCCATCTTCATGTCTAGCATCCGATGGGACCGAAAGGAAAAGGAGCGCGAGACGTGAGCTTGGACGGGCCACTTTCCGCCTGGCGACCTCGGCAGCTCGCTTCCGAGGGACCGCGCTATCTAGCCTTGGTCAATGCTCTTGAGCAGGACATCGCCGATGGCCGGCTATCGGACGGCGATCGTCTGCCGCCGCACCGTGACCTGGCACGTGAGCTTAGTCTCTCCGTCGGGACTGTGAGCAAAGCCTATCAGGAGGCCGAACAACGCGGTATCGTCAGCGGTCATGTCGGGCAGGGTACGTTCGTCCGGCGCCGTTCCGCCGCCCGAGCCGAGCCGCCACCTAGAGATGAGCCGATCAATTTGGCCTTGAACGTACCCGTCGAGGGCGGCGAGACCCAGATCCTCTCACAGACGTTCAGTGAGGTGGTGCGCGAGGCTGATCTTGCACCGTTGCTCCGCTACCATCCCCATGGGGGCATTTGGCAGCATCGCGAAATCATCGCTGCTTCGATGTCGGATAGCAAGCTGACCGTCAACCCGACTCAGCTGTTCCTGTGCAACGGCGCTCAGCACGCGATCGACATTGCCCTTCGCTTGGTAGCAAAGCCGGGCGACAATATCCTGGTCGATACCTTCACCTATTCCGGCTTCAAAGCGATCGCGGCGGCCAGCCACCTCAACTTGGTACCAGTCGAGATGGACGACGAGGGCATCAAGCCGGAGGCGCTAAAAGAGGCCTGTCGCACGTCCGGGGCGCGGGTGCTCTACTGCATGCCGACGTTACAGAGCCCCACGGCTCGTACGATGAGTCTCGCCCGCCGGCGGCGCATCGCCGAAGTGGCCGAAGAGCTCGATCTCGCCGTGATAGAGGATGATGTTTACGGCTTTTTCTTCACCGAGCGTCCGGTGCCGATCGCCTCCTTGGCACCGAGCCGCACCTTCTACATCACCTCGTACTCCAAGTGCCTTGCTCCCGCCTTCCGGCTCGGAACATTGACGGTCCCGACCGACCACATTTCTCAAACCGAGCTCCTTATGCACGCCTCCGCCTGGTTCGTAGCTCCGATGCTGAGCGAGGTGGTGGTGCGGCTGATCGAGAGCGGCAAGCTTGAACATCTTCTGCGTGAGCGGCGCCTGCAGGCGCTTGAGCGTTACCGGGTGTTCCTGGACGTTTTTCCAAAAGCCGCAAAGCTTCAGTGCCCGGCGTTCTATGCATGGTTGCCATTGCCGCGGGAGTGGTCCGCAGATCAATTTGCCGCCGCGGCCCGCGGCCGCGGCATACTCGTAACCCCACGCATCGCATTCGCGGTTAATGACGGCGACCCCGGCGCAACCCGCATCTGCCTTGGCGCACCAAAAGATGTTGTCGCACTCTCCGATGCGCTACAGACTTTGCGCGAAATCCTCGTCCGGCACCCAGTAAACGTCGTTTCTGTCGCCTGACGTTGCGACCGGCGAGCGGGAGACTTTTACGCCACGCAATCCGTCGCGGAACTATACTGTCGATCAATCGCAAGAAACCGTGCTTGCTCCCGCAACCTGAACTTACTAGCCCTTGGCGAACGACCGCCCATTTCTGCCGACTCTCCAACACTCGGTCCTTGGGATTGCGTCGGTTGACGCGGTCGGCCGCCCTTCGCGTAGAACCGGCCCTTATTATCGGTCGCGTCGATTTAGAATGAAATAGTTGGCCAGCCCGATCGTTAATAGCAAGAAGGCCGACACGACTGTACGAATCAGGATGGAGTCGATCTCGGACTTGAACACGGCGTTGTTGGCTTCAGCACCTGTTGAGAAATCGACATAGGACCCGGCGGCGAGGAGGAAAATGGCCAAAAGACTGGAGAGGAGAAACAACGCGGTCTTCATGTCAGCTTGCTGTTCGCGAGTCTGGATGTGGGTGCGGAAACAGTCTCAGGCAATCGCCTTGACTGCGCTGGAGTAGACGCTGGCCGGCCGCGCGAGTCCGTAGTGCTCGCGCAAGGTCGTGCCGGTGTAGTCCTCGCGGAACAGGCCGCGCTTGCGCAGGATCGGGATGACCTGCTCGGCGAAGGTATCGAAGCCGCCGGACAGCCATGGCGGCATAACATTGAAGCCATCGGCCGCGCCGCCCTCGAACCAGGTCTGGATGTTGTCCGCGATCTTCTCCGGCGTGCCGGCAATGACCCAGTGGCCGCGCGCGCCGGCGAGGCGCTGCACCAGCTGGCGAATGGTCGGCTTCTCGCGGTCGACGATATCGACCACGAGCTTGAAGCGGCTTGCGACTCCGCGCGCGCTCGCTGTGTCGATGAGATCCCGGGGAACCGGGCCATCGAGATCGTAGCCGGTGAGGTCGAGGCCGATCATCTGACGCAGCTGCGTCAGGGAGAATTCGGGCTGGATCAGCTCGTTGAATTCGTTCTGAAGTCGATCGGCTTCAGCCTGCGTGCTGCCGATGAAGGGGCTGATGCCGGGCAGGATCTTGATCTCGTCGGGACTGCGATCGAAGGTGCGGGCCTGGCGCTTGATGTCGGCATAGAACGCCGTCGCGGACTCCAGTGTCTGATGCGCCGTGAAAATTGCCTCCGCGAACCGGGCGGCGAACGCGCGGCCGTCGTCGGAAGAGCCGGCCTGTACGTAGACCGGCCGTCCCTGCGGCGCCCGCGAGATGTTCAGCGGGCCACGAACGCGAAAATGCTTGCCGATATGGTCGAGCGTGTGGATCTTGCTGGTGTCGGCGAAGATGCCAGAAGCCGGATCGTTGACGAGCGCGTCATCCTCCCAGCTATCCCACAGCCGGGAGATCACGTCGAGATATTCGCGGGCGCGCTCATAGCGCTCGTGGTGAGGCGGATGTTCAGGCAACCCAAAGTTCTGTGCGGCCTGCTGCGCACCGGTGGTGACGATGTTCCAGCCGGCGCGACCCCGGCTGAGATGGTCGAGAGACGCAAACAGCCGTGCCAGATTGTACGGCTCGGTATAGGTCGTTGACGCCGTCGCGATCAGCCCG
>NZ_JADPJF010000043.1:0-19716 GCF_023073295.1 Bradyrhizobium sp. 23 | reverse complement strand
GGCTCGTGACGGCGGCAATCGCTGCGAGCCAGGTGATTGGTTCGAAACGAAGGCGCTGGGCGTACCGAACGTTGTCGGCCAGCGCCGGCCCGTCGGCAAAGAAGATGGCGTCGAATTTGCTCGCTTCGGCCCGTTGCGCCAGCTCCTGATAATGGGTGATGTCGAGGATGCGGTCCGGTTCAGATCCCTTATAGCGCCACGCGGCTTCGTGATGGCCGCCCGGATAGATGAAGAGATTGAGAACAAGCTGGCGTTGGTTGCTCATGGTTCGTTTGTCCCGATGCGATGGCCAATGGTGAGACTTGAACGATTAAAGACCCGGAGAGGAATCCCGTGGCTCCGGCTTTCGAGCGAACGCGAAGCGCAGATATCGCTCCAGGCGGAGGCCCTCCGGGGTGCGCTTCGCCTCGACCAAGCCAGCAAAGGCGCGCTCGATCGCTTCCCGTTCCGCTGTGGAAAAGCCGCCGAGGAAGTTACCGAATGCGCTAGCCTCGGACCATCCGAGCGCCGAACTCACGTCGTCATGCAAATCGACCAGTGAACGCAGGTCGCTTCGGTAATCGACGAGACCGGCCTCAACGAAGAGCATTTTGAGCTCGTCGTCAGTGGCTCCGAGCACCCGGTGCGCTTCACTACTCCTCTCGGCGAACCCAGCCTGTTCGATCGCCTGCCGAAGCAAGGTGCGGGACTCGTGAGGTTTGGTCGGGTCCTGAACGTTCAACCCGATCCGGCCGCCCGGCTTGAGAACGCGGTGAATTTCGTGCAGGGCTCGCCGCTTGTCCGCGATCCAATGGAACACGCTGTTGAGATAGACGGCGTCGAAGTCCGCAGGTTCAAAGCGCGAAAGGTCTTCGGCGCGGCCGACCGCGAATGCCAGCGTCTTCGACGCGCGGAGACGCGCGATGGCAATACGGTTCTCGAGAGGATCGATGCCGGTCACACGGCCGTCAGGGCCGACAAGTTCTGCGACGAATTCGGTAAGGCGGCCCGTACCGGCACCGATATCGAGCACGTGATTCCCGGCCTTCAATGCGAGCGGGCCGACGAGGAATTTACCGTGATGAAACTGGAGGATGCCGGCCTGCTCATAGGTCCGAGCAAGCTCGGGTGTGTCTCGTTCAAGGCTGATGACGCCGGGGATCGACATCGTGCTTCTCAAATCTCCAACGGGCCGACGAGACGGCTTGATTGGACGAAGTTTATGTTGTCGGAACGAGGAATGTCGATGAAATTGATTTGCGTTGTTCGGTGTGATGCGAGCATGAATCTAGCGGCGCGCATCCCTGGAAGAGATGATGTTGCAAACTGATCGTGCCAATTGGATGCCCGCGCATGCCGAGCGTCTCGCCCCGGTCTCTGGCTCGCTCCACGACGCTACGCAAATCTTTCAACACGCCGTAGCCCGGCGATGGGTTCGTTGTGCGGGTTGAAAAACAAAGCCGATTCCATTTCATTGACTGAGTATCGTTCGCTTCTACGATTTGACCGCATTTGATGCTGAAAAATCGAGGTGCGAATATGTTTCAGTCCCGATGTCGACACTGCGGCGCGCGAGACCTTGCGCCTGATTGGACCCGATCCGCAGAACTGGATCCCTGACCGTCAGGGGATCGATCACAACGTCGCCATCATCGGCGGCGGGCAATCCGGAAGCGCGTTCGCCTTTGCGTTGCGTCGTGCCGGCATCGGCAAGGTCACCCTGATCGATGCCGCCGGCGACGCTGCTTCGTCCGGCCCCTGGTTGAGCAGCGCGCGCATGAACAAGCTGCGTACGCCGAAAGGGTTGCCTGGGCCCGAACCCGGTTTGACAGGGCTGAGTTTCCAGGCCTGGTATGAAGCCCGCCACGGCGCCGCCGCGTATGAAGCGATCGATCGCATTGCCCGGGTGGATTGGGCCGCCTACCTCGACTGGTATCGCAGCACGCTTCGCATCAACGTACGCTACCGGACGCGGCTTCTCCGTGTCGAGCCGGCCGCTGACCATCTGCGGCTTCATCTCGACCTGGCCGGCGAAGCGCGAACTGAAACGGCCCGCAAGATCATTCTTGCCAGTGGCTTCCCCAGTAACGGCGGTCCGTCCGTCCCCGACGTGCTCTCGCGCAATCTGCCAAAAGAGCTTTACGCTCATACGCTGGAAGCGATCGATTTCGAGAAGCTGCGCGACAGGTCAGTCGCGGTGTTGGGCAGCGCGGCCTCCGCATTCGACGCGGCGGCGGTGGCGCTCGAAGCCGGGGCGAGGGAGGTGCATCTCTTCGCGCGGCGCGACAGGCTTGCCTCGGAGCCGGTGATCAGGACGCGCGGCTATCCGGGAGCTTACGACAATTACGGATCGTTGCCGGATGCTCTTCGCTGGCACCAGGCCATCCGCTTCCGCCGTGCCGGATCCACGCCACCGCCTGATGCGGTCGCGCGCGCCGTCAAGTTCCCGAATTTCCACCTTCGTCTGGCGGCGCCGTGGACGTCGGCCAAGCCGTTCGGGCGGCGGCTGCTTGCGACCACGCCGCATGGCGATATCGCATTCGATTTCGTGATCGCCGGTACGGGTTATCGGGTCGATCTCGCAAAAACACCGGAGCTGGCAGCCTTCTCCGATAACATCCTGTTGTGGCGCGACCGCTTTTCGCCTTCTGCGGACGAGCAGGACGAGACCCTAGGCGCACATCCCTATCTCGGGTCGGGGCACGAATTCCTCGAGAAGGCACCCGGCCGCGCTCCTTATCTCCGTAACATCCACGTCTTCAACCCTGCGGCGTTCGTGAGCTTCGGCTTGCCAATTGGAGACGTCCCGAGCTTCAAGCGTGATATCCCGGCCGTCGTCGCGCAAATCAGCAGGGATCTCTTTCTGGACGATCTTGCCTCGCATGAGGCCCGCATCAATGCGCCGATCGCCGACGATTTCGAACCTGCACTTTATGCGCCTGCGGTGTGGCGCACGCAGAGCGTCGTCGCGGCTGAATAGCAGAAAGCGCAGATATCAATCGGATACGTCGTGCGGGTGCGTGCAACTATTTTCCACCTTCGTCCAACTTTGGAAGCTATTTCCGAAAGTCTTGAGTTAGCATCCTGTGACTGAGCGAGAGGCTGCATTGATGCCGTCTCTCGGGGAAGATCCCGCCGGACCCGATTGCCGCCAGAGCAGACGGCGATACTGCAAGAGGATCGATCACGACCATCAGCTGTGTATTTACTCCGCCATCGCATCAGCGATCGGCGAACGGCGGAGCCTTGTCCAAACGGGATCGCGATTTTGGGGAAAATGACATGACGGACGCAATCACCATCGACAACGTCATTCCGCGCGCGGATATCGTCAAGCGGTCGGCACGTATCGGCGCGGAGATCAGGAACATCAAGCTCTCGGGCGATCTCCGGGACCGGACGATCGCGGCGATCAACCAGGTTCTGCTCGAGCACAAGGTCGTCTTCTTCCGCGACCAGGACCATCTCGACGACGCGGGGCAGGAGAGTTTTGCCGTGAGGCTCGGCAAACTGGTTCCGCACCCGACGGTCGGCGCGACCAAGGGAACGGCGTCGATCCTGGAACTCGATTCCGGACGCGGCGGCGGCCGCGCCGACCAGTGGCACACCGATGTTACCTTCGTCGACGCCTATCCGAAGATCTCCGTGCTGCGCGGCGTCGTGATCCCCGAGTTCGGCGGCGATACGATCTGGTCAAACACCGCGGCATCCTATCTCGATCTGCCGGCGCCGCTGCGCAAGCTCGCGGACGAGCTCTGGGCGGTGCACAGCAACGCCTATGACTACGCCGTCAAGACCCGCGCGAGCGAGGCCGACAGGAAGCACTTCGAGGAGGTCTTCACCGGCACGATCTACGAGACCGAGCATCCCGTCGTTCGCGTCCATCCCGAGACCGGAGAACGGACGCTGGTGCTTGGCAATTTCGTCCAGCGCTTCGTCGGCCTGTCGAAATATGACAGCCAGAAGCTATTCGACCTGTTCCAGTCCCACATCACTGCGCCCGAGAATACGGTGCGCTGGAGCTGGCAGCAGGGTGATGTGGTGATCTGGGACAATCGCGCTACCCAGCACTACGCGGTCAACGATTACGGCGACCAGCACCGCGTCGTCCGGCGCGCCACCATCGACGGCGAAGTGCCGGTCAGCATCGACGGCCGCAACAGCGTCACCCGCGTCAAGTCGACCAAGCCACAGGCGAAGGCCGCCTGAAACGAGCGAGGAGTGAATACAATGGAAATCGCTATCTCTGCGTTGCGTCGCCTGGTTGCCGGTCTGCGTGCAAGAGGGTGGCAACTTGGCCTCGCCGCCCTCGGGCTGATAGGGCTCGTCGGCAGCGCCATGGCCGAGCCGCAGCTCGAAAGGACCGAGGTCCGCTATCAAGGCTGGGCCGGCCAAGTCACGTTTATCGAGCTGGCCGATGACCTCGGCTATCTCGCGCCGCTCAAGCTGAAATGGATCGGCAACACCATCAGCGGTCCGCAGGACATCCAGACGGTGGTGACCGGCGATATCGACATCGGCGGCGCGTTCTATGGCGCGATCATCAAGCTGATCGCGGCCAAGGCGCCGATCAAGGCGGTGGTCGGCTATTACGGCTCGGACGACAACACCTACAACGGCTATTACGTGAAGGATGACAGCCCGATCAAGACCGCGCGGGACCTGATCGGCAAGAAGGTCGCGGTCAACACGCTCGGAGCACATCTCGAATTCGTGCTGCGCGAATACTTGGCTCGTAACGGCCTTACGCCGGCGGATGCGAAGCAGGTGACGCTGGTCGCGATCCCGCCCGTCACCGGCGAGCAGGTGTTGCGGCAGGGACAGGTCGAGGTGGCCACGCTCAACGGCGTGTTGCGCGACAAGGCGCTCGAACGCGGCGGCATCCGCAGGCTGTTTGCCGATACCGACATCTTCGGAAACTTCACCGGCGGGTCCTACGTGCTGAGGGACAAGTTCATCAAGGACAATCCCAACACCTCGCGCAGGCTGGTCGAGGGCGTGTCGCGTGCCATCGCCTGGGCGCAGACGACGCCGCCGGAGGAAGTTCGCGCCCGTTTCGAGCGCATCATCGCCGATCGCAAGCGGAACGAGGACGCCACACCGATCAAGTACTGGAAGAGCACGGGTGTTGCGACCAAGGGCGGCGTGATCGGCGATGCCGAGCTGCAGGTGTGGGTCGACTGGCTGGTCAAGGATGGTCTCTTGAAGCCGGACCAGCTCAAGCCGTCTGATCTCTACACCAACGAGTTCAACTATTTCCGCCCCGGCAAGACCGCGGAGGCGAAATGACTACGACCAAGATCAGATTCGAGCATGTCCGGAAGGACTTCCTGGTCCGCGGCAAGGATGGCGGGCCGGCGCAACGCTTCACCGCGCTGGACGACATCACGCTGGATGTCCGGCCCGGCGAGTTCCTTGCGCTGGTCGGGCCGAGCGGCTGCGGCAAGTCGACCTTGCTGGACCTGCTCGGCGGCCTTTCGCTGCCGAGCAGCGGGCGGATCCTGCTCGACGGCAAGGCCATCAACGGGCCGGCGCGCGACCGCGGCATCGTGTTCCAGCAATACGCGCTGTTTCCTTGGCGGACGGCCGCGCAGAATGTTGAGTTCGGACTCGACATCGCCGGCCTGAAGGCCAGGGCACGGCGGGAGAAGGCGCTGCACTATCTCGATCTGGTCGGGCTGTCCGGCTTTGCCGACCGCTATCCGCACGAGCTCTCGGGCGGCATGAAGCAGCGCGTCGCGATCGCGCGAAGCCTGGCCTACGATCCCGGGGTGCTGCTGATGGACGAGCCGTTCGCGGCGCTCGACGCGCAGACGCGCGAGACGCTGCAAGGCGAGCTGTTGCGGATCTGGCGCAGCACCGGAAAGACCATCCTGTTCATCACGCATGGCATCGACGAAGCCGTCGTCCTCGGCCAGCGCGTGGCGGTGATGACTTCGCGTCCCGGCCGCATCAAGCAGATCGTCGATATTCCCGACGAACTGCATAGCGAAACCGAGGACGTCCGCTCGTTGCATCAGTTCGGGCGTGTGCGGCATGAGGTCTGGTCCTTGCTGCGCGACGAGGTGTTGAAGGCGCAAGGAGCTCAGGGCCCCGCAGCGGACGGCGAGGGCGTCGCAAAGCCGAAGGAATTGGCTCATGTCTAATCTGGAGGTGCTGACGCTGCTGGAGCTGGCCGAGGGAAGTCCGAAGGACCGAGCCGCACGACGCGCCGGCGCGCGTACCGCGGCGCCGGGCGACTTCGCGCGATGGTTCGGTGCCATCGGGCAGCGATCGCTGCTGCTGCTGCTGTTCCTGACCGTCTGGGAGACGGCGCCGCGGTTGGGTCTGATCGACGTGACGTTCCTGCCGCCGTTCTCCGAGGTGATCGCCGCGGGTTGGCAGCTCGCGCAGAGCGGTGAACTCTATGAGGACGTCGGCGCAAGCCTGCTGCGGGCGCTGAGCGGATTCCTGATTGCGGTCGTTCTGATGGTGCCGCTTGGCCTGCTCACGGGCTGGTACGCCCGGCTTGGCGATCTGCTGAACCAGACCATCGAGATCGCGCGCAACACGGCGCCGCTGGCGCTGCTGCCGGTGTTCATCCTTTTGCTCGGTATCGGCGAGCTCTCGAAGGTCACGATGGTGGTCTATAGCTGCGCCTGGCCGCTGCTGCTCAACACCATCGCGGCCGTGCGGCAGGTCGATCCGCTGCTGGTCAAGTCGGCGCGGACGATGGGCGCGACGCCAAGCCAATTGTTCCGCAAGGTGATCCTGCCGGCGTCGCTGCCAACCATCTTCGTCGGCATTCGGCTGGCAAGCGCTTCCGCGATGCTGGTGTTGGTCGCTTCCGAGATGGTCGGTGCCAAGTCCGGGCTCGGCTATCTCATCATCAACAGCCAGTACAGTTTCCTGATCCCGCAGATGTATTTCGGCATCCTCGGCATCACCGTGATCGGCCTCGTCTTCAACGCGATCCTCGAGGCGCTGGAACGTCGCTTGATGCGCTGGAAGGCGCCCGTAGCGGCCTAGCCCCGTTGTTGCGGGCCGTAGCCTGCGTCACGAAGCTGTTTGGCGGCGCATCTTCGGTCACCCAGACGTTGCCCCCAATCGTCGAGCCGCGGCCGATCGTGATCCGGACGAGGAGGGTCGCGCTCGCCCGATGAAGAGCGCGGCGCGATGGACCTGGTCGCACAGGCTGTCGAGCGCAATGCTGAGGCGGTTGAGGAGAACGACATGCAGACGCGCCCCGGTTCTGCCTAGGCACAAAAGTGCTACGTGCTCGCGAAACAGTGGGCTCGAGAACGAAGATGACCTTACGAGCTGCTCCATGACGACGTCGTGACGGCCGATCACCTCCCGCCGCAAAGCATCACGGGGGCGGCTTTCCACATTGTGTGTGCGCTGTCTGAGATGGACGTGACTGTGGCGAGCGAGCTTCGCCGTTGCGACTAGCGCCCATTGCTCAAACGATGAGGGGCGACTCTTGGCTGCACTGCAACGCCGATGGCGCTGCACGATAAGGATGCGGAAAGGACAGGGTCGCGCTCCTATCGCTTGGGAAGGAGACCTGATATTTTATCGTCGTAACCCTTTGATCGAAATCTTTGAAGACGCTCCATATTTGATCGTACCCCGGTGGGGAGTTTTGTTCATGCAAAGCGATTTAAGGTGCGCCGGGCGTCACGCGGCGAGTGCCGTTGAGGTGGAAGAGCTCGCCGCCGAGCCTCTAGCAACCGGCAGGCCCGAAGCTGCAAACGATAACAACGAGGACGGCCCCTCGCTCCTCGTTCCATTTCCTGACGGTTGGTACGCAACTTGTTGAAACATGGTCCGAGATCGGGACCTAGCTTCCGAGTGCGCGTACTATCCGTTCGACCGTACGAAGCGGTGTCCCGCTCTTTTCTGACGTGTCCCTTGCGAAGCTGCCCGTACCGCCAATTTGGCGGATTGATCTGCGGTCGCCGCCCTTCTTCGTCTCGGATGCACCGCCTCATAAGCCGGCTTCCGCTTTCCGACCAGCTTCGCCAGTTGTGCCGCCCTCAGGTCGCGGCGGATCAGGTTCTCATTGATTTCAGCGAGCCAGACGATCCCGATTATAAAGACGGCAGAACGAAATTTCCCGAGAGCAGGAACACTATTCACAGGGGCGAGGTTTGTTCTTCATCAGAGGCTAGGCATCGCGGAGTTCTCTTCCATGGCTACCCAGATCGTAATGGACAGCACAGGCGACAGCAGACATTTTTTTGAGCGAGAGGACCCGAAGGGGCTCGCCGAGGCTGAGCGGCGCTTCAAGAAGTTCACCGCCCAGGGATTTACCGCTGCCACTCGGACGCCGGCCGGCGATCTCAAGCTGATACGGTCATTTGATCCAACAGCGGAGGAAACGCTGTTCTATCCGCACTTAGTCGGCGGGTAGAACCGTCCAGCATCAAAGATGTTTTTGTTCGGACGTAACGTCGCCCAGGGCGCGCGTCTGCGTGCCCTGCGTGCCCTCTATCGGAGCTTCAACGAGCACAATGGCCCGGAAGCGCGTGCACGTCGTCTTTTGCGGGAATGGCTATCTCCAGAACAGCGCGCGCAATTTGATGCCAATGGCTTTTTTGAAGTCGCTGGTTCTCTTACTGGCCGTCGATACCGAATTTATCAGGGCACGATGAGTAATGTTTTGGAGCTGGATGAACAGTTGGAGCCTAAGGTGGGGTGGTGCTTCCTCCCCGAACGGGCGTTGGCAGTTGGCGATGTGATGCTCGCCCAGAAGATCGCACTCGAAACTGACGAAGCCGCAGTTCTCGCGATCGCGAAGTCGTTTTCTCCGAGACTGCCGTTTGTGCCCCGAGCAGTGCGGCGCGGTCACTAGAGCTGATCATGGGCGGGGCCGTCGCTTGTGACGGCGGCGACCCCTCGCCGCGAAGGCGCCGTTACGCGAGACGCGGACCACTTCGCGACTGCATCCAGCATGGGCGCTGGGCCCGATCGACGCAAGATCGTCCGTGCGTTAGTGTTACTTGAACCGCGGCCTAACTACGTTCGGCCGCTTCGTGGATCGGCCGCGTGAGACCATTTCCTCGACAGCTCGCAGCATCCGAGCGGATTCAGACTGAAGATGTCGAGTGTGCGCCGCATCTTTTGGCTCTAAGAATCTCGACGAGGAAGCGGTTCAATCGCGATGTGACGAGACGATTGTCAGAGTCTTGCGAGCGCAACGCCGTGATCTCTCCTCGTGTCTCGACTAAATCGAGCGGGTGATCATCCGGATCATTCGTCAAACCGGGGCTCGCGCTATCCGTAGCAAAAACGCGAAACCGACGCGCCGAATGTGACGGCGCGCCGACTTCGCCATTGATGGACCCGGACGGGGGCAATGTCCTGTGTTCAGCCTAGCGTCGCCGGAGGCCGGGTCAACCTAAGTCGCGAATTAAGCTTGATGTCGGGGCTGCAGGTTGAATGCCGGAACCCGAAATCGCAGACGGCGAAGCCTGCAGACAATCGGACGTTGGCTGCTGTGGCACGGGATGGTTCTGTTCCTATTGGGGTTGCTGACCGGCTTGCCGAACAAAGCTTCTCGAACAGGAGGGTGGGCTTGCGGCGCACCTCTAGGGCGTCAGGAACGGGACTTTCCTTTGGGGCTGGGGTGCTGTTGGACGCAGGTTCGACTATCCGCCGCGCTTGAGCGCGGCACGTTCGCAGCGTTGGTGGCGGGGACATAACGCAATTGGGCGACGACAACGCTCGCCGCTGTGACCGGCACAGCCGCACTCTCACCCATCACAGCCGCGGGTCGAGGTGCGCCGGCCTGGCAAGTGATGCTGGTGACGACCGGCTTCGTGTGGGTCGGCATCCTGAGGCTGGCCAGCTCTTGCATCGTGCTCTGGGGGCTGAGGCGATGAGGTGGGCAGAAAACAACCAGGATCTTCTGTCGGAGGTACCGTACCCGTGCGACGATCGGTTGGTAGTCCTGTTCGGGCCCATGTGGATCCGACCTGCTTTGCAACGCACGCGAGCGTGGCTCGCTTCCGGATCTCCTGCTATACGGCAGCAACCCAGTTACGTAGGCCCTCGATCGTGCGAAAGCCGTCGGCGGCGTAGCAGCGCATGTCCGGCTGAGATGCTAGCATCATCTCCGCCAGCGCGTGTCCGGGCCCGAGGTCTAGTACCTCGGTGACGCCCAGCTCTGTAAGCGCGTCCAGGGTTGCCGCCCAATCAATAGGATGGGCGACCTGGTTTGCCAGCTTCACCGTCGCGCCCGCGACCGAGAAGATGCGTTCGCCGTCACCGCCGGCAAGTAAGACGCGATGGTTTGCGACGGCCGCGTCCCTGTTGACATCGAGTGCCTGTTGCAGAGGTCGGCAGGCCTGCGCGAGCCTTGTCGTATGCGACGCGATTTTGACGGCCAGAAGCCCCGTTCGCGCTCCTTTCCGGGCAGCCTCGTCGCAGAGCGCAATGACCTCCCGCTCCACGCCTCCGATCACGAAAAGAAGGTCCGGATTCCTGATCGCGATCTCGCAGCGGTGTTTTGCAAGGAGAGGTTCAATCGTAGCCCGGTCGAGCCCGCGGATGTAACCCAGGCGACCGGTGGGCCCCGCTGCGTTCTCCATCAGCCGGGCACGAATATTGGTAAGCCGCAACGCTTCTTCGGCAGTCCAGATTCCCGCGATACTCCAGGCCGCCATCTCGCCGACGCTATACCCGGTGACAGCGGTCTCTTCGGTCAACAGGTCAGCGATGCAGGCGTGGGTCGCGAGAGCCGATGTGACGGTCAGGATCTGGCTGGCATAATTCTCGGACAGTTGCTCGGGGCTGCGCGTCCGAACGAATTCTCGCGGGTCCTCACCGAGCCAAGCCGCCGCCGCCGTGAAGATTGACTCCGCGGCAGGCTGGTGCGCGACAAGATCAAAGATCTTGTCCGAAAGCGCACCTTGTCCGCCGCAGAGCAGTGCTAACATCCGCGATCTATCCGATCGACGAATAGCGCCATGGCCAGCAGGTCTGCGGAGCCGCCGGGACTGAGATTGCGGGTCAGGAACGCTTGGTGGATGTCGGCGGCACGCCTGCGCCATTCCGGCGATCCAACACCGCCGGCGGCAAGGAACGCTGACGCGCTGGCTTGCGCGAAGCACAGTCCCTCCGGCCCGCCTCGATGCAGGAGGTTGGTGTCGGTGACGCTACTAATCAAGCTCATGCACGTCTGAACGCGAGCGGCTTCCTCGTCATGAGGCGCAAGCTCGCGCGCTGCCTGCAGCGCGGGTAGGGCGATGTCGTAGACAGACGGGAATCCGTCGGCGGCTTCCCCTCTGGCGCCCCCGGCGCCATAGCGCCGCGCGGCCACAGCGCCGTGGCTGCGCAGCGATACCGGGCCAGATAGGATGTCCTCGCCCCAACGCTCCGAAACCAGCCGGCCAAGAGATTTGCGAATGCCGACGGCACTCCGATAGCCGGCCGCGGCGCAGAGCAGGCCCAGTCCGAAAATCGCGCCGCGATGGGTGTTGACGCCGGAGGTCGCAGCCATCATCGCGCGCTCCGCGGCAACCCCGATGGCGCGCAGCCGGTTCATGCCCGCACCTGCGGCGCCCGCGAGGGCGAGATCGCTGAAGAAAGGCATCAAGGTCTCAGCGCTCAGGCACAACAGCCCGGCGTCCATGTCGCGATGCGCACCGTTGTCGACATGGCTGACAAGCCCGGGCTTCGGATAGGTTTTTACTTCCAGCTTCAGGCATAGCGAAGCAAGATGACCGAGCTGCTCGGCATCAAGCGCGCCGCCCGGCTGTGATTGCCATCTGAGCGCAATGGTCATGAGACATGACCTGTGAGGAAGGCCGCGCGAGTCGTGGTGGTCACTCCTGCCGGGCTCTTCACAAGCACTTCGTCTTCGTCAGTGCCGGTCAGTTCGCGCCATTGAACCCCGCCGGCGGGACCTGTGATCTCACCGTCCAGCCGCATCGGCGACTGCCTTGCGATCCGCGCGATGTCGGACAACAGAATTCCTGTCTTGTCGGCCGACGAGAGAGGCCACAGCAGATCGAGGTCCGAGCCTTCCGAAAGATAGGGCAGGCCGGTAAGGTGCTGCCACGCAAGGCTGCCATAGGCGCGGGTCTCCGGCAGGAGTTGGACCAGTTTCTCGATCGTCTCGCGCCAAGCGGGCGGCGCCGCGGCCGCGGCGTCGGCCAGCAACGGAGGCTGAGCGAACGCGACGATATCGGCTGCGGCCAGCGAGACCGCAATACGACGTTTACCATGGCTCGGCGGCAGCGGCAGTCCGAGCGGAACGAGGCCTGCAGTATCGCTGCAAGCCGGTCGGCGAACGACGAGGGGACGGCCGACGTGCACCCAGCCTGCGACGATCGGCTCGCGGGCGAGTTCCGGATAACGCTTCATCACGGCCGTCCAGCCGGCGGCTGTGACCTTGACCATGCTGTGGCGCGCGAGAGCTTCACCCATTTGGCGCTCCTTGATGTGAAGTGGCTGAGACGACAACGCGCTCGGCAAGTTCGGCCGCTTTCCGCCGGCCGCCACGTTGGGCACCGATCTGGCCGCGATCATCCTGTCCGTGCGGTCGTTGCAGCACGGCCGCAAGCTGCGGCGCCAGCGGCGCATGTTCATCCCAGACGGCGTGAATGCCGCCGGTCTGCACCATGTTGTCGAGCCCGGGCGCGAACACCGGCGTGGCTTCGGCCTTGGCTTTCAAGACGTCGATCGGAAGCTTGGTGACCCGGGCCATCGACGGCAGATCCATCACCGCGGGATGCGCGCCGGGCAGCGCCACCAGCGTGCCGGCGGCAAGCGCGGTGGCGATGAATGCGCCGGCGGCGCTGCCGCCATAGAGCAGGCCGACGGTGCGGTGTCCTTCGGCTTCCGCCAGCAGCAGGGCCTTGGCGAGATGCGACAGATATTCGCTGAGGCCCAGCAGTTCGTCGCGCTTGCTCATGCGCTGGCTGGCGGAATCCACCAGGAACAGGATCGGCGCACGGTCCTTCGTTTGGACGATCTCGACCAGCCGCCCCGCGAGCACGATGGCTTCGTCCACGCCGAGCGGCTGCCCCTGCGTGATGCCGAGCACGTGGATTGGTCCGCCGTCAGGCAGCGTCGCCTCCCCCGCGATCATCGCGCCGGTCGTTTTGATCTTGTGGCCGTTCGGGAATAGGCCGGCCAGGATGTCATCGAGCGTCATCGGCATTCTCCCTGTTGGCTGCCGCGCGAAGAAATGCGCCGGTCGGAAGTGCGGGAATCTCGGTCGGCTGCCCGATGCCGAGCGTCTCCCAGATATCGACGGCGTCCTCAGCCTCGCCAAAGCGCTGCAGCCGTCGTTCGAGGCGCTTCTGCTCGGCCTCGAGAATCTCGGCGTCGCATCGTCTGGCTATTTTGATCGCGTCAATGGCCGCCTCGCGAAACGCCGTCGCTTCGTCGTCGACGAAGATATCGGCACCGCCGATGAGATAGCGGTGCTTGCCGCCCATCGTGCGCCAGACCAGCGCGCGGTCGCGCGAGTCGAATTCCTCGATCCCCTTGTTGGTTTCGATCACCTCGGGGCCGCTGACGCTGAGCCGCCCCTGTTCGGAGATGATCAGCCGCGAGCAGGTGCCCGCGATCAGGCTGCCGCCGCCATAGCAGCCGGCGCGCCCCCCGATCAGGCCGACGACGTGGATGCCGGCGCGGCGTGCCTCGATGATCGCGCGCATGATCTCGGCGATCGCAAGCTCGCCGGCATTGGCCTCCTGGAGCCGCACGCCGCCGGTGTCGAACAGGATCAGCAGATCTTGCTTGAGCGTGCGAGCTGCGCGCAGGAGGCCGGTGAGCTTGGCGCCGTGGACCTCACCGAAGGCGCCGCCCATGAAGCGTCCTTCCTGTGCGGCGACGAACACCGGCGAGCCATCCAGGCGACCGCGGCCGATGACGATGCCGTCGTCGAACTGCTCCGGCAGGTCGAAGATCGCCAGATGCGGGCTCATCTCGCGCTGCTCGGGACCGATGAATTCAGCAAAGCTGCCGGCATCGACCAGCGCTTCTATGCGTTGCCGGGCGCTCGCCTCATACCAGCTCAGCGAAACCGTATTGGCTGTGGCCACCGTCATCGTTCCGGCTCCTCGATCTTGCGGATGCCTTGCGCGAGGCGCAGCGCGACCGTGTCAGGTCGGGCTCCGCCGTCATTGATGGAGATGCGCAAGCCCCCGGCAGAGCGGCGGGCGACGAAATCGCGGACCACAGCGTCCCACACGGAGCCAAAGCCGTGAGCTGCGGTTGCGATGTCGATCGTGCAGCTGTCGGCCGGCGAGGTCCGTTCCAGCAGCACTTCGAGATTGCCGGAGGCGACCACGCCGACGATCGCCTGCGCGCGGGTGCCGCCGGCGCGGTTCGGTGCAGTCAGTCTGAAGCTGAGCTTTTCCATGCGAAACTCCTCACCAGTTGCGGAAGCGGCTGGGCGGGCGGTAGAGACCGCCGGAGGCCAGCATGAGATCCTTGATCGAACGGGCCGCCAGCAGGCGCCGGTCGGCGTCAAGCGGATCGATGCCGAGATCCTCGGGGCGCCGGATCACGCCGCGCTGCCTGAGCTGCTCGACGAGCTTCGCGTCACGCGCGCGCCCGATGTCGGTGTAGCCGGCAACGCCGCGGATCGCCTGCTCGCGCTCGTCCTTGCTGCGGCACATCAGCAGGTTGGCGATGCCTTCCTCGGTGACGATGTGGGTGACGTCGTCGGAGTAGACCATCACCGGTGCCAGATCGAGGTCGAGCTTGCGCGCCAGCTCTAGCGCATCGAGTTGCTCGACGAAGAGCGGGGCATTGCCGTCACCGAATGTCTCACCGATCTGCACCACGAGCTTGCGGCCTCGGCGCAGGGCAGCATTGGAGGCGGGGTCGGCCTCGGCACCCGCTTTGAGCCAGGGTTCGCTCGGGTGACGGCGCCCGCGCGGATCGGAGCCCATGTTGGGCGCGCCGCCGAATCCCGCGATGCGGCTCGTCGTCACCGTCGAGCTGTGGCCTTCGAGGTCGATCTGCAACGTCGATCCGATGAACATGTCGCAGGCATAGAGGCCCGCCGTCTGGCAGAAGGCGCGGTTGGATCGCAGCGAGCCGTCGGGACCCGTGAAGAAGATATCGGAGCGCGCCGCAACATAATCCTCCATGCCGACCTCCGATCCGAAGCAGTGGATCTGCTCGACCCAGCCGGATTCGATCGCCGGAATCATCGTGGGATGCGGGTTGAGCGCGAAATGGGTGCAGACCTTGCCCTTGAGGCCGAGCTTCTCGCCGTAAGTCGGCAGCAAGAGCTCGATTGCGGCGGTGTTGAAGCCGATGCCGTGATTGAGCCGGCGCACGCCGTAGGGCGCATAGATGCCCTTGATGGCGAGCATCGCCGTCAGGATCTGGGTCTCGGTGATGGCGGCGGGATCGCGGGTGAAGAGCGGCTCGACATAGAAGGGGCGCCCGGCTTCGACCACGAAATGCACGAGGTCGCCGGGAATGTCGACGCGGGGCACCTTGTCGACGATCTCCGTGACCTGCGCCACGACGAGGCCGTTCTTGTAGCTCGTCGCCTCGACGACGGTCGGAGTGTCCTCGGTATTTGGCCCCGTATAGAGGTTGCCGTCCCTGTCGGCGCTGACGGCCGCGATCAACGCGACGTTCGGCGTGAGATCGATGAAGTAGCGGGCGAACAACTCGAGATAGGTATGGACGGCACCGAGCTCGATCTTTCGCCCGAATAGCATCCGCGCGATCCGCGCCGACTGCGGGCCTGAATAGGAGAAGTCGAGCCGCCGCGCGATGCCCTTGTCGAAGATGTCGAGGTGGGATGGGAGGACCACCCCGGACTGGACCATGTGGAGGTCACGGACGTCTTCGGGGTCAAGGTTCGCGAGCGCCGAGGCGAGGATGTCAGCCTGCTTCTGATTGTCACCCTCCAGGCACACCCGGTCTCCTGACCGGATCACCGCATTCAAAAATGCGGGCAGGCTCGGGATCGGGACGACCTTTCCCTTCGCGTGCTTTCGGCCGGCCGCCAAGCGCTCTCCCAGGGCGGCCCTTTGCATACCCCAACTACTCATTTCGGCTCCTTGGCATGCGAGGTTGGCTTCCATGAGGCAGAGTGTATGCGTATTGCCTTCCGATGTCAATTAATGTATACGCAGGATACAAAGCGGCAGACAATCGCATACACAGGAGGGAACTTTCGATGCGAGTGCATACACAGCTTCGATCTCTGGGGGTCAGCGCCCCGCTCACAGCCGGGAGGCGCCCGTGACCATTTCCGGCGTAGCTCTGCTCGCGATCTGCACGCTGCTCGGGGTCCTGCTCGGCGACCTGCTCGGCGTCGTCCTCGGTGTGAAGGCCAATGTCGGCGGCGTCGGCATCGCGATGATGTTCTTGATCGCCGCCCGGCTTTGGCTGCTACGCCACGGTCTCCTCAGCCACGGGCTGAAGACGGGCGTCGAGTTCTGGGGCAGCTTCTACATTCCCATCGTGGTCGCCATGGCCGCGCAGCAGAACGTCGTCGCTGCGGCAAAAGGCGGTCCCATCGTTGTCATTGCGGGGATCGGCGCGGTGGCGGTGTGTTTCGCCCAGGTCGCTTTGATCAGTCGACTCAGCGGCCGTGTCGAGACGATGGACGAGATCGAGGCGCGCGAGGCGATCGAGGCGAATGTGCCCCACTTCAAGTCCGGGAGGATCGGATGACCATGATATCCCACGTTCTTGCCGCAAACTCGCTGATCACGGCGTTCGCCGCGGTGGGCATCCTGATGTGGATCTCCGGAGCGATCTCGAAATATCTCACCTTCGGGCGCATTCACGCCTCGGCGATCGCGATCATGCTCGGGCTTTTGCTCGCGTTTTTCGGAGGCCTCGCCACCGGCGGTGAAAAGGGCCTCGCCGACCTGCCGGCGCTAACCGGGATCGGACTGATGGGAGGCGCGATGCTGCGGGATTTCGCCATCGTCGCCACCGCCTTCGAGGTCGACGTCGTCCATGCGCGCAAGGCCGGACTGATCGGTGCGGTCGCGCTCGGATTGGGGACGGTCGTTCCGTTCATTCTGGGCGTTCTCGTCGCCGCAGCCTTTGGCTACACTGACGCCGAATCGCTGACGACGATCGGCGCCGGCGCGGTCACCTACATCGTCGGGCCGGTCACGGGAGCGGCGATTGGCGCCTCCTCGCCGGTTATTGCGCTGTCGATCGCGACCGGTGTATTCAAGGCGGTGATCGTGATGATCGGTACGCCCTTTGTTGCGAAGATGATCGGCCTAAATAATCCGCGCAGCGCAATGGTGTTTGGCGGCTTGATGGGTACGGTCAGCGGCGTTTCCGGAGGCCTGGCGGCAACAGATCGGCGTCTAGTGCCTTACGGCGCATTAACAGCAACGTTTCATACCGGGTTGGGATGCCTCGTCGCACCGTCCATTCTCTACTTCACGGTGCGCGCAATCATAGGAAGCTGAATGGCAGGTCTGTTTAAAGTTGCGGCTGAGGCAGAAGAAGATAGCGGCCTTCTCTCCGATCGCATCCGTAATGCGCTCACCGACGAGATTGCCTCCGGTGCGCTGGCTGCCGGTTCGGCGCTGGAAGAGCAGCAGCTTGCCGATCGCTTTGGGGCTTCCCGCACGCCGGTGCGGGAAGCCCTCCGGCAGCTTGTCGTCAGCGGGCTCGTCGAGGTGCGGGGCCGTCGCGGGCTCGTCGTGGCACGGATGACACCCGAACGCATCATGGACATGTTTGAGACCAGCGCAGAGGTGGAAGCCATGTGCGTCAGGCTCGCGACCTATCGCATGACACCGCTGGAGCGCAGCGATCTGATCGAGCTCCACGACAGCTCGCTGGCAATGGTCGACGCCAACGACGTGGATGCCTACGATGCGTTTAACCGGCTGTTCCACGAAGGCATCTATAGCGCAACGCACAACGCGTTCATGGCCGAGCAGGCGCAGGAGGTCCGTGCGCGTCTCAGCGCCTTCCGCCGCACGCAATTGCGGCAGGGCGATCGTATCCGCAAGTCCCGGGACGAGCATGATTCTATCATGCAGGCGATTGCAGAGGGCGATGGCGATACGGCCGCTCGCCGAATGCGCGCGCACATGTTGAACGCCGCCGCGGCGCTTCGGCGCTACATCGACGACCGCGCGAGCGGAGAAGGTCGAGCGTGACAGTAGGATCACCCTACTTGCGTGTTCGGTAATCGCTGGTCGGGTGAGATCTCCGCGCTACTATTCAGGCAGAAGCCTTGTTCGTTGGAGTTGCGGTTAGTTCAGCCGTTCGAGCTACTTAGGGGCGACATGGGTATTGAAGACAAACCCTCAGATCAAGCATTTGCACTATCTCCTCGTTTTAGCGAGGGAGCGGCATTTTGGCAGGGCGGCAAAGGGATTACTGATCAGCCAGCCGGCGCTGTCTCAGGCGGGTCCAGCAGACTGAGAAGCATTTTGGTGTTTTGCTGTCGCGATCGTGCTTCGGCACCAATCGGGCTTCCATGGGTTTTCGGCCGAGGCGAAAACATTCTTGCATGGGCGCGACAGGCGCTAGCTGACCATGACCGGCTTGTTCACGCCGTAGGCGACGCGGCTCGTGACGAACTGCGCGAAACGCCCAAGTTCGGCCTTGCACCTGCGTATGGCCGCCAAGCCGCTTTTGGGGGCTTTAAGCGCACTCCTGATCACTTCAATCACGCGGCCTATCTGTCGTGGCTAAAAATCCAGCTGTCGATCCCGTAGATCGGCTCTCTCTAACTCCGGCACGATGCGGATCGACTGTCCTCCGCGACCGAGCAGATGGAGACGCCGGCCTTAAACGCGATCCCTGCATGCCCGTTCTCCGCTGCCCAGATGAAACGCTGCGCTCACGGTCGTGATGGGCCACACAACCGGAGTTGGCGGCGCTTGCAGTGACTGCCACTGTGATCCTGGGCCGACTTCGGCCGCCCCACGCGTTCAGGACAAATCTGCCGCTGGCCGCACTACTTGATGAAATCGCTAGGCAGAGAAATATTGGCCTCCATAAAAGTCACGGCATTGCCACCTAGAAACACCCGGTCTGCAGCGAGTTCGCAATCGATCCAGCCGCCGCGTGCCGATGCCTGATAGGCGGTGAGCCTTTCGCGCCCTAATTGCTTGGCCCAGTACGGAACGAGCGTAGCATGGATTGACCCGGTGACGGGATCCTCAGGAATGCCGGCACCGGGGGCGAAATAGCGTGAGAAGAAATCCGCCCGCCCGCCGTCGGATGCCCGCCCGGTCACGACTAGGCCGACCGTCCCAAGGCGGGCAATACCGGTCAGATCGGGGATGAAGCGAATCACGGCGTCCGCACTGCCTAGGTCGGCAAAGATGTTCTCAAAGTTGCGGAAGAGCCGGATGGGAGCGGCCTCGAAAATGCCTTTGATTTCTTCAGGAACCTCCTCCAGCGGCTCTGGCTGCAAACGCGGAACGTCGAGCCGATAACCGAGCGAACTGCGCGCCACCCGCAATTCGCCGACCCGGGTGTGAAAGATAAGAGGCGAGGCGGCTCCGGCTGCAGTGAATAGCACGTGCGCTGTCGCAAGAGTGGCGTGGCCGCAGAAATCGACTTCGTGAGCCGGAGCGAACCAGCGCAGATCCCACGCCCCATCGGATCGGGCCTTGACAAACGCGGTTTCGGCCAAATTATTCTCTTGCGCAATCGCAAGCATCAGCTCGTTGGTCAGCCAGTCTTCTAGTACTAGCACTACTTTGGCAGATTGTTGATTTTGCCGCGATTTATAGGATTCCCGAATCAATTGTTCAATGATTCATGGGTGGTCGG
>NZ_JADPJF010000118.1:0-516 GCF_023073295.1 Bradyrhizobium sp. 23 | reverse complement strand
GTTCAACAGCGCAAATGATGGTTTATGGACGCGCGGTCTGCTGATCCGTCGCCATATCGCCGATGGCGATCTCGCCTTCTTCACCACCTGGTGCCCAGCGGGAACATCAATTGAAACGCTGGTCGCGGTCGAAGGCCATCGATGGGCGATCGAGGACAGCTTTGAAACCGCGAAAAACGAGTTCGGGCTCGATCATAACGAGAGCAGGTCCTGGCATGGCTGGCATCGCCACGTGTCCCTGGTGATGCTCGCCTTCGCCATGCTGGCGGCGATCCGCCATCGCGCTAATCCGCCACCGCCCAAAAAAACGAAACCTCGCCCCCCGGCAAAAGCCAAAGCATAACCACACCGCCACTGATCCGTTGGTCAATCCAGGAAATCCGCCGCATTGCCATCAGACTTGCTCGAAAGCGTATTCAACCCGCACGCATCATCGCATGGTCTTTCTGGCGCAGAGCTCATCAGGCTGCCGCTCAACGCGCTCACGTCAAATCAAAAAGACAACTGTAATGCTAG
>NZ_JADPJF010000020.1:0-564 GCF_023073295.1 Bradyrhizobium sp. 23 | reverse complement strand
GCAAACCACGAAAGCACCACGTGCCCGATATCTTATCGATTGCGGCAGAACAAATGCTGGCCAGCGCCAAATGGAAAACCGTGAGTTGGCGCAGCGGGACGAAAGGTCGGCTCAAAGCCCGATTTGCTGCTCTCCGTGTCCGCACCGCCGACGGCCCTCCGCAGCGGATATGGGATAAAGGTCAGCAGCATCTCCCAGGCGACGAAGCCTGGCTCATTGGCGAGCAACGTGCCTCCGGGGAGAAGAAATACTATCTCGCCAATCTTCCGGCGACGACGGATCTGCGCACGCTGGCCGCCACCATCAAGGCACGGTGGATTTGTGAGCAGGCGCATCAACAGTTGAAGGAGGAACTTGGACTTGATCACTTCGAAGGGCGATCATGGCAAGGTCTTCATCGCCACGCCCTTATGACAATGATTGCCTACGCCTTCCTGCAACATCGTCGCCTCGCAAACGCGGGGCGAAAAAAAAAGAATCAACGGGCCTCCGCCTCAACCGACTATGCCCGCCGTACGTCACGCCATCGTCGATCTCATCCTTCGGCCGCCGCCCCAGCAGTGC
>NZ_JADPJF010000029.1:0-1070 GCF_023073295.1 Bradyrhizobium sp. 23 | reverse complement strand
AGAATGGATCTGCACCCATGCTCTCGCGCACCAGGGTCGCAAGACCCTCCATGCCCTTGCGGAAGTCTACCGGCTTGGTCGCCAGCATCACCCGGACCGCACCTGACGGACCGATCACCGGCTCGCCTTCAGCGCCTGGACAATCGACGTAATCATCGCCGTATCCGCTCCACGACCGGCTCGGATCGTGATGCCGTCGACTTCAATCTCGATGATCCCGCTATCTGCCTTGCGCACCGTTTTGCGCTCCCGGTGAGCACTTTGCGCCGGTACCACCGCGTCCACCACCGCCGGCACAAACTGTACTTCGTCAGCTTCGGAATGACCGCCTGCTGCTTCTCGCAACTGACGTCGCCAGCCAAACAGCTGCTGCGGCGACAATCCATGCCGTCGAGCCACGGAACACACCGAGTCGCCACTCGCCACGATCTCCGCGACGATCCGCACCTTGTCCTCGTCGCTCCACTTCCGCCGACGACCGGCTCCGGTGAAGACCTCGAGCCGCCGCACCGGCTCCGTGATAGCAGTATGCACTGTGTCCATTCTAAGCCTAACGGTCGAAACCGAACCGCAGACTCGCAGATCACACCGTCATCCGGTAGGTGGCCGCTGAACAGCGCTTACCCTTTTCGTTGCCATGTCGATGGAGGGCCTGATGGTGAGAGCGGCATAATGGGACAGTGAATTCGTCGCTGACCTTGCGCCCAAGAGTTCGCGGCTGGGCGAACTTGAGGTGGTGGGCATCGGACGGAGCCTGTTTGCAGACCAGGCAGGGCTGTGCCCGGATAAAAGCAAGGTGGGCCTTGCTCCGCTTGCGCGGTGGCTCTTTAGGGAAGGCGAGGCCGCTCTCTGGCTGATCCGCCTGCCCGTCGGAGCTTGACCCTGGGATAGCGGGTTGGGAGAGGGAAAGTTCTTCCGCTCGTTCCTGTCCGGGGACGCGCTCAGCCTCGGTTGGTGGCAGATCAGCTTCGATCTCAGGTTGAGCCGTCTGAGCTGCTGCCGGTATGATGGACACCGGGTTAAGCTAATCCCACCTTGCGCTCGAACTCAACAGGGCTGAGGTAACCGAT
>NZ_JADPJF010000149.1:5817-6699 GCF_023073295.1 Bradyrhizobium sp. 23 | reverse complement strand
GACGCTTGGTGGCCTCTCGCTCTTGAGCTCGAGCCGCACGCTTCGGCATGCGTGGAGATTACGTTAGCTTAGATGCGAGGTACATCCGCCGCGCAATCAATGGATTCCACGAGCCGGTATAGCCGAACTGCCACACGTACAAAGATTCCGTACGCCACGCCTAGTTTGGCACCGGCTTAGACGGACATTCGAGTACGATGACGGTCGCCTTTGGGATCGGACTGCATTATGCGGTACAAGGTGTTCGTGGTGGACGGCAGCCGGCAACTGATCTGCGCTGCAAAGCTCGACTGCATTGACGAGCAGGCGGCGAGACGCCGAGCCGAGCAAATGCATGACGAGCACGACGTTGAGCTTTGGCAAGGCGATCGACTCGTTGCTGTGTTCCGAAGTGCAACGTCGAATGAAGATCGGAGCTAACGCGCGATCCTGAATAGACGGCCGGTCTCGCCGCCGAGTTAGTTCGAGCATTGTGAGGCACCCCGGCCTGGCTGGTTGCCGACATGTCGCAGCGACGTCGTCACCAAGGCTCGCTACTGCGGTCCCGGCCGTCTCTAAACGGCTCTTGCTCTGCCGCTCGCTTTGGTACGCTTTCTTCTTGTTCTTGCTTCTACATGTCGGAGTTTACTTCGAAGCTTCTCCACCTCTCTAAGCTCCTCCAGAAGCGCCTGGTGCCGTTCATTCAGAACAGCACTAGAAAAAATCTGACGCGTACTCGACATCACATGCCTCAGAAAATGATTTGAAGTAAGAAGTCGACGAAAAGCGAAAGATAAAGAATACTCCACCGAAGCTCAATGAGCTGAAGCCGCAGCCGCCAGATGCTCCCAGTACTCTGCCTCCGCAAGCAGTTTCCAGCTTCTCTCAGGTTGGAGTGCGGCA
>NZ_JADPJF010000149.1:0-5682 GCF_023073295.1 Bradyrhizobium sp. 23 | reverse complement strand
TTTTCCCCCAACATATTTTTCGTTTTTGCGATGGAGTCATCATGATTATATGACATAATCAAATTTCTCATTTAATGGCGGTCATTTGGTTCCATTTGTAAGCCGACCGGGAACTGCTTTCGGTTTAAGCTTCACATCGATTTCGAATGCTTGCTCGCCGACCCCCGCTGCGCGGTAAAGCGAACGAGACTGCACGGGACGGCAGCACGAGATGCGAAGCTTCATGCGCGAGCATCGCAATGTCAGAAATCCTAGCCGAGGACTCTTCTCGCCGCCCTCCAGGGCACGTGCGACGGCTACCGAGACAGTTATCTTTCTTTGGCTTTCAAGGTGATGACAACCAAGACAGCATCAACAGGGTCAGAAGCAATAGATGTCGCGTGCCTGCTGGGCTTCGCTCCGACAGTTCTCATCATAGCGTATGTGGGCGGCCTAAGCGAAGGAGCCAACGGGTTGCGCAAGACTTTGCAGCAAACACGGTTGGGAGGATCAAGAAAGAGTATCAGGAGCGGGATTGGGTCGTGCTTCGGAACCTCTCCAGTGGGCTGCTCCTGCGTGATCTCGTGGAGAAAGAGAAATTGCAGTTCGTGCGCCATACGTGTCGTTCTCCGAAGTGAGTTCATAGGCATGGAGCCGGGGATTTATCGAGGGGTCAGTAACCTAAAACAAACGAGCCTGGATGCAGAAACCGCCCCATTAAGTCCCGAGGCCGTTTTGCCTGACTAGAAGCGAGGAAGCAATTTCTCGTCCTCGTGCTGAAAGCGCAATTGAGCCTGGTCCAGGTCGCGGCCCGCTTCAGTAGGGTTGGGCGGGGTCAGGCATCGACAGATTCGGTGCCTTCGGGAGTATCTTCGACGGGTCGAACTGCGCGAGGATCTGCTTGCCCATAGCCACCGGATCTTTGAAAAAATCCAACGGAGACGGGAAATTGAAGCTGCCTGGCAGAGAGTGCAGGGCGTTGAAATCGGAAACGTCATCGACGCCAAGCACTACCTCCTCACCCTCGACGACGAAGTGCTTCTGGCGGTTCTTCAGAGCGGCCGCGGCAATCCATGGGTAACGCTCGATCCAATCCGTGCCATGCGCGATAGCGGCCGGCACGCGTTTGTCCGGGGATACGTCCTGCTCTCTTGCGAGGCAGCAAAGGATGGGGAACGACGGATGCGCTCGCTCTAAGGCAAGCTGGGCGATTTTAAAGCACGAGTCCATTTTTAAATAAATAAATAATATAATGCCAGTTTAAATGTTGACCAATATTTAAAATAGAATTAATTTGAGAGTGCCTGGCGCCGGACGAACGCGTCTGGCCACCGAGAAACGGCTCCCGCATCCCGCCCCTGCTTACGCCATGAGATGTGAGGGGCCGTTTCTTGGCCGATGGTGAGGCGGATCATCCTCCGCATGGCTACGTTTTTATCGTCTTCACCATGACAGCAGCGGTGTTACTGGTTGAAATCGCAATTATTATTGTTCTCGTCACGATTTGACTGACGCGAGAACCTAACAGCTGATGAGAAGCGGCGCGCGATCACGCATGATCGTCTCAGTCAGCTCGCCGCATCGTGCGGTCGATTTATCTTGTCAAAGTGGAAAAATGACCCGCCGGTCACACCGGTCGTTTTAGTCGTTGCTCTCACGAGCTTAGACCGCATGCCGGCCAGTATCATGTAAGTAAGGCGCCGCCAGATCAGGTTCATAACGGCTATGAGTGCATTTAGCCGCTCGAGGCGGACTTCAGCGCGGGCGCAAAGCGTTCGGAGAATGTTGCGGCCTTGGCTCCGGGGCTGCAGAAAGAGCGGCCGAGATAATCGTTGAACACCCCACGAATGCGATCGCGAGTAAGGCCGCACCGAAAAATAGTTTCCTCATCTTACTCTCCTCGAGAGGACGTCAATGCCGTTCAGTCTTGGAGGGCGTTGTTTCGCGTCATTGCGTGTGAGGCTCGAAACGGTTTCCTGCACGCGGTCGTGACTCAAGCTGGGGTTATGGCGGTAGGACCTGCGTTGTGCGCCGCGCAACAACATATGCTCCGAAAAGACCGATGGCGGAGAGACGGCCCCGGCTTCAGGGTTGGCTTTTGAGGTACGCCGGAGCCGCTCCGCCAGCTTGGGCAAGCTAGCGAGACAGCAACGGCGCAGTGGAGGACACGGGTTCCTCGCCGCGCAGGTCAGGCGAGGTTTAATTGGCACAATGTAATCCGCCGCGCTTTATCTTCGTTTCTACCCTGCGGCAAGCCACAATGCCTCTGACACTGCGGATGATAGGCCTGGATGATTACACGGTTCACGAGGACCGGCAGCTAGTCGGGCGCATCCGCTATGCCAACGAATGCTCCCCGGGGTTCTGGTTGTGGACGTGCATCGTGACGCTTCCCGGTCCGCCGTTCGGGAAAGCTGGCTCACTCGATGAAGCGAAGGGGCGGTTCATGATCGCATGGGAGAATTTCAAGGCGAAGCATACGGCGGAAGAGTTGGGGAAGGCCTTCGCTGAGATGTATCGCGCCAACCGACCAGACCATTATCTGCGCTCAGTGCGTTAGCGCGTCGCATTTGATTGCGACAAAAATTCGCCGGTTCACACTGCGGGCCATTTCCAAGCCGACGAGTTCGTCCCGGCTGTGTAGGCGCCAGCAGTGAGATTGCTCCGGCTTCAGGCCGACTTTTGGGTGGCCGCGGCCGCTCAGTTAGCTCGCGAGGAGCCGGCAAGATTCTCAAGCTCCCTATCGAGGTGTTCGTTCCCTGCTGGTCCACCGTGGGAAATTGACGGGAGGGCGCCGGTTCACGTTGGCTGCCTTCCTCATGTGGGCAACATGACGCCTGTCCCAGTACAGGCGGTCATTCATCCAACTCGCATTTTGAACTAAATCCTAAGTTGGTGGGCTTTTCGTTTTTATCAGCTTCTGTCATGTGGCGACGGTCATTTAGGAGAGACGTGCGTGGCGACAGGTATTGTGAAGTGGCTCAACCAAAGGCTATGGCTTCATTCAGCCCGACGACGGCGGGAAGGACGTCTTTGTCCACATTTCAGCGGTGGAGAAGGCTGGCTTCAGTGGTTTGGCAGAAGGTGCAAAGGTGAGCTACGAGATCGTGAGCGATCGGGGCGAGCAGTCCGCAGGTAATCTGAGACGGTAGGCGTGGCTGGGACAGGGCCCGCCGGTTCGCACAGGCGGGCCGGGCGCTTTGACCACGTATCGAATTTAGTACTCGCTTTGGCGGCAATCTTCGGCGCTCTCACCGCTCCAGTTCCTTGATGGCGTCCTTTAGCAGCTCGAGAAGCCGGATTTCACATGCCCCCATGACGAACTGATCGGCGTCGTCAGGCACGACAATCTGCCCCTGCACGTGTCCATCATGGGATTGGATGATGAAGTCTCGGGCCTTGCACGCTTCGTTGCGGACGTTCGTTATCGCCTCAAGCGGACCCCATTCAATTCTGACAGCCATTGCTAACCCTCGCTCTTAGCGGAACGCGCGCGAGCTACTGCGGGTCATGCGAGTTGAGGAGCGGTAAAGCCGGCACATCGATCGGCTCGCCTGGCGGTCGATCAACCCGGTTCGCTTTCTTTCCGCTGACGAGGACACCAATATAGCCGTCACCTTGCCCTGCGATCATCAGCCAGTGCGGGAATGCCAAGGACATGGTCGCTGGCCTCAAAATACCGCGCTCACGGGCGCCGTAGGACAAACCTATTCAATCATTTCGCGATTGAACAAGTCAAACAGTTAATATATTTAATAGATGCATTGTCTATTTAATTGCGAGATATCAAGAGCGCGGGGTGCACTTATGCCCTCGATAGAGTCTATGCACTTCGGCAGCACAGCGCCTTCCGACCAGCACCCCTATGATCGCGAGCCGGGTGCGCCTCCTGCGTGGCGTCCTTCGGCAGGTGGACCAATCGACGCCGAGCCGGAGGCCGCGAATGACACCGCGGGCGAATGGCCTCCGCTCCCGTTTCCTGATGGCTGGTACGCCACCTGCTGAGTTGTGACGCGGCGTCTGCCTATATGGTGCTGGCAACCGGCAAAGCCGGCACTTGAAAGCGTCTGCGGGCCGGCGGGGTTGCCAGTTAGCACAGTGGGCGAGGAGTCACCCAATCAGGATGATATGTAAGATACTCGACAGGCAGTGTCGGAAGAGGCGATACTCTTGAGGCGGGGTGATGGGCCTAGTCGCGTCATTTTGCATGTCTGAAGATGTACTTCGCTTCTACCAGTTAGCTGACGTGTGCAGGGAACGGACGGCGCAAGCCCGTCAGTCCCGTCGACGCGGAGCCGTGGCTAAAGCTTGCTGAGGACTGGCTCGAATTCGCACGAGCCGACCAGCAACGGCGCGCTTACGAGCCGCGCTGCATCCGATGAACAGCGACCAGAAGATCTGGCCGCTCGAGCACCTCCACCAGCTTGTCCAAGATGATGCGCTCGTTATTCCGGGGCCTCGGTTCTAAGTATTTTTCCAAAATGCGCTGGGCGTCACTCACAGCCTGAAGAGCTAGCTGTTCATCCGTCATCTGTTAGCCCCCAGTGGCCAATCAGAACGGAAGAACCTACGTGTAAGATAGTTCCAGATCCTTTATTGCCGGTTGATGATGCGGTGCTCACGATAGGTGGGGAGCCCCCGTCAATGGAAGCCATGCTACTGCTTCCGAGGCGAGGCCATTAGTCTTCAGGGGCATCCCATCCGCGTCCCAGTCTGGAATTTTGGGAGGCAATGGTGAAATCGGCTGCCCTGCCGGTGGACTGGCGCGAGGCTGCCAGGCCGAAGCATAGGGTCAGCGTCAACGCAGTCACCACTAGCAGCGCGGACATGAACTAGCTCACGCGCACCTCTCTCACGCCCGAGAGCGCGCATAGCCGAAGGCTTTGGCCGGAGCCATGCACCGCTGAATACCGACAGAATGACGATCCAGGTTCAGCCCTTCCTTCCGCACCTGCAATTCAAGCCAGTCGATGCCGGACTCGGCCTGAGCCGCCTTCCGGGCGCGGTAGTGTTTCACAATGGTCTGCGCGCTTCGGTATGAATGCCCAGTGATGTCGCAGGTCATCAGCAAGTCGCAGCCAGCCCGATCGAGCAGCATGACGCAGGTATCACGTAAGTCCTGGTCGTGCTTTGGTCGAGTTCGCTGGCGCCATTGACGAACATCAGCGTGGGGCAAGGCTTCAGAACGCCATGCTGTCTCATCGCCATTGCTGTCGCGTGCGGCCTGCGCCAATCCGCCAATACACGCTTGCGCTGGTCGACCGCTCGAGCGCGCTGCGCCCTATTTCCCTCATCGAGAGGAAGAGGGGCAAACAGCCGATCGATATTTTCAATCAGTTCGGCGGCCAGTCGCTCTGCGCGGATAATTGACTGGCGCGTGTTGTCGCGCGAGAAAGCCGAAGATAAATGCGGAATGCGAAGCCCCTTGCTCAAGCCTCACCACGCGAGGATCGTGAAGTTCACTCCCTTCAGGGCAGTCGAGCTGCACAGCCTCTACGCTCGTTCGCTAACGCAGGATAAATCGGGTTCCAGTCACTCCTCGGGGGTCCGCTCCCCCGCGGCTCGCCGTCGCTGCGATTGAGTGCTCGGAGGCGACTGCAATGCAGGTACAGCCGAGGCGTGAGCTGCTGCCGGTATGATGGACACCGGGTTAAGCTAATCCCACCTTGCGCTCGAACTCAACAGGGCTGAGGTAACCGATCG
>NZ_JADPJF010000119.1:1270-4985 GCF_023073295.1 Bradyrhizobium sp. 23 | reverse complement strand
CGATGCCTCGCGCGGCGGCAACATGCCTCGCTGTCGAAACCGCCGCCGCCAATCGTAGATCTGCCAGCGCGTCGCTCCGTGCTTCCGCGCCACCTCGGACACCTGGGCACCGGGTAACAGACTCTCGGCGACGATCCGAGCTCTCTCAGCTTCCGAACGTACGCGGCGCCCCGATGGTCCTTCAAGAACCTCCAGCCGGCCCACCGACCCCCTCGTTGAGCCGTCCAAATGGACGTCCTTCTTGCTGTCCAATCCCATCCGAAACCTCCGTCCAAGCCGGAGGCTTCTTTCGCACAGCTATACCGATCCCGAAGCAAGGGTTCCGGCTAAGCGCTTACCAATGTTCTCGCTCGTCCTGATTGACGTCTGGACCTACACGCCCTTTTTTGCGCTGATCATTTTCGCAGGCCTTCAGGGTATCAATGAAGAAGTGAGGGAGGTCGCGCGTGTCAATGGGGCAAAGGGGTGGGCAACCTTTGTGCATATCGAGTTGCCGCTGATCGCTCCCTACATTCTGATCGCCGCGGTGTTTCGGCTGATCGAATCGCTCAATCAGTTCGACATCATTTTTGGCACTACGCAAGGCGGGCCTGGAGATAGCACCTCCGTTCTTTCCGTGCGCGCCTACATTATCGCATTCCAGAATCTCGCCTTCGGGCGTGGTGCAGCCCTCATGGTCGTCAACTGGATGATCGTGCTGGTGGGAACGTTCGCCATGGTCAAGCTGTGGCGCGTCGTGCGGCAGCGCGTCAGCTGAGGGCCACCGTATGCGACTGAAACGCGCCACCTCCGTCAATTTGATGCTCAACCTGCTCGTCGGCATTTGCGCATTGATCCTGGCCTTCCCGCTTGTCTGGATCGTGATGATGTCGCTCAAGCAGCAGGCAGAGGTCATGACATGGCCGCCGACCTTCTTGTTCTCGCCGACATTGGAAAACTTTCGCGTCTTGTTTGACGTCGCCCAAGCCGGCGCAACCAGCTACGGCACTATCAAGATCGATTTCCTGACCCCGATCACGAACAGCGTCGTCATAGCGCTTGGCTCTGTTATCGTGTCCCTGCTCGTGGGGTCCCTGCCGGCTACGTGCTGGCAAGGCGGGACATACCCCTCAAAGAAGACATTGCCTTCTTCATTCTGGGCTTCCGCTTTGCCCCGGTCCTACTGGTCGTCATCCCCCTGTTCAGCGTTTTCCAAACGATTGGCCTGTATGACACCTATGTCGGCATGATCTGGGTCTACCAGGTCGTCACACTGCCGATGATCGTTTGGCTGAGCCGCTCCTATATCGAAGATATCCCAAAGGACATCGAAGAGGCGGCTGCCATGGATGGTGCCAAGCCAGTCCCCGCAGCCTTCAGCTTTTCACAGGTGGCGGACATCTCTGGCGGCGTGGGACCCCGATGCCGTGTTTGTCAAGTATGTCCATACGGTAGAACAGTCGGATGGCCGCGCAAAGCTGCGAGCGTGCTTGGCATGATTCCCTCCAATGGGCTCTTTGGCCCGCAAACACGCGCCCCCTCCTCATCCGAAAGGCCGGCCGGATTGCCCATCTGCTTCGCGACGAACAACTCGACGCACACGCCAGCAGATGTCGCCAGCAAACTGGCGGGCCTTGGGCTTGTTATTGCGCCGAAGGACGTTGCCACCAGCGCCATCACCGCCGCCGAACTCATCCGCGCTACATACCCGGAGTTTGGGCGTATATTCGTCATCGGCGCGCCGTCCCTTATGAAAGCCATGACAAACGCGGGGCTCGCGGTGACCGGTCGGCAGACCGAGGCCCTGGTCATGGGCTCGATCGAGAAATTAGGCATGAGAAGCCGCGGATTGCGGTCGACGCGATCCTAAATGGAGCAGCCTTTATCGGCACCAACCCCGACCTCGTGTTGCCGACGGCAGGTGGATTCGAGCCCGGGGCAGGAGCTACGATCGCCGCCGTGGCTGCCGCCACGAAACTGGAGCCTTTGATTGTTGGTAAGCCGGAGCCGCATATGATCGAGACTGCACTTTCCCGCCTGGGCACGGTACGCAGCGCAACCTTGATGACTGGAGACCAGATCCGACTGGAGGACCTTCCGCAGCTCATTCCGCAATTTACAGTCGAAGCCAAAGGGGATTCGAACGGGCAAACCCTGACAATAGAAAAAGCCTGCGTTCTTGGCGCTAGCCGGCCATCATTGGGTCGGAAATCGGACAGAGTTGCGCCAGATAGTGGATCAACTCGTAATGTTGAAAGACACGCATATTGTCGCCGACGTCCTCAAGCCGCTTTTGAACTCGGCGTCGCCCACCAGGCCCACAGGGGCATTCTCCGAGCGCGAGTGGATCATGGGATGCCTGAAACGAAACATCGTGGAAAGACTGCACGTTCTCCAGGACTTTCAAGGAAGACGCTTTACAACAAAATAAAGAAACTGCGGATATTGGAATAGCCTACGATCATTTCTTGCGAATAGGTTGTTTTGAAGCCGTCGCATGCAAAAGCGAGAATTTTGGTGTGGACGACCCCTGTTGGTCAAGCCGGACCAATTCCATCTCGTCGCGAATCCTCAACTCAAGAGCCCCTTCGGGCAAATGCACAATACCTTTGAGATGCGAACCAAGTCTTCTCTCTGCCACTGTGACCTCAGAAACACTGACAGCAGCAAACAAGTTATTGAATCCCAAGCTAGCAAACCATTCCATACGCCGAAGTTCAAGCTCCAGTCCGGTGTTAACCCGCATGGTAGCCGAAGGCTGCTCGATGATAGATGCAGGTGGAAAATTTACGACACCGCAAATTCTCGCCTCTTTTAATAAATCGGCAAAATCCTCCCAACAGGCGAAGGAATCGATCATTACCATTGCTGCGTAGGCATGAATGAACGTTTGCTTGCCGAGGCTGCGCAAATCGCGCAAAAGGCAGTCATTCCAGTCAATGACGGGCAAGGTCGCCATCACCAGCATGGAGCCTGCTGGAAGGCTTCGCAGGGACGGCGCGTAGATTTCCAAGGGCGCGCCATTAGGCGGAGCCGTTAAGTGTGTTGCAAGCTTGCAGATGATTTTACCCATTCTTACGCCTCCGGCCGTATGGCCGATCTTATACACTGCTTTAGACCAGTTAGGTGTTTCGTCCTGGCGTTTGCTGGAGCGGATTGAGTTTGAATCGTGCTGGCTGGGAAATCCAGCATTGAAGACGTATTCGCAGGGTGTGAGGCCCTTCAGGGTCTCCAGCCGCCGAGCTTAGTTTTAGGCGGTGAGAAACTTGGCAAGGTGAGTTCCGAGCTGATCGTCTCGATCGTGATGGTAGCGTTGGACGGTCGCTTCCTTGATCGTGCGGTTCATGCGCTCGACCAGGCCATTGGTCCAGAGATGCTGATCTTCGCCAGCGATGTTCGCCCCCATTTTCTTGGCATCGCACAGAGTGCTCTCGGGCTCTCTTGACTATTCTGTATTGCTCGACGGGAGGTTGTCCCGTGTTCTGTTGATTTTCTGAAGAGGTCGGCGTTGCCCACCTTGAGCCGGTAGGCTCGCGGTGCTGATTCCACAAACGAGAGCAACGCCAAGACGGGAGATATCACACCGGCTGGTTCGCCGGCGACCGAGGCTTGTGGACGAAGCGTTCGCAGAAGTGCGGGCGAGCTTCGACCAGTCATGCCTTGCGGCAGGGACGAGGCGCTCGGCACGATGATGGAGGCGGATGTCACGGCGGCCTGCGCGCCGCGCCACGGTCGC
>NZ_JADPJF010000119.1:0-1126 GCF_023073295.1 Bradyrhizobium sp. 23 | reverse complement strand
AGCGCCCGCGGGTCCGGGATGTGGACGGCCGCGAGGTGACGATCCCGAGCTGGAACCGGCAGCGCAGGAAGACCGGCTCGTTCGCTGGGCGATGACCTGACGCTGATCAATGTGTCGACGCGCCGATTCGGTCGCGCTGTCCGGCTGCCCGAGGGTGACGTGCCGGCACCGCCCGGATCGCGGGTTTTCGAAGCCGGCGGCCTCGCGGAGGTTTGTGGCGATGTCGGCGGCGCGGCTGGCCGACTCCATGGCTGCCGATCTCTCCGCGCTCCACCTTCTGTCGAAATCGACGCGCTGCATCTCGGCTACGATCTCGTGCTGGTCGACGCGATCGGGGTTGACGGGGGGCAACAAGCATCCGCTGGCGCTGGTGAAAGGAGCGACCGAGAACGCCGCAACGGTTCAGGCCCTGCTGGCCAACCTGGTCTCGCGCGGGCTCGCCCCGACAGTGCCAAGACTGTTCATCGTCGACGGCGCGAAAGCGTTGTCGAAGGGATCCGCCGCACCTTCGGTTCGGCCGCCGCGATCCAGCGCTGCCAGATCCACAAGGCGCGCAACATCACGGAACGCCTGCCGAAAGAGCATCATGCGGCCACATGTCGCGTGCTCCGCCAGGCCTGGGAGCTCGATGCCGACAAGGCTGAAAAATTGATCCGCAATCTCGCGCGTCGACTCGACCAGCAATGGCCCGGCGCAGCGGCCACCATCCTCCAAGGGCTCGAGGAAATCCTGACTGTCGTCCGGTTGAAGGTGCCAACGGAGCTGCGTCGATCGCTCGCCTCTACCAACATCGCCGAGAACATGATGGGCACCATTCGCCGCGTCACGCGCAACTCAAACGCTGGCGGGATGCCGGCGTGGCCTTGCGATCGGCCGCGGCCGGCATGATCGAGGCCAACAAGGGCTTCCAACGATTGAAGGCGCATAAGAAATTGTCGGTCTGGGTGCGGCCCTTCAAGCTTCACCACGATCGCATGACGATCAAGTCCATTGCCCACGTCCGAGCGCCGCGTAACATCCATTCCGGCAACGTCAGCCCGACCTAGTACCCGGAATCAGAGCTGAGTGATACGGCGGCCTTTGAAGGGGCGTTGACGAACCTTTTTCTTGGTCCAGACGAAGGGCT
>NZ_JADPJF010000139.1:0-904 GCF_023073295.1 Bradyrhizobium sp. 23 | reverse complement strand
CGCAATCCGAAGAACCCGGCGGAGACATGGTCGGGTCGCGGCAGGCTGCCTCGATGGCTGCGGCCGCAGCTTCGAGCCGGCCGAGATTTGGACGATTTCCTAATCGATCGGGCTTCAGCCGAAAAGCGGCAGACAAGTTGAGCGCGCGTTGCGGCATTTTGGGATGGAAATGCTGGCGCCGGCTGTTCCCCCTGGGCTCTGAGCTCCTCACATCATCGTTGAAGCGCGGGTCATAACCATGCTTCGAGGCATGGCCATAGCGAGAGCGCTGGGCTGATGGTCTCGCTGAATCGCTCGGGGGGCCCGCGGCGCAGTGAGGACATCGACGAGAATCTCAAGCACGCGATGGCCGTGTCTAGTTGTCGTGCCCGCTGAAGTGCCGCCTAACCGCACTCCACGCTCGAAGGACTGGAAGGATGAGCACGATGAAAAGAACCCTGATTGCAACCGGCCTCATTGCGCGCTGCAGGAGTGGTGGGTCGTGATCGTCCAAGCGACCGGCCGTCGTGTTAATCGTCACCGGAGATGGAATTCCTGCTCGCCGAGTAGGTGCCGGTCTGCGCGAGGGCAGGACAACTACAACAAACAGAACGTTCACCAGTAGCCATATTCCCACAATGAGAAGAAAAGTACGCACGAGAACGACCATCGTTGATCTAAATCTGCCGAGCTTACTCCTGCCTCATACCCGGCACGCAACCGGCAACACTGCGTTCGCGGACGGAGCCGCTTCAGCGCAGTCGGCACATTTTCGCATCTCCCCGAGGCCGTTGGGCCCCGAGCGCTTTGCGAGCGTCCAGGATCGCTCCCAGCCTAGTGCGGCGCAACACTCGCGTCTGTGCGCTTTCGAACATTCATGCCCCCTTCAGGTATGCTAGTTCTATGCATCATCCGGCGAGAGCCG
>NZ_JADPJF010000077.1:404-1093 GCF_023073295.1 Bradyrhizobium sp. 23 | reverse complement strand
CAAACTCGGCAACCAAACCAAGGATGATATCGATAAAGAACCTCGCGAAGAACGGTCCTGTGGGCGTTCTCAAACCTCGTTGTATAACACCAGGCGTCCCCATTCGAGCCTTGACGGCACTACGCCGGATCAAGCCTACTTCACCCCACTGCCACTCCGCATGGCAGCCTAACCCCGGCAGAGGCTCCACCTATTGACGCGGAAACTCTGTTCAGACAACCGGGACCAGCTCTGTCCACGAGCGGCGCGATCGCGGCAATGGTGCTCAGTCATAATTCGGTCCTGGCAGCCGCAGCTCTGTTTTTGCTGGCGCCGTATGGACGTAAACGCTGTTCAACATTGACGTGGAGCTCTCCCCCCTGGGTTGCGGACCAATCCGTTGCGGCTTGGTAGGCTGCCTTCTTTGGGGGCCTCGCAGTGTCGGTGTCGGCATCACGCTGCTCGTCTGATGCTGCTCTTGTCGCTGCTTGGCACCCATCCCGGCGATCACCGAGCGCGGCGAGGACGCCGACATGCTTGCGATCCTAAGGTGCGGCTCCCGCTTGTCATTCGGCTTGGAATATTGGCTCTGACGCATATTCGATGATCGTGATTGTTTTTATGGCGCGCCAATCAGCCTTGCCTGAAGGAGATCGAGCTTAGCGCGCCCGTACATCTGCCGTTTGACCAGCTTGAGCTTAGTGATCTGC
>NZ_JADPJF010000077.1:0-300 GCF_023073295.1 Bradyrhizobium sp. 23 | reverse complement strand
TGGTTGCGTAATAGCGGCGTGCACCGCGCCCTTGTCGTTGGCGATTCCATTCGCGAACGAGGCAATGAGGCTCCGCTTGGATTCTTCAATCCAAGGTTCCAGCTCGATCTCGGCCTTCCTTCGGATCATCGCGTGGAAGCGGCCAACGAGAGCTTGGGCATCGGCCAGCATAGGAACGTTTTGTTCGATGACCGCAAGCGTGACGGTCTCGGCTTTGTTAGGTGGTCGCGCTTCGTCGTCATCAGCTGCGCTATCGTCCTGGCGGCGGGGACCTTCTGCAATTGTTGATGGCTGATAGTC
>NZ_JADPJF010000056.1:0-10074 GCF_023073295.1 Bradyrhizobium sp. 23 | reverse complement strand
CCGCCGCCCCAGCAGTGCCCATATTGCCGAAAGCAAATCCTTGAAAAACAGCGGCGAAAACACATTCTGCCAAAGTAGTGCTAGATTACGCTGCCGATCCAACCGGGGGCCCTGTTCCGCTGCCGCAAACGGAGCTTTATACCCTGACGGCACGCGCCCTTCGCAGGGCGGACAAAGCAATATGGCGGCAAATTACTTTCGACCTCTTTCCTCTCTTGATCCATCGTAGAATTCGTCCTGTTCGCTAGACCGGCAGGATGTAAGATTATGTCCGGGCGGCGCTGGGCGAACGGGCTCAAGTGTGCTGGTGGAACTTTATAGCCCCTTGATCTTTGCGTTAGGCGCCGAAGTGAATAGGCAAACGATGCTCCGCTGGCTTAGCTCAGATCGTCGAAAGATCAAAAGCGATCGAAAGCAGCTTGAAGGCAGGGCTCGCCGCCTGCTGCAGAGTTACCTGACGGCCAATGAGTGGCAAAAGCGCCAATACTATCAGGCAATCGCCGGCGCGGCTTCTGCATGTCAGCCTGGTATTGATGATCCGAGCTTAAGTAACGAGAAGCTTGCTGAATTAACCGCTCAGGCCGCGACAAAAGTCGTCCAAGTACGTAATCGGAAAGCAAAAGATGCGCACGATCATTCAGCTGTACTGATCACGGATGCATACGCAACGGTTGCAATCGCCTATCGACGAGCGGCTTCAGCCTACACTGCTGACAAGGAAATGGAGCAGCTGGGCACCGCCGCAGTACACCTGGTCACGATAGCGAATTCATTTATGAATGCTGAATAGGACCGACAACGACAGAAATGTGACTGCGGCTTCGGCAAACCAGCCTCGCTTCTCGCTCAGGCGTATACCTTGCGCAAACCCTTTCTCCTAAGCTGCCCGTAAGACGTTATTTGTACCGTCGTCACCAACAAGAAAAGGCGGGCGGCATGTCGATTGCATTTCGAATTTTTGTTCTCCTGTTCTGTGCTTACGCCGGTTGGGAGACCGCGAGCATCCAATTCGGCGATTTGCGAGAGCCTCAGCAGCAAGGGCGTTCTGCAAGGAATGAACAAAACAACCCTTCACCTGGAACGTCCGCAACCAAGCCAAGTTCGGCGTGCTGACCTCGCGCCGGCTATCGGTTATGCGATGCTCGTCGATGGTCGTTTCAAGACCGAATTTCTTGATCAGGACGCCGCGACTAAAGCGGCCCTTGATTTGTTGGCAAAGTATCCGAAGCTGAAGATCGAGATCTACGATGCACCATCGAAGTCACGAACGCCGGCGAAATAGCCGCTGCGCCGCAGCATGCGTGATAACCATGTCTTCTGTTTTAATCTACCTTTAGCTTTTTGCTAACAATCGAGGTCTCAAGGTCGTCGCCAAACGGAGGCGGCCTGTGCCTTTGATGAAGTATTTCGGATTCGTCGGCAGCGCTCTCGTCCTGTTGCTGATCGCTATCGGCTGGTGCTTGCCGCAGCAGGCGATGGGCCCCGGTAACAGCGACGTAGAGCGACCGTCCATCAAGATCAGCTCAGCCGAGAGGGCGCCTGAACGGGTCATAATCGATACCAGCTTGCCGACCATTGTGGCTCCGTCGAACATCAGTCCTTCTACATCAATGACGTCGGTGCAATCTGCTCGGCCTCTGCAGAGCGCATTCTCCGAACTTGACGTCGCCCGGAAGCCGGTCACTCCGAAATCAGGCGGCGAGGTCTTGAAGCCGAAGCATGCGGCAAAAGGCGAATCCGCGAAAAAAGTCTCTCACCGTCGAGCAGCGAAACAGTTGAATATTATTCCCGTACGCGAAACGGGAGCGCAAGTTGCGGCGCCTGATACGAGAATGTCGTTACTGGAAACACTCAAGGAGCGGCTAGGGCAGACGTTTTTCAAGCTGAACTGATGACGGTGTCCAACGATAGGAGCCTACGAGCGCCATTCACGCCGGAGGCGCACTCGGCTCGATTGGACCGACCCAATAAATAGTCTCTGAAGATGGCATCCGACGGCGGCAAATCGGCCTCCTGCGTCACCGGGGCGGCTGGAGCAAGCCCGCACAAAACGGCTTTAGTCCGAAAGTCGAATAGCGCCACGTCATCGGGCTCGCGGAAGCAGCAAAACCCCGCCCGCGTAAGCCCGCTTATTTGGAAGGGCGCCCTGTCGTAGAGCGGCTGAGATAGACGTCGCGATGGGCGATCGGCGGGCACATAGACGGCGAGGGACGCATTACGCTTACTGCGATACTACGATTCGTGGAAAGACGGCCCGGGTCGGGCGCTTGGGTTTAGGGCGGTGGCCGCTTTAGGTCGTCGGCAAGCCGTTGCGGATTCAGCAGAATGCGCTAGGCCGGTTCTCCGTCCTGCTCACAATGGTGAGACCGTTTACGCGGGCAGCCCTGCCTAAGGCAGCCTCTGACCGCAGGAACAGTGGAGGGAAGGTAACCTCGGCGCAGGTCTCGGCCTGAGGTCGCTTTTTGCGAGCCGCAACCGTCGACCCTGATTCACATAGTGAAATGCAGATGCGGGTCAGAATGCGGCGACGTCCACGTGCCGCGACCTTGACGCTGGCAGGTTTCTCCGACCTGCTCCCTCCCAGGCGCCGCCGGCTCTTGAAGTTGCGCCCGACGGACGGCGCCCGCCCCTCCGGACTGTGGTTGAGCCGTCCCGGACCTGGCGATGGATCTCTCCATCGCAGGCGCGCCCTGCGCAAGTATCATGGCACTGGGCCACATCCGGCCAATCCCTCGGCCGTCTTGATTGCCGCCGGCGTCTCTCCGAAATCGTACCGGCCCGCAAAGGCCGCACCGGGCTGGTGGATCTCGTCCCGCTCACGCTCGGGCATTGTCAGCTCCTCAATCGTTCTCAGTCCACGCGTGCGACATTGACGAAGCGAGCGCTTGTCCGTCGTGCCAGGCGGAATACACAGTCGGGCTAGTGAGGCGCACAACTAAAAATATCTCGGCGCTTACGAAAATAGGAACGAGGTCTGCACTTTCACATTCCTTCCGAAGTGCAATCGGGAGCCTCAGCATGGCAACGCAGATCGTCATGGATCACAGCGGCGACAGCCGCTACTTCTTCGACAACTCCAGCGGTGATGCTCTGGCGGAGGCGGAGAGACGTTTTCTGGAATTCACCGGGAAAGGATACACTGCAGCGGTGCGGAGTAGCCCGGAGGAGGTAACCAGGATCACCACGTTTGATCCGACCGCCGAAGAGACATTGTTTTTTCCGCGGCTCGTCGGTGGGTGATGGCCAGGTGAAGAGGAACTTAGCTCGGGTCCAGTCGGTGGCCCCTTCGTAGCCTCTGTATTGGGAAGCTCTATGAAGCATCCAAGGACGAGAAAACGATTCACGCTCGTGCGCTACGCCTCCTTCGTTCTTGGCTTTCGCCTCAGCAGAGGGCGGACTTTGACAGGAAGGGATATTTCGACGTCGTGGGATGCGACACTGGGAGGCGGTACCGAATCCGGCGCGGCACGTCCGCCAACGTCAACGAGATAGACGAATACGGGCGGCTCGGAACGGGGCGCTGCTTCGTCCCGTTAGGTGGCTTGGCTCAGGGCGACGTCATGCTTGCCCAGAAAATAGCTCTCGAAACCGACGAGAACCGCGCGTTGAGCATCGCCAACAGCTTCCCGGGACCGCTAGGCTTGCGCCTCCCTAGGCGTCGCCCCGCAGAAGCTAGGAGCTCGGGGGTACGCCTGTCCCCGGGCTAGAATTCGAGCCACGGTGCTTCTCATGCGGCGACGCCACAGCGGTCTCGCTGATTGCAACCACAACATTGGTGGTTGACGACTGTTGGATCATTTCGCGTACCACCGCTGGCATCCATTGCCTTATTGATTCGGAGTGTAGCCCTGACCGATTGGCTCTTCAAATCGGCAATACGGGAAAGATCTTCGTCGTGTGTTGAGTATGCTTCTATTAGGCCTGACCGATAACCCGAGGACTGGGGCGTTCGAACGGGAGCTATCTTGTCTCAAAGAATGCAGTTCTGCACCTCGTTTGCTTGAACGCAGCCCTGGATGAAAAGGGGCCGAAGAGCCGAAGGGCTGCGGGGAGGGCTAGAACAGTCCGCCGCCTTCGGGTTGAATTCTCCCTCGAGTGACGCTGCCCGGACGCGCGGGAAAGCTCGACACAAAGGTGGCGCGACGTGAAAGCCTTCAGGCTCGATGGAATTCCACCGCCCGCTGTTTCAGAGAAACTCTGGCCGCGAAGCCTGCCTGCAGCCACGCCATGGCCTGCGTGTGCCCCGCTTTGCGCGAACCTCATTTTCCCACTAGGCACTGAACTTGTAAGCTGACGGCGGTAACGGCCTCCCGAGAATTTCCTCGATGTCCGAGAACGTGAGCCGAATAGTGTGCGTCCTTGTGCGACCCAGCTCCCTCGATAGCGGATCGTAAACGGACATGACGCTCGGCTCGTCACGTCGGTCCGTCATCGCCGCTCGCGGGGATGTTGAAGCCCCGGGCGGCAAGTTCTAGCTCGAGCTCAGTGATCCGTTCGAAGATGCGAGCAGTAATAGCCTCGGAATCTTCAGCGCTTATTGATCGAACGCCTCTTAGAGATAGCTCGTCCCTGAGAACCTTCGCCACAAGCAATTGGATTGCCATTGGATTAAATCCTAAAAAGACGATCCAACCGCAACCGACGGGCGAACGCAAGTGGTTAGGTGGTGCTGCCGTGCTTCGGCTAGTTGTCTCGGCCCGGAATTCTGAGCTGCGCAGCTGCTCGCACAAACTTTTCTGCCGCAGCATTAACAGCAAACCCGTGTGCCTCATCGGGTGTCCTAGCCTGCGTGGTCTGTAGGCGATTAGCCGTCTCGCTTTGCTTGAGCACGAGTCGTTAGCTTATCCAGCTTCGATTGCTCCTCGCTCAGACGTCTTTCGACATACTGCCGTTCGAACTCCGTCAGAGTGGTTTGCAATAAGAGGTGGTAGCGTTGAATATTGTTGCGATGTGCCCGGACCAAATCGTCGTCAATCATCGTCGTCGGCTTTCCGGGAGTGAAACGGACAAAACAATTCATCATCAAGCGGGATGGGCAGGCGACCGAGCAAGAGCAGGCCGGAGCATCTCCGCCGCTCTCTCCATGTTAGTAAGCTTGTCTTTCCCAATCTGTGAACTATTTCACACGGCCTTGCGATCGTCGCCTAGGTGGCAGCAGACACAGTGCAGTGGTTTAACGGGCGTCGGTCGGCTTCATCCAGCCCGATGACGGCGGTATGGATGCCTAGCACAGTGGGGCGGCTCACCGAGCTTGGCTGAAGGCCGCAAGGTTTCTTATGGAGTCCAAGTCCATCAAAAGCGCAGGAAAAGAGCTGCCAAGTCTATGCGTCTGAAGACTGCGGCGACAATGGCATGGCGGTTTGATCACTGCATTTTATGCCCGAGGTCTCTCAGCCGCGTGCGAAGAAAGTCGCTGGCATGGTCGTATTGCGCGTTGCCGTTCGTGATTTGGCGGACGCGTGGATGCATAGCGACAAACGGTTTCGGAGCCGAGCAACTCAACTCTGTCCGACCACTGCCGTAGCAACGTATCGGGTATATCGTCCGCAGATCCAAACATCCGCAAAAGGGAATGTTCGGCTTCGGGCTTGTGGTCGTGATGAGTCTTCGCCGCATAGAAAGCGAATAGTCCGCGGAAGGCATCACGGGAAACCCCAGGTTTTCCCATCGCAATATCCCTGAAAAAATCACGTTCTCAATGGACGCAAGTTTGACGCCTCCGTTCGGGAAAAGCTAGAAAACCAAAACCCTGTGCCCACGTTTTCGAAGAGTTTGCGGTTGGACGCTGAGTGGAATGCCAGCCCGTCAATGATCGTGACCAATTTTGACGAAGGCCAGGTGGGACCTTTGAGGCGCCCTCTGGCTCTTGTTGCTCCCCAGCCGCGCCATTGGCTGAAGCGCGAGCCGAGCGTGTAGAAGCCAGCATAGAAGTTGCGCCGACCGCGCGGCTTGCACTAAGCTCATTCGATTGTACGAATTGTTTTTGTGGAGTAGCGTCATGTCGAGTGCGATTGAGTTGATTGTGGACGGCTACGCAAGACTTAAAGACCGCCAGTCGCTTGAAGAGCTGAAGATGCACCGCCGGCGCCTTGCCGGAGACCTGAAAGCCTGGTGGGCTTTGACTGCAGGTTGTCGATCGAGCAGATCGAACAGGACATCGCGGCAATAGAGGCGGGACTGGAGACGTTGTCGGGGCCGGTCGGCGGCTAAGCTAAGGAGCCAACCCGACGGCGGCGTGCGCGCAAGGAGGGCAAGTGCTGCGATCTTTCGTCATGGCTGCCCTCATTGAGGTTTGGCCGTGCTCGTTTGCGCTGTGCCTGACGTCGGAGGAGATTGTCGCTAAGCTTCGCGCCGCAGATCCAGGAGGTGCCGGCCGGAAAGATCAAGACTTACAAGGCCGTCAAAGAAGGTCCCGCGCGCTCGGTGGTCATCGACAGGACCGGCCACATCGCAGACGTGGCGAGATAGCTAGACGGGCAGACGAAGCCAGACGTCTTTACTGGATAGCGTGCCGGTTGGCGTCGCATCTCCATATCGACGACGCGAAACGAGCCATGACTTTCGTGAACGTAGCGAAGGTGCCAGACCGGGCCGAGTTCCGGCGAGATGGCGAAGTCGTCTAAGGCAGACGCGACGTACCGAACGGCATCGCGTCGCTCAACCGGTGCGGAGAACATCGCCTCTATCAGCGCGCCAGGCTCACGCCGCCGACTAGCAGGCTCGTGCAGCTTCGTCGCCGTGAGTAAGCCGGAGGGAGGTCACGATGACCGCAATAGCGGCCGGGTTCTTCAGAGCCACGGCACGGTTCAGACCCAAAACCGGACCGTTGATGTAAGGGCGCGAGGCGGCGGTTGCGTATTTTCGCAAGGCGATGGACGACTGCTACAACACTTCAGCACGAACCGGAGCCACGCCACGATCCGTAATCCCTAAGGTGCGCGCGGCGGCGAGCGAGAGGTCGAGGACGCGGCCACGGACCCATGGTCCGCGGTCGGTGATACGAACCACCACCGACCTCTTAGTCTCAAGATCAATGACCCGGACTCTCGTGCCGAACGGCAGACGGCGGTGCGCCGCGGTTAGTGAATTCCGGTCGTACGATGAACCGTTCGCCGTTTTGCCCTTTGAGTACGAGTAGAATGAGGCTCTTCCGGAGAACACTCGGTCGAGGGAGCGAGAGGCTGAACGGTCTTTCAAGGGTTCTTGACGATCTTTCAATGTCTGTTGTCCGTTCGGAGCTTGCACTTGCGGCTCATCCTTCTTTGTCTGTTCGAGCCCATCAGGAGCCGGCTCAGCGTGAGCCTTTGGAATAATGGACCACCGCTCATTGAAATCCTCTGCTGCAGCGGTGTTCGCATTCAATCCGATCCAAGCAGGGACTGTCGCAATCGCAACCATTCTGAGGAGAAGACGCATCGTTCGGCCTCATCAAACAATTGAAGCACAAGTCAACAATGCAACCCATCAGCCAGTGTTCCTGAACATGTATTCGCGTCTCGCACATAGGTGATTGCATACCGACGTTGCGAGGATGTGCGTAGGAGCACCGCAGCAAGTCAATTATCTCGCTGCGATGCATCGCGCCATTTAGCGCCACCGGCCGGGGGCCTAGGGGCGGCCAGTCTTCCCAGCGCGCACTACATACGACCGGCCCATGGGAAAGTTGCGTATCCCCAAAATGAGAAATTTCAACCCGCCTGCTGACAAAGGGGCAGAGTTGTTGGTGGCCGTACGCCCGCCGACGCCAAGCCCGGCGAGCGGTGCTTCGCGCTGGTCTTAGTGGACGAGCAGCGGCCCCCAGCTTGAGGGGCAATCGCCAAGGCCGAACACGACGACCACGCCGCGGCGGGTGCCGAACGAACTGTGTCGGGCAGCTTGATTCGCGGCAGAGGAGGTTATTCGAGGTACTTAGGAGCCTGCGGTTGGTGCTCGCTAAAGGACGCCGCAATCTTCTGTTCGGCGATTTCGAAGACGGGACGAGCTTTGGCAATTGACCACAGTACCTTCCCAAGACTTCCGATTGCTTGCTCGGCTTCCTTAGTCCGGTCCCGGCTCTTCCTTCAATGCCTCTCGCTCTGCACGCTTGGCTGCCGCAGACTTGCTCCTTTGAGCCCGCACGGCATGTTGCAGGCAACACAGGGGCGGCGGTCGCAACTAAGTCCGATTCAAGGTGTATGAGGGAGTTGCGTTCCTCCTAGGAGCCGTGATGGAACCAACAGAATCTGCCCGCACGCACCGTCAGGTGGTGCCTTGGCTCGTGGTCGCGTTGATTGTTGTGTTGGCTGGAGGCATGTTCGTTTGGATGAGTAACAGAATTGATGCCCTACAGGCAGCGACTGCTATTCGTCAAGATTCTGGCGTCGAACAAACAAAGAGGGCGGTAGCAGCTCTTGAGCAGACGGTGAAAGACATTCAGTCAAGCCAGCAAAGCCTTGTGGACCGGATTGCGGAGGTCCAGCGCAAAATTGCCTCGGAAGGCAGTAATCGCAAGCTAATGTCAGATCAACTAGGCGCACTAGGCGCACGCGTTGATGGGCTGGCATCGGCGAACGCGGAGAGCGCCGCGACTGCCCGTCAGAACTCACGCACAAAGCGATAGATGTTGGCGCTTAGTTCAGTGCCGGAAATTTCTTTCCGAAAGTGGGAAAAACCTTCCGCGAACATCTTCAACACAGAGAACGAAACAGCGACGCGCGTCAACGTTAGTGACCAATTAACCTGCCCTTGAGAGTGGTTCTCTACGCGATTTGGGACTCGCCTCCGGTCCGACGGCCAGTTGATCAGTACTGCGGGGTTCTCGCACTTCTTCCGCCGCTTGCGGATTCTTTGAAACGCCCATCCGATCAATCGCGCCAGCCCGAGGACAGCTCCTGCGACGATCACCCAGTGGGGATATCCGATCCTGGAAAACATCGCTGTTCCCGCTAGTGCTCAGCGCTCACCCTCGTGCCGCAACCGCTGGGTACGAACCGCTTTTGGGAGCAATGTTTTCGACGACTGTTTGCTCTTTGGTCGGAAAGTACGTCGCAACCAACGACAGGACACCAGCGATGCAGACGGCCGTCAAAGCGGCGCCTGCAACGCTTACCGCACCTCGCAATAGCAACTGCCTCAACGCGCGAAACATGATATCCGGATAGTCGGAAATGCTTAACGAACATACTGCGCGCGATCGACGGCACCCAGAAACGCACGTCGCATCGCGCGCATCCTGTCAGATGGAGGTTGCGTGGAGCGAGAGCACTGTCGGATGACCGAGTAGGTGCCGGTCTATTGCGTGCTTAGCGACAAGCCAAGAACAAATGCCTTAGCCGCCGTCGCGCCCGGCGTTCGCTTCAATTTCTTTGCGATCTTCGTGACACCAGTCTTTTGCTTCGCAAGTAACTTCAGCGTCTTCAGGTCGTCTTTCGTCCACTCGGAGCTATCGCCAAATTTTGGTGACGGCCGGAGCCGGTCAGGCGGCGGCGGTTATGGGCTGGCGGTCGGTCGGCTTGGCGATGACCTCGATCCCATCATTGAATGTCACACCGACAACGAGTTTTGGCAACTGGTTGTGGCCATCGAGACGACGCCAGCTTCTCTGCGCGGCCTCGAGCAGCTTGAAGACCATCGCGAGTGCCGTCTTGTTGGACAGGCAGCCCTTCGATCGGATGGTGCGGTGGCGAACGGTGGCGAAGGTGCTTTCGATGGGGTTGGTAACCGGTATGAGATTTCTCGGTGCCAACGTTCCGCTGCGGTGTTCTGCGTCGTGGCGTATGGTGCGACCATCGGGACAGAGGCACCGGGAGCACGATGTGCGGGCAGGCCGATGCATTCGATGAGCCGCGAGCTCGAGTTAGTAGCTGGCCGCCTCTGCGACTCGCCCGGTTGCGCTGAGAGCGCGAATCCGTAGTTGTCGTGTCGCCCGTAGCTCCCGTCATGTGGTCTGATTGGCAGGAGGTGCGAATGCGACGGGTGATTGGCATCGACGTCCACCGAACTTTCGGGGAAGTGGTGATTTGGGAGGATGGCAGGCTCCGACATGCGGGCCGCATTGATATGACGCGGACTGCGTTGGAGGGATTTGGCAAGACC
>NZ_JADPJF010000104.1:0-1092 GCF_023073295.1 Bradyrhizobium sp. 23 | reverse complement strand
ACGGCGGCGCCGAGCACTGGGCCATCATCGCATCCCTGGTAGAAACTTGTAAGCTGAACGACGTCGATCCCCTTGCCTTCCTGAGTGACGCGCTCACCAGGATCGTCAACGGTCACCCAACAGCGAAATCGATCAGCTGCTTCCCTGGGCCTATCGCGCGCAATCCCTCGAAGCCGTGGCCTGAGAACGACGCTTACCGAAAAGGCATGGTGGGTCGATATGCAGATATCGCCCTTACCTGTCGCGAGCGAGTTATGGGGAGCGAGCTCCGTTCACGACCGCGGAAATACGAACGTCGCCGCTTCCGATGCTTCATCGCGGGTCACACGCCAATGAATGGCCCCTTCAGCAAAGCCACGCCTGCACCCGCATCCGCTATTCCGGTCGAATTTCAGGCCTTGTGTCCTGCTCCCCAACTTCTGCCCGGAGAAAGCATCGACCAATATCGCGCGCTCCAAGCCGTCATCTTCCGCGAGATAGCCCCCAATCCGCGATCGAGTGGCTGCTTGCCATTGATGTTGCGGAGCTGTCCTGGGAAATGCAGCGATATCTATCGCATTCTGCGGCACAAGCTGCTGGAATCATATCGCCAAAAAGCAATAGAGATGACGCTTCGTCGGATAGATGTGCCCGGCATCGTGCCCGACCTTAAAAATGATGCCGAGCGCTACATCGTTCAGAACGCGCTCGATTGGCAGCTCGATCGCGTTGCGGGAGACGAGATCGAAGCACGTCTCGCATCATATGGCTTCGATCAGCACACCATTAGCGTGGAAGTTTACGTGCAGGCCCGCGAGATCTTTACGCTATTCGAGACGCTAATGAACGCGGCACAGTTAAGACGGCTGTTCTTGTTGAAGGAGATCAGCAGCCGTCGTCGAATGCAGGACCCGGCCAACTTCGTCCCTGGTCAACCGAATATCCGATCGAGAACGAGGTACAGTTCGCTGCTGCAGAACCAATCCGGCGGTGCTTCGCGACCATGAAGGCGGTTTCGGCATGGAAAAAGGGCTCTGACTCATATGTGGAACGGCCCGGGCTGCAAGATCTTTCTCTGGTTGAACAAGGGATGACGGTGCGGTCATATGTTCG
>NZ_JADPJF010000101.1:0-610 GCF_023073295.1 Bradyrhizobium sp. 23 | reverse complement strand
CTCCTCGGCAGCTTTCTTCTTCCGCCGGAGAGCTCTTAAGATTAGGATTTCAGCATTGCGGCCGGCGCCTGATAGATGCCGCCTCTGACCAGCAAGGCCCAGATCGTGCGCGCAATCTTATTGGCGAGCGCGACCGATACGACCTTGACCGGCCGTCTTTGCAGCATGGTCCGAATCCAGAGTGGGACTTTCAAGCCTCGTTTAGCAAGCTTGATGATAGAGGTCGCACCAACGATCAAGAGCGTCCGTAGTTGCCGATTTCCACGCTTTGATATCGCGCCGAGCCTTTCTTTTCCGCCGCTCGACTGTGCCCTCGGTGTGAGCCCCGTCCAAGCCGCAAAATCTCGTGCAGTCGCAAAATTGCGAGCATCCAAAACCGATGTCCGAACGGTAGCGGCGATGAGAGGACCGACACCCGGAATGCTCATCAGACGCCTTGCATCGGGGTCCTTTCTGACGGCAACCAAAATCTCTCTGTCGAGCTTCTCTATGCGGGTTGTAAGCAGCTCAATCTGTTCAGCGAATAGGATCAGGGCAAAGCGGGCGGCGCCGGGGATCCTATTGTCTTTTTCGTCCCGGAGAAGCACCAGGAGTTTTGCGATGCTTGCCA
>NZ_JADPJF010000069.1:0-23597 GCF_023073295.1 Bradyrhizobium sp. 23 | reverse complement strand
CCGAAACCTCCGTCCAAGCCGGAGGCTTCTTTCGCACGTTCATTCGAATTCTGAAGCAAGGGTATCGGCTTCGCGCTTACGGTTGGCCAGAGCCAGCACCGCAATAAGCTTATCCAAGCGGGTCTCGGCGGTATCCTCGCGTCGAAAGCCGGCCGCCTGCTCGAGCTGGGTGATGCTGGGATAGAGCGCACTGTGCTGATGGTGCGGCGAGCAGAAATAACGCAACCGCGTGTGCGGCTCCTCGCCCAACTGCTCCAGTAGGGTTTGTGCGATGCGCGACTTGCCGATGCCCGGCTCACCCACGATTAGGACGACGGAACCGTCGCCGGCCTTGGCCCGCTCCCAGCGGCGGGTCAACAATGCGATCTCTTCCTCGCGACCGATCAACGGCGTGCTGGCGGCGCGTAGGGCCTCGAACCGACTGCTGACCAGGCTCGCGGCCACGACCCGCCAGACACGCACCGGATAGTGAATTCCCGCGATCGGCAATGTGCCCAGATCGCAATAATCAAACAGCCCGCCAAGCAGGCGGCGCGTGCTGTCTGCGATGACCACCGTATTCGGTTCGGCAAGCCCTTGAAGCCTTGCGGCAAGATTAGGGGTCTCGCCAACAACCGATTGTTCCCGGGCAGCTCCCTCCCCGAGCAGGTCACCGACGACTACGAGGCCCGTGGCGATACCGACACGCACCCGCAACGTGGTCGCGTGGCCCGCCTCGAGCTTGGCCACCGCTTCGATCAAGGCGAGGCCAGCGCGCACCGCTTGTTCGGCGTCCTCCTCTTGGGCCTGCGGATATCCGAAATAGGCCAGCACGCCGTCACCTAGATACTTGGCAACAAAGCCGCCGGACCTGGTGATCACCTCGGCGCAACGACGGTGATAGGAGCCGATGATGTCGCGCAGTTCTTCCGGATCGAGCCGCGCAGACAATGCCGTGGAACCGATGAGGTCGACGAACATGACCGTTAGCTGGCGGCGTTCGGCTTCGGGAGCCTTGCCGACGGAGCGATCGGGCTCGACCGAATGTTGGGCCGGGTCGCGAAAAGAGTCGGCTCGCAAGGTGGCGATCGCATCGAAGAGAATACGGCGATGGCCAACCGCCGTCACGCCGAGGTCTCTGAGGTCCTCGGCGGTCAGCTTGGACAGGATTGCCTCATCGATCGCGTTTTCCCGGAATGCCTGCTCGTAGCGTTCCAGGCCGAGGCTGCGCAGCCACGCACTGATATTCATGGCGTTCACACGCACACTTGGCCGCACTCATCACTGGCGATGGCCGCAGTCACGTCGGTCGCAACGCGCCCCGTCGATCGAGCCGCTCGCGGACCAGCCGCTGCACCAGAATGAGATAACCAGTTTACCCCACCCCATGGGGCGAAACACGCCCTTTTTGGCTCGTGAATCGCTGGAACCCGCGGACCAACCCCGTCGCGAGCCCGTGAGGACTCCCCAGAAATCGCGACACTCACCTTCACGATCCCACCGACGCTTCTCGCGCTCGCCGACGGGGTGAACGGGTGAGAAGTCTACTTCCGTTGTCGGCCCATCGGCGAAGTAGCAGCGCACTTCGTTGAGGTCCGCTCATTGGGGCACGGCGGACTAGATTTGCTCAGGTTGAGTTCTTCGCATTTTGACCCTGAACGGACATTCAGATCGAGGAAGCCAGACTCTGGTAATTGGTTTAGATCGTGCCCGGCTCGCGAACGATGACTTTCACGTTGGCAATAGCGACACTATTTTCGTCTACGAAGATGAGGTTCGTGGCTCCGGTATCTCGCGGCGTGAGAACGACCGAGCGGCTATTCAGCGTACGAAGATCAACGACATTCGGATCTCCGATCAGTACAGTTTTGAACGGCCTCTCAAGCAGCAGCGTTGACCCTGAACCGAGATTGAGAGTGACGGTCTGATCGCCGGCCCTCGCAGCGGGTATCGCAGCAATGAGAAGGTTCAATCCAAGGGCGCAAGCTCGAAGTATAGCGGCCATCGCAAATGCTCCGATGATCTCAATTGCCCAAGTTAACAGTCAGCTGGGTAGCATCAAGCCCATCGACCGAATGTAAAGTGGTTCACAACCCGCAAAATTCCCCTTTCTGGAGGACAAAGCAACCCACCTCCGTTCAAGTTCTCGATCAGCACCAATGCGGCGCAAGACATTGGCATCATTGTCCGACCAAGCTTGGTCGCAAGCGCCGACGAGGTGATTGAATAATTGCTACACTAGGTCCGGTGTTGGCCCATCGCGTAGGTTGGCGCAGTACTGCGACATGTCCGGTGCTGGGGGTGGACCTGAAGAGCCGGATTCAGGCGCAGACCAACGCGATTGACCCTGGCTGTTCTCTAATTCCGGGAGTGAGGTCAAGCTCTCCTTGAACATCCTTGCCGGGTCCATGGTTCTCTCCGCGGTAGGGGCGTGCCCTCCGCATGATGGCGTAAGATGACGTTAGCGGATCAATGTGTGAAGCGCGCTTTGCCCTTTCGAGCACCGCAAAGCCAGGGGCGATCTCACCAACGCCAGCGTCCCGGCAGGGACGTTCGCTCCCGCTGTTCGGCGGGAACTCGTTATCCTTTATGCAGGCTGATCAGCAGCATCCCTTGATGACCATTTAATTCGGTACCATCGATCCACATCCGATGCAGAATGACAGCAAGTTTTCGGGCAACCGCAACCTTGGCTTTGCGTAGGCCGCTTCGTTTCGCAAGCCGAATACCCCACGCTTTGAGTGCTGACCATTTTGCTACGCGTGTCAGCAGCACATTGGCCGCCTCGTAGAGGTAACTTCGCAGCATCTTATCGCCGCATTTCGAGATTCGGCCCGTCCAGTCAATCTCCCCGGATGCGTATCGGCGAGTCGTTAGCCCTGCGTAGGCTCCGACGCTTCGTGACCTCTTGAAGCGAGCGGGGTCATCGATCGTCGCAAGGAAGCAAAGGGCCGTGACCGGGCCGACGCCAGGAGCCGTCATGAACCGTCGCACCTGAGCATTGTTGCGAGCCAGCCGCAGCACCTTGCGGTCAAGGTCCGCAATCTGTTGCTCGACGGCCTCGCGTGCCTTTAGCAATGGATCGACAGCGGCAAAAAGCTCTGACCGTTCCTCGGCCAACTGCGCGGCGCGCACAGCAAACACATTCATCTTTGCTCGTCCGATGACGAGCCCAAGGTTCTTGAGGAGCCCCCGGATTTGATTTTCGATATCCCGCTTGATCTTGACGAGCAGAGCTCGACTGACAAGAAGGGCTTTGGTCGCATGACTGTCGAGATCCTTGACGCAAACCTCCTTGTACCAACCACATTGCATGATGCGCGCAATGCCAGCAGCGTCATTTCGGTCGCTTTTGTTGATCTGCATCTTCAGAACCGCCTTCGCATGCCTGGCGTCAATGCAGATAACGGGTAACCCGATCTTATTCAGCTCGGTCCACAGCCATGTCGACGTTGCTCCGGTCTCAAGTCCAATCCGAACGACGTGTGACGTGTGCAATTTGATGTACGTCGCGATCGCCTCCGGGTCAGACGTAACCACCCCTTCGCGCTCGACCTTTCCTTGTCCGATCGACGATGCAGATCGAAGTCAGTTTCAGTGACACGTCTAATCCGGCATAGTGCTCCATTGCCTCTCTCCATCATTGCAAGGCCCTGGGGTGGGCCTCGTCGAGTCCTGGAGAGCTGATTCCCAGAGCCTGAGTATGGCTCCGAGCCCGGAATTACCCCATGTGTGAAAACGCCGTGCCTGCTATGATTCCCGCACTGAATCGGCGGGGGCTGGCATGGCTCGTTTTGTTCAAGGAGCTGATCGCGGGCAATCTACTTTGTTGCCGGAATGCCTGGACGACTGGGTTGCAGATGACAATCCGGTTCGCGTGATCGACGCCTTCGTTGCAGCCCTCGATCTGGCTGAACTTGGGTTCGGTGGCGTTGAGCCTGCCGGCACAGGTAGGCCGTCGTATCATCCGGCCGCGCTCTTAGGGCTCTACATTTACGGTTATCTCAACTGTGTCCATTCGAGCCGCCGGCTTGAGCGTGAAGCTGGCCGCAACGTCGAAGTGATGTGGCTGCTCGCCAGGCTTGCGCCCGATCACAAAACGATTGCCGATTTCCGCAAGGACAATGGTCCCGGCATCAAAAAGGTCTGCGCGCGCTTCGTCGAGGTGTGCCGCAAGATGGGCTTGCTCGCGACAACCAGCGTTGCGATCGACGGCAGCAAATTCAAAGCAGTCAATAATCGCGATAAGAACTTCACGCGCGGCAAAGTCGAGCGGCGGCGCACGCAATTGGAGGAGAGTGTTGCGCGCTATCTCGCTCAGCTCGATACCGCCGACCGGCAGGAGCCGTCGGAAACACTGGAGTTAAAAAAGACGCGGATCAAAGAACGGCTCAAAAATCTGACCGTTGAAATGGCGAAACTCGCAGCGATTGAAAAACAGGTTCTGGCGTCGCCCGATCAGCAGATATCGTTCACTGATCCCGACAGCCGTTCGATGGCCACGAGCGGCCGTGGTTCTGGCGTCGTCGGCTACAACGTGCAGACGGCGGTTGATACAGAAAACCATCTGATCGTCGCGCACGAGGTGACAACAAGCGGCTCAGACCGGTCGCAACTTGCAAACATAGCCCGGCAAGCCAAAGCCGTTCTTGAGGCCGACACGCTCGATGTTGTCGCCGATCGCGGCTACTTCAAGGGTGAAGAAATCGTGACGTGCGAGCAATCTGGCATCACGGTGACTTTGCCCAAGCCGATGACATCGGGTGCGAAGGCTTCAGGACGCTTCGGCAAACAGGACTTTGCTTATCTGCCAAATGAGGATGTTTATCGCTGCCCTGCCGGTGAGAAACTCAAATATTATTATACCAACGACGAAGACGGCCAGAAGCTGCGCAACTATTGGACGAACGCCTGCAAAACCTGTCCACTCAAATCGAAGTGCACGCCGAGCCCACAACGCCGTATCAAGCGATGGGTGCACGAGGACGTTCTCGAACGCGCTCAGGCGCGGCTCGACAAGAATCCAAACGCCATGCGCACACGCCGCGAGACCGTCGAGCATCCGTTCGGCACACTGAAGATGCGCATGGGCGCGACGCACTTCTTGTGCGTGACGCTGCCGAAAGTTGCGACCGAGATGGCGCTGTGCGTGCTCGGCTACAATCTGACACGCGTGCTGAACATCGTCGGGATGAAACCGCTGCTGGCGGCGGTGAGGGCGTGATACGGGCGTTGCCGCGCGCCGTTGCGGTTCATGGGGCGCGTAAAAGAGCCCCGACATTGCCTCAGGATGAGTTCTGGTCGAGCGGCCGTAAAACTTGCCCAAATTGATCGGACCGCGATAGCCTGAATTCGACCGCGCCGGTCCGCGTCATGCAACAGCGTTTTTACACGACCAAGACCCATTGCCGACATGCCTCCCATAACTCTAGGCGTTGCCATTGGTGAAGCCGGCTTCCCTTTGTCGCAAAGCTAACGGCGCGGCGGTCGCAGGGTGGCCGCATTGCTGAGTTCAAATTCAACCGCCGTGGCGTGCCTGAGAAGGCAAGCTACGATCTCCTCGGTGCGTTCGGGCGAGCGCCGTCGCGGTGTTGGCGTTATGGTAAGAGCGCCACGAGCTATGCCAAAAGAAGACCGGATCATCACGGATACGGGGCTTGCGCCAGGAATGAGGGATATTGCGCGTTCTGCAAAGCCCTTCGATCGGGCCACCGCAACCTCCTGCAAGATCGCTTCCGTCGATAGGCCGTAACGAGAGAAACGCGATCGGTTTTTGGCGAGCACTTCGCGCGCCGCGTCGGTTTGCATGCTGGATAGGATCGCAATTCCGGCGTTGGAAACGCCAAGGGGGCGGCGTTCACCGACATCCCAAGCGAGGGCCTGGATAGGGTAGGTTCCGAGCTGCCTTGCGACGCAGACCGTCTCAAGTCCCACCCAGCGTGTGAAAAAGCCGGTGTCACCAAGTTCACGGACGGCAGCCCGCAGATGAGGACTAACGATATCGAGTAGGGGATCCCGTATTCGCCGCGAAAGCGCCAGCAGTGGTATCTGCTCGCCAATCAGATATCGTTGAGAGCCTTGTCGCCTCTCAACGATGCCTTCCGCAATCAAGACGCTCAGTATGCGATGTGTCGTTGGGCGAGTTAGTTCCGCCTGTTTCGCAATTTCGGTGAGTCCTAGGCCAGCCTCGCGGGCAGTTGCCAGGATCCGCAACACAGCCACTGCTCTCTGAATGCTTTGCGTTCCGCCCGGCAAATCGACGGATGCGGCGCCGGCGGTATGGCGAGAGCCACGAGCTGTCATGGGATGCGCCTTGAAGAAACGATATTGCTCCCCGGTGAGGTGCCAACCTTACCGTGGCACAGCTCCCCGCAAGTGTCCACGATGTGGAAATTCTCTGCGCTTTTCCATTGCGTCGCGGCGCGTTGCGGCAAACTCTGCGCGAGGAACCCGGGGCGACGTAGGCTTACGTGCTAATCATTAGATGGTCGCCTATCTCGCCGAAAGCGAAACAAGACGTCCAAGGGAGAAATGCCATGAACCGGCGCAACTTACTAAGTGTCTCTGCGGGAGTTGCAATTGGGCTGGTATCGCTCGGCGTCACTGTGGGAGCTGCCGCCAAAGCCGCCGAGGTCAAGCTTCTATCTGCCTCTGCATTGCATCCCGCAATTGATGCCCTCATACCGGATTTTGAGAAATCCTCGGGGCACAAGGTAACGGTCGACTACGGAACCGCTGGTGCTGTTGCGGACCGCGTCCAAAAGGGTGAGGCTGCCGACATCATCTTGAGTTCGGTCCAAACGGTCGACCGGCTTGAAGCGCAGGGCAGAATCGTGGCCGGGAACCGCATCGTTATCGCGAAGGTCGGTGTTGGCGCGTTTGTGCGCAAGGGTGCCGCGAAGCCCGATATAAGTTCGGCCGACGCCTTTAAACGCACGATGCTGGTCGCAAGAGCGATCGCTTATCCCGATCCGGCCGGAGGAGGTGCCAGTGGCATCTACGTGGCCAACTTGCTCGAACGAATGGGGATTGCTGGGGAGATGAAGGCCAAGACAAGACTGTCAACGCTTGGAACACTGTATGCGAGCGTGGCCAGCGGGGAAGTCGAGATCGGCTTCAATCAAGTAAGCGAAATCTTGGCTCAACCAACCGTCGAACTTATTGCCCCGTTGCCCCCAGATATACAGAATTACACCCAGTTCGCCCCAGGCATCATTACAGGTAGCAGTCAGGCTGACGCCGCACAAGCGCTGGTCGCATTCCTGTCCATGCCCGCCAGCCGGACCGTTCTGAAGGCAAAGGGTTTCGAATAGCGTCGTGCAGCGTGGAAAGATGCACCTCGGTTGGTGATCCACGGCGGTGGCTTGTCTCCGTTGACAAATGATGAAGGCCCTGCCGGGCGGCGCTCTTGACGAGGTGGACATCAAGAGTCCCTTATCGAGGGTGCTGAATTTGAGCAGCAACGATGCCATGAGCCGTGCACCCTTTTCGGGACAGATCATTATGCGCGATGGACAAGCTAGTCAGACCGCTCGGGGTGCGGCTGCTTATCGTGCCATTCATCAAAAGCTAGAAGGCGGAGCGATCTTCAAAGATCCATTAGCGTCGAGGATAATAGACCAAGAGACAGCCGCTGCCTTAGACGAGATCGCTGCAAACGACTCGCTACGGCCCTGGCGTTTATTTATCGCAGCGCGCAGCCGGTTTTCCGAGGACACGATGGGCGATTGCATCGCATGCGGCGTACGACAGGTCGTAGTGCTGGGGGCAGGCCTCGATACCTTCTCGCTGCGAAATCCCTATGCTCATCTCGGCGTTCGCACTTTCGAGGTCGACTACCCTTCGACACAAATGTGGAAACGCGATCAGATAAGGACCGCAGGTCTCGCGGAGCCGCCGTCGCTTGCTTTCGCACCGGTAGATTTTGAACGAGAAAGCCTCGCGGAGGGGTTAGTAAAAGCGGGGTTCAAACTGAACGAGCAGGCGTTTTTTCAATGGCTTGGCGTAGTGCCTTATCTGACTAAAGATGCGGTCTCCTCCACATTGAAGTTTATTTCCGAGGTGCCGCAGGCAGCCGTGGCTTTCGACTACGTCGAACCATTCCAGAATTATCCTGCTGAGCGCCGCGCCAGCGTCATGGCAACTGCCGCAAGGGCAGCGTCGCGGGGCGAACCCTGGCTCAGCTTTTTTGATCCAATCGAACTGCTGCAACTGCTGCAAGGCGAGCGCTTTAATGTGATAGAAGATCTAGGACTTCCCGAAATAGCCGAGCGGTACTACGGCGTCCTGAGGCGAGATATCGTGTTCGGACCTGGTCCTCACATTGTGCGGGCGCATCGATAGTCCATTGCCAAAGCCAAGCTGGAACACCGTTCGGGCGAATTTCGACTTCCGGTTCTGTGAAGGTTTTCGGATGCCGGCCCCATGAGGGTGTCGCCGCGCGCACGGGGCCGGCGTCCGCAAACCTCCAAGGGAGATGCTATGCAGCAGACGGCGGCGGTGAGGAAGGTAAGGATATGGTATTCATCGGCGCTGATGTGAACCGATGGAGCACCCCATGCAGAAGTTGAACGACCTGAGCCGATCCCTCACGTCCCTCAAACCGAACGGCACGCTGATCGCCGTGATCGAGATGAGCCTGTCGAGCTGGCTCGTTGCGGGGATTGTGCCTGGCGTCGAACGCCAGCCGTCGAAGAAGCTTGAGGTCGACGAGAACGCCTTGCTGAAACTGCTCAATCGCTGGCGAGAAGAGGCGCAGAAGAAAGGATACGGAATCGAACGCATCGCGGTCGCTTTCGAGGCCGGCCGTGACGGTTTCTGGCTGGCCCGATGGCTCAGGGCGCGCGGCATCGAGGCGCATGTCATTCACGCATCGAGCGTAGCGGTATCGCGCGAGCACCGGCGCGCCAAGACCGATCGTCTCGACACCGAACTGCTCAAACGCAGCTTTCTCGGCTGGTTGCGTGGCGAGCGTGATCACTGCAAGATGGTCGCGATCCCGACAATCAAGGACGAAGATGCCAAGCGCCCCAACCGTGAGCGCGAGAGCCTCATCGGAGAACAAAGTCGGATCGTCAACCGAATGAAAGCGGCGTTGATCCGGCTCGGCATCCGCGGCTTCAATCCCAAGCTGAAGAAAGCTTCCGAACGCCTTGACGGCTTGCGCTCCCCCGAGGGCGAGCCGATCCCGCCCAACACCCTGGCTGAGCTGCGTCGCGACATGGCGCGCCGGCGGCTCGTCGGCGATCAGATACGGCAGATCGAGGACGCTCGCCTGGAGCGTCTCACGCAAGCGCCCAGTGATGGACCACACGCAATGGTGCGGCTGTTGGCGCGGGTGATCGGGGTTGGTGTCGAGACCGCCGACATGCTGGTGCAGGAGGTACTGTCGCGAAGCATGCGCGACCGACGGGCTGTAGCGCGTTATTCCGGCCTCACCGGCTCGCCCGACGAGAGCGGCAGAAAACGCCGGGAGAAAGGGCTGACCCGTTCCGGCAATGCTCGAGTGAGACGGGGCATGATCGAATTGGCGTGGCGATTTCTCAGGTTCCAGAAGGACAGCGTCTTGGCGCAGTGGTTTCGAAGCCGTACCGAGAACGCCCGCGGGGCGCGCAAGACCATGATCGTGGCCTTGGCGCGCAAGCTACTGATCGCCCTGTGGCGGCTCGTGCGGGAGGGCGTAGTGCCGGACGGCGTCGTTCTGCGGCCGGCATCATAAACACGGAGGTCACTGAAGAAGACCCAACAGTTTCGGCCTTGTCCGTCCGCTGGTGACGGTATCGCCGATGACGGTTCGAGGTGGCGGGGTCCCGACGCGTTTCCTTGGCTTCAATGCCGAAAGGGAGAATGGGTCCGCCGCTTCGGAGCTTCGCTGCCGATGCGCATGACTGCATCATGGTTCGGGTCCTTGGACCCACCGGATACAAGGTTGTGGCGCGATTGATCGCGCCCGCAAGCGGGCTCCCCTCCGATCGTCATCCCGATCGCACCAACCGTGCCGTCGTGCTCGAAGCTGTCAAGGTGTGGCCTGGCAACGGTGGAGCCTGTCGTAAGATTCGCGCGACGGCCAACCTTGACAGCTTCTGCGCGCGCCAGCGCAAGCGAAGTGCGGGTCGGGACGAAGAAACGGCTCTCAGATCGAACAAAGAAACTGACGAAGGAAAAAAGATGCGCCGACCTATCGCCTCTTGAAATGCCGCCTCCTTGACAAAAGCCCATACAAGGAAACCGCGGGAGTGGGCACGTAGGTGGCGCGGCGTGGGCTATGGGGATTTGAGTGCCGCGGCTGAGGTGTGTGATTGGAGCTGAGCCGGTTCAGCAAGTTCGCCTGCGGTAAAGCGGCTCATGAATGAGCGGCGAGTCGGGTGGAACGTCGTGAACTGCCGAACGATTTGGGGCGGCAGCTTTATGTCTTGGCGCGCTTTTCCGTGGCCGGTGGAGAGCCGGCGAGTACGACAAGCAGATTTGCCGGATAGAGACGCGGTCATGAGGTGTCGACCCTGATCACGATCGTTGGAGCTGTCGGCCGATACCGCGGCGTGGCACCGCGCTCGAAGACCTCAATGAGGACCATGCGACCGCCGCAGCATGGACAACTCGGCTTGGTTTGACCGGCGGCGGCAGCGGTGGGCTGGCCGTCAGGGATTGCAACGGCGAGCAGCTCACGCGCGCGTGCGATATTGTCGGCGCGCGTGCCACTGGCGAGTAGCCCATAGTGGCGGATGCGGTGGAAGCCTTGCGGCAGCACGTGGATCAGGAATCTGCGGATGAACTCGGCGGTGGCCAGTGTCATGACCTTCCGGCGGTCGCGACCTTCGGCGCGATAATCCTTCCATCGAAAGGTGACGCTGTGCCCGTCGACCGCAATCAGCCTGCTGTTGGCGATGGCGACGCGGTGGGTATAGCGCGACAGATAGGCCAGCACGGCCTGTGGTCCGCCGAACGGGCGCTTGGCATAGACGACCCATTCGGATCGTCGTAGCGGCGCCAGATACGCCGCGAACGCCTGCGGGTCGGCGAGAACGGCATGATCCCCAAAGAACTTCAGATGGCTGGCTTTGTGGGCCACGATCAGCTTCTCCAGGAACAGCCGCCGGAACAGGCGCGAGAGCACGCGCACTGGCAGGAAGAAGCCGGGCCGGCACGCCACCCAACGCTCGCCGTCGAGCGAGATGCCGCCGCCCGGCACGATCATGTGGACGTGCGGGTGATGGGTCATGGCCGAGCCCCAGGTATGGAGAACCGAGGTGATGCCGATCCGGGCGCCCAGATGCTTCGGATCGGCGGCGATCGTCAGCATCGTCTCGGCCGAAGCCTTGAACAGCAGGCCATAGACCACAGCCTTGTTCTGGTAGGCGATATCGGCGATGGCCGCCGGCAGCGTGAACACCACGTGATAGTACGGCACCGGCAACAGATCGGCTTCGCGCGCGGCCAGCCAGTTCTTTGCCGCGGCACCTTGGCACTTCGGGCAATGCCGGTTGCGGCAGGAGTTGTACGAGATCTGGCTATGGGCGCAGTCCTCGCAGCGCGCGACATGGCCGCCGAGAGCTGCCGTGCGGCAGTTCTCGATCGCCGACATCACCTTCAACTGGCTGAGGCTGACATGGCCGGCATTGGCCCGGCGCCATGCCGGGCCGTGGCCGCGGAAGATGTCCGCGACCTCCAGCGATGGACGCGACACGAGGAGCCTCGCGTCAGGCGGGCGGCTCAGCCCTCTCGACCTTGCGGGCGATATGCTCCAGCGGGCTTATGACTTGTTGGATCGTCTTGGTGGCGACGCGGGTATAGAGTGCCGTGCTATCGAGCTTGGCGTGACCGAGCAGCACCTGGATCACCCTGATGTCGATGTTCTGCTCAAGCAGATGGGTGGCGAAGCTGTGCCGCAAGGTGTGCAGCGAGACGCGCTTGTCGATCTCGGCTGTTTGGGCTGCGGCATGACAGGCGCGATTGAGCTGGCGCGTCGTCATCGGCTGCACGCGGTCGCGCCCCGGGAACAGCCAGCCCTGCGGTCGCGCAGCCTTCCACCAGGCACGCAGCAGTTCAAGCAGATGTGGAGACAGCATCACGTAGCGGTCTTTACGTCCTTTGCCTTGTTCGACGCGGATGACCATGCGCTTGCTGTCGATGTCGCCAATCTTGAGTGAGATCACCTCGGCGGCGCGCAGACCCGCGCCATAAGCCACGCTCAGAGCCGCCTTGTACTTGAGGCCCGGCGCGGCATCGAGCAGCCGCGCCACTTCCTCCGCGCTGAGCACGACCGGCAGCTTGCGGGGCTCGTGGAGGAACGTCGTGTGCTCGATGATGTCGGAACGCCTCAGTGTGACCCTGAAGAAGAACCGCAATGCAGCCACGGTGTGGTTGAGTATCGGGATGTGCACGCCGTTCGCCGCCAGATGCAGCTGAAAGCGCCGGACGTCCTCAAAGCTCGCCGTGTCGGGCGACCGGCCGAGGAACGCAGCAAAATCCCTGATGGTGCGGATGTAGCCTTGTTGGGTCTTTGGCGCTAACTTGCGGATCGTCATGTCTTCGATCATGCGCCGGCGTAACGGGCTCATGGCCTGGTCGGTCATGGGGATGCTCCTGTCTTGAGTGAGGTTGTCGAAACCCCTCGATCTCAAGACAGGACGCCCCGTTGCGCTATCCCATTGGCCCCGACGCCCGCCGCAGTGCCCTACCGCGCGAGCGGTTTAGTCCTTTGGCCCATCGCTTCCGTTGGCGTGCTGCAGCTTTATTTCGGCTCACAGGGGTAGACCGGAAGTTTGCATCCGAGCGCCAAACCGACGCGAATGACCCAAAGAGACATTCGACGAAGAAAGACTGTGGGCGTTCGCCGACATCCTGAAGCCTCACGCCTTCAATGACGATCGGCTATAAGGCGATCGTGTTCGAAGCTCACTGACAAAACAGAGAATCAATGATTGTTAACAAGCGGCGTTCCCGAGTGTGCAGAGCAGCATACAACGGAACAGCGTCATCAATTTAGGGTGATTTTTTGGGGTAGGTCGGAACTACTCTGTGGCGCATTTTATGGGTCGAGCGTCGCCTTCTGGCCTCTTCTGAGACATGCCGCCGGCTAGGTAAAATGTCCGCGTTCATCGGCAAAGCCGACAACGTGGTGCTCGCACCGAGCTCTTCTCTGTTCGACCCGATTTGTCATTTCGGCCCCTGATGGCTCCATTGGTAGATTGAATGCCGGCCATTCTGGGCGGTAAACTGGCCGCGCGTATTTGCGAGATTGACACGCCAACTGTCGCCCCGGTCCCGAAGCCGGGTCGGGGCAAACAATCCGCGCGAGGCCGCCATGCAGCAAGTTGCGGACTGGCTTAAAAAGCTCGGCATGTCCGAGTACGCCGAACGCTTTGCCGAAAACGGTGTCGACCTCAGCGTGCTCCGCGATTTGACGGATCAGGATCTTAAGGATCTCGGGGTCTTGCTCGGCCATCGCCGCAAGATGCTACGTGCGGTAGCCGAACTGGATGGCGTCGACAACGGAACACCCAAGCCTACTGCTGCAACTCTTCAGCCGAACGATACCGCCGAGTTCCGCCAAGTCACAGTGATGTTCTCGGACCTTGTGGGTTCGACGGCGCTCTCCGCCCGCATGGACGCGGAGGACCTGCGCGAGGTGATTTCGGCGTATCAGGACTGCGTCGCCGAAACTGTGAGCCGCTTCGGCGGGTTCGTGGCGAAGTACATGGGGGACGGCGTGCTGATCTACTTCGGCTACCCGCAGGCTCACGAAGATGACGCAGAGCGAGCGGTACGCGCGGGGCTGGAGTTGGTGAGTGCCGTAAGTAATCAAAAGACCCGGGCGGTACTGCAGACGCGGGTCGGCATTGCCACCGGGCTAGTAGTGGTCGGCGACCTGATCGGGTCGGGCTCTGCTCAGGAGCAGGCAATCGTTGGCGAGACGCCGAACCATGCGGCACGCTTGCAGGGCATTGCAGAACCGAACACGGTCGTTATTGCGGAAAATACCCGCAAGCTGCTCGGCAATCTATTCGAGCTTGAGGACCTCGGAGTAAAGGATCTGAAGGGCATACCGGTGCCTGCCAATGCCTGGGCGGCACTGCGACCGGCTTCAGTCGAAAGCCGCTTCGAGGCTTTTCACGCGACCGGGCTGACGGAACTTATCGGGCGGGAAGAAGAACTCGAACTGCTGCTACGGCGCTGGTCGAAGACAAAAGCCGGCGAAGGCCAAGTCGTGTTGCTTTCGGGCGAGCCCGGCATTGGCAAATCGCGGCTCACGGCTGCGCTTTTGGACCGCCTTGCCGGCGAGCCGCACACGCGCCTGCGCTATTTCTGTTCTCCACAGCATACCGACAGCGCGCTCTATCCCTTCATCCACCAGATGGAACGTGCCGCCGGACTCGCGTACGACGACTCCCCGCAAGCGAAGCTCGACAAACTCGACGCACTGCTCGCGCAGACTTCGACGTCAGCCCAGGACGCGGCACTCTTTGCCGAGATGCTGTCGCTCGCGAACGATGACCGCTATCCGGTGATCGAGCTGACACCGCAGCAACGCCGGCAACGAACGCTGGAAGCACTCGCCGCCCAACTAGAGACGCTAGTGCGAGCGAATCCGGTGCTAATGATCTTCGAGGATGTGCACTGGATCGACCCGACGAGTCTGGAAGTGCTTGGTCGGGTGGTGGACCAGATTCCGACTTTGCGCGTGTTGCTGAGCGTGACGTTTCGGCCGGAATTCAATCCACCCTGGATCGGCCGGTCTTACGTGACCGCCCTCACCATCAATCGGCTAGGTCAGCGCGACATCGATGCCATAATCGAGCATCTTGTCGGCAACAAGGGTCTGCCGGCAAGCATCCGGCAGGATATCGTCGAGCGCACCGACGGCATTCCCCTTTTCGTGGAGGAAATGACCAAGGCTGTGATCGAGTCGGAGGGCGAGGGCGAAGCGCGGCGGACAGCCAGCGCGGTTCCGCCCCCGGCGCTGGCGGTCCCCGCAAGCCTGCACGCGTCGCTTATGGCGCGGCTCGACCGGCTCGGCGCGGCCAAGGAAGTGGCGCAGGTCGGGGCGGCGATCGGGCGCCAGTTCTCCTACGCCCTGCTGGCTTCGGTGGTGCGCCAGCGCGAACCAGAGCTGGGATCGGCGTTGGACCGTCTCATTGCGGCTGGCTTGCTGTTCCGGCAGGGCGCGCCGCCGCGTGCGACCTACCTGTTCAAGCATGCCCTGGTGCAGGACACGGCTTATGGCACTCTTCTACGGAGTCAACGCCAGGAGTTGCATGCCCGTATCGCCAAGGTGCTCGAACAAGAATTCCAGGAGACGATTGGGGCGCAGCCAGAGACTTTAGCTCATCACTACTCGCAGGCAGGCCTGGTCGATCTCGCGATCGAGTTTTGGAGACGCGCCGGAGCGCGCAGCGCAGACCGATCTGCTCATCACGAGGCGGTCGGTCATTTCGGATGCGCGCTCGATTTAGTGGGAAAGCTGCCGCCGAGCCATCAGCGCGATGAGCGTGAGCTGGGTCTGATGCTTGCTCTCGCGGTATCCCTGATCGCGGTCCACGGCTTTGGGTCGATACGTTTGGAGGAGTGTGCTGTTCGGGCCAAGGAACTTTCGGACAAACTCGACGAGTCGCAGAGTCGCTTCGCGGCGCAACGGATCGCATGGAATTCCAGCCTGATGCGCCAGCCGCTTCCGAGGACGGCGGCTTTGGCAAGAGACTTGGTCGGCTTGGCAGAAGAAGACGGGAATCCGGCAAAACTCGCCGTGGCGCATCGGGCATCAGGCTACTCGCTACTTATTGCAGGCGAATTCCGAGAGGCCGCCGAAATGCTTGCTCAGGGAGCGACTATCGCCGACACAATTCCGGAGGGCGAATTCGCGATTTATGGCGAGCATCCAAGTATGGTTTGCCGAGCCTATGGCGGGCAGGTAAAAATCTTGATGGGTTTCCCCGAATCCGGGATGAGGCTGATTGAGGCGGCCGTAGCGCATGCGCGCCAGCAAAATAACGCGCACAGCCTTGCCTGGGCGCTCGGCGTTGCCGCGCACGTTTCTCAGTCACAGCACGAGCCTGCGGCAACGGCCCGCTTCGCATCGGAAGCCATTGAGACGGCGCGCGAGCACCGCATGCCCCAATGGCTGGCTCTCGGTGAGCGATGCAAAGGCTGGGCAATTCATCAGCTCGGCGATTTCGAGGGCGGCCTGAATCTCCTGCGACAGGGCGTGAGGCGATGGTACGAAACCGGAGCCGTCCTGCACACTACCCACGCCGAGATCTGCTTGGCGGAGAGTTTTCTCGTGCAAGGTCACGCCGTGGCGGCGCGGTCCTATTTGTCAGCCGCGCGAGCGCATTGCGCGAGTTTTGGCGAAAACTATCTCGCGGCGGAAATGGATCGGCTGGACGCTTTGTTGCTTCAGTGCGAGGGCGCACCTACTGACATGGTAGAAGGATGCCTGGCCAAGGCCATAGAAATGGCCCGCCAGCAGGAAGCTAGACTTTTTGAGCTCCGTTCCGCCACAGCGTTAGCCCGGGTAATAGCCGAACACCATGAACGGAAGGCACGCGATATTCTCGCGCCAATTTACAATTGGTTCACCGAGGGGTTAGGTACTTCGGACCTGAAAGACGCAAAGGCGCTCCTCGATCGGTTGAAGTGATGCAGTTTGTTCAGCTCCTCGCCGGCTCACATTTGTTCCTCCGCATCTGCGCATCGCCGGTCCACGCTGGCGCCGCCACGACTCCGCGCCAATGTGGGTCATCCTGGCTACCCCGGGTCCAACGCACAACCGGGCTCTCGCGCACCGCACTTGCTCTCGCTCGCACCGTTTCATTCAGTGCGGGTCGGTGCATTCAAACACCGATCCAAACTCGCAATGACTGCTTATGAACCCGGAAGCGAAGTCGGCGCACGCCTTATCGAGTCCGCTTAGCCGGGCACAGCGGACGAGATTTGCCCACGCTGAGTTCTTCGCATTCTGACGCCGAGCAAACATTTCGAAGGCGCAGAAGAAGCGGATTAAGCATTTGACTGCAACCACTCTGAGAAGGTTCGGATGGTCTTCGCGCGCGGATGGCTTGGCCTACTGACCACATGGAAACTATAGCCAGACAAGCTCAACTTGAACGCTTTCACGAGCGTACTGGCGGCGAGTTCGTGTGCGACGAGCACATCACTGAAAATCCCGACTCCCTGCCCCGCGATCACCGCCTCGATGGCGTGCAGTTCCTCCCGGAAACTCAAGTGCTGCATATCCTTGAATTGGGGCACTTCGCGCCACCTGCGCTGGGCCACGGCAAACCATCTCTGCCATGTGGGCGGCTCACGATCGGCCGGCGACCAATAGGAGTGAATCAGAACGTGGTTTGCGAGGTCGACTGGTCTCTTCAGGCGTCCCGTTGAAAGCAAACGCGGATTGCAGACGGGCCAGAATGTATCGCTGAAGAGATCATTGACGATCCCGTCCGTCGGCAGTACTCGGCTAGTCGCATAACGAATGGCGACATCGCCATCGCCGGCGTGCAGATCGAGCACGGTGTCCGTGCCGATGACTTCCAGCGGCACATCGGGATGCAACTTCCGCCACGCGGGCAGGCGGGGCACGAGCCAGCGGCTGGCGAAAGCATTCGTTGTCGTCACCCGAAGAGGCTGTTGGTCGGTATCCCGCCTGACGGCCGCGATTGCGGCGGCAAACACCTCAAGGCCGCCGCGAATGGCGGGAAACAGCCGCGCTCCGGCATCGGTGAGCGAAAGAGGTCGCGGTCTGCGGCGAAACAGAGCGCGGCCACAATACTGCTCAAGCAACACGATTTGATGGCTGATCGCGGTTGGCGTCACGCCGAGTTCTGCCGCGGCCTTCTTGAAGCTCAGATGGCGGGCGGCAGCTTCAAAAGCGCGGAGCTCGATCAGGGGCGGCAGCTTGTGCATGCGGCTAGTCTAGATGAAACCAATTCATCTTCACCTGAATTCTTCGGGTTTGCTCCGAGAGGGCCGCCGATTGAAGATATAGCCGGTTGAATTGAGGAGGCCGTGTCATGTCGTCCATCACATCTGTCGCGAGCGCCGCCGCCGACCTTAGCGCCTCCTTCGGAGGACAACTGCTCAAGCCAACGGACGAGGGCTACGAGGAGGCGAGAAAGGTCCACAACGGGTTGGTCGACAAACGGCCGGCGTTGATTGCCAGATGCCGCAGTGTGGCCGACGTCGTGGACGCCGTCGCTCTTGTGATCAAGCTCGGCCTCGAGGTCGCGGTTCGTGGCGGCGGCCATAACGTCGCGGGACGCGCGACCATCGACGGCGGGATAATGATCGACCTGTCCCCAATGAGGGGCGTCCATGTCGATGCTGTCGGCAAAACCGTACGCGCGCAGGGCGGGGCGACTTGGGGCGATGTCAATCGCGAGACGCAACTTCACGGCCTCGCGGTCACCGGAGGTGTGGTCTCGACCACGGGTATCGCCGGATTGACCCTCGGCGGAGGACTCGGCTGGCTGATGGGCAAGTACGGCCTGGCATTGGATAATTTGCGCGCTGTCGAACTCGTCACCGCCGATGGCAAGGTCTTGCAGGTCAGCAAGCAAGAGGAACCCGATCTGTTCTGGGCCATCCGCGGCGGCGGCGGAAACTTCGGGATTGCCACCAGTCTCGAATACGACCTTCATGCAGTAGGGCCAATCATTACCGGCGGCCCCATCGTCTACTCTATCGATCGCTCCCGTGACGTGCTCGAATTCTTCCGGGCCAGCACGCGATCGCTACCGGACGAGCACACGCTGTTCGCAACCCTGACGCATGCGCCCGACGGGTCCGGCGCAGAGGTAGCTGCCTTGGTCACCAGCCATTGCGGTCCGGCAGCGGAAGCCGAACGAGCCGTGCAGCCGCTGAAACAATTCGGGGCTCCGATCTTGGACGCAATCGGGCCGATGCCCTATTGCCAGCTCAACAGCATGCTCGATGCCAACTACCCCAGAGGCGCCCTCAACTATTGGAAGTCCAATTTCCTCAGTGAGCTGAGTGATGGTGCGATTGCGACCATGATCGAATGTTTCGCGCGCTGCCCGACACCCATGGGGCAGCTGCTTCTCGAGCACATCCACGGCGCGGCGGCCCGTGTCGATGCAAGGGATACGGCGTTTCCGCATCGGCAAGAAGGCTACAACTTCCTGGTGCTCGCGCAATGGATGCAGCCGGACGATACGAGGCAATGCATCTCCTGGGCACGCGAAACCTACGAAGGCATGCGACCCTTCTTCTCCTCCGGTCGGTATGTCAACTATCTCGACGATGACGAGGTGGGCGATCCCGTCGCTGCCGCATATGGACCGAACTACCGGCGTCTGCAGCAGATCAAGGCTAAGTATGATCCGAACAATTTCTTCCGCATGAATCAGAACATCCGGCCGCTGGCCTGATCCAGGTGAGGGCATTTCGTCCCTCTCATCTTGGTTCAGGATGTCAGTGCAAGGCCGCTACGCTGCGGCCCGGTTCTATAGTTGGTCTGGCGTGCTGATCCCGAAGGAGGGCTCGAAAATGGCTGTCGTGTGCCGACCCGCTCGCATGGACGACTTAAAGCGAGCCGACGAGATCGTGGTCGCCAGCATCAATGAACTCACTGAACGGCGGGGTTTCGGAAAGATGGCATCCTCTCACCCTCCGAAATTTCAAGGTTTCTCGCTAAGGGACGATACCGAAGGTCTAGCGCCGTGTCATGATAGCAATCTGTGCGAGAAAAGCACGAAACGTCTGCGTTTGGCCCATTTAAGACGTCCTACGATCTCCGCCATTCAGTCGCGATCAGCAGTACACCGGACATGTCGCAGACACCGTACTACCGCGGCTTTTGATCCAACCAAGTCATGCGGTGATGTCCACTTTCAGCTGATTCAGTGCAGGATTGCGTCCCGAACAACTATGGCTTGAACTGAGCAGTCGGCGTGGAGCGCGATATCTTGAGCTCTTCCTCGTTCATGTCGGCAGAGACATCCGCGAAGAGTGGCGTGCTAAGATAACGTTCACCGGTGTCAGGCAGCATGCAAAGAATATTTGCGCCCTTCTCTGCTTGGGCTGCGACCTTCAGCGCACCCGCCATGGTTGCGCCCGAGGTGATGCCGACAAAGATGCCTTCCTTGGTCGCAAGCTCCTTGCTGCATCGAATAGCATCGGGGCCGGGAATCGGCAGAATCTGATTGATGACCTTCATCATAACGGCGTCCCCGGTCAGCTTCGGAATGAAATCAGGTGTCCAGCCCTGCATTGGATGCGGCTTGAAATCCGGATGTGGCGCCGCCGGCGTGCCATCCGGGTTCCGCTGCTGCTCGATACCGCTGCCCAAGAGCTGCGCTTCTTCGGGCTCGCAGACGATGATCTTGGTTTCGGGGCGCTCCTTAGCGAGCACCCGCGCAACACCCTTCAGTGTGCCGCCGGTTCCGTAACCGGTGACCCAATAGTCCAGTCGTTCTCCTGCGAAATCGTCCAGAATCTCGAGCGCCGTGGTTTTGGAGTGGAAGTCGGGATTGGCTTCGTTCTCGAATTGCCGCGTCATGAACCAGCCGTGCGTTTTGGCAAGCTCGATCGTTTTGTTGATCATTCCAACGGCCCGATCGGCCGCAGGCGTCACGACGACCTTCGCACCCAGAAATCGCATGAGCTTGCGGCGCTCGATACTGAAGGGCTCGGCCATTGTGACCACCAGCGGGTACCCCTTGGCGGCGCAAACCATCGCAAGTCCGATTCCCGTGTTGCCGCTGGTCGCCTCGATGACGGTTTGACCAGGTTTCAGCTCCCCGGATTTCTCTGCGGCTTCGATCACGCCCAGAGCCAGCCGATCCTTGACCGAGCCGAGCGGATTGAAGGCCTCAACCTTCACGAACAAATTGACTCCCGTGGGAGCGAGACGATTGATCCGCACGACGGGTGTATGGCCGACCGTCTCAAGGATGGTTTGATATCTGTGGCCCATGCTACCTCCTGTGTCGTACTTATTCTGGGAAAAGCAAACTGGCGCGGGTTAACCGGCAAAGCATACCCGAACTGAATTTTCCGGCAATCGGGCAGAGCTTGCATACGGCTTCTTTCGCGGACATCAGGCCGGGCCGGCATCGATTGGGTCGACGGAAATGACCTGAAACGGCTCGTCACGAGACGACTCAGGCGCCTTTGGCGAAATGCAATACCAAGGCGGCACACATTGGCATTCCCGCCTGACGGGCGCGATTCATGTGTATGGGGGCGATTCTCGACCCCACGCATAGAAGCGAGTGGGATCCGGAAACCCTCCTGAAGGACGGTTCGATCTTGAGCGCGCCCGCCGCTTTGAAGAGGCGAACCAAGTTTTTTCAAACAAAAATGGGCGCCACGACGGATAGCCGATTGGCCGCTTTTGATGCTGTTGTTGTCTAATCGCTGCTGAGGCGTCAAGCATATAATTTCGTTCAGGGGACACTGCCGGGTGCATGGTTGTCTTCGCGGTCGGCATTAGCCGCCGCATGAGGGAGCTTCGCAGGACGAGCCTTCAATGTGGACGACGCACTTTGCTGAGTCAGCAGTGCAACAGCATCAGCGGAATGGCTCGGCTCACGTCTCGGCAGGGACACCTTGGGCGTTCGGGTTCTGAACGCGATCGGGCTTATGCGGTGGCTCCGGCATTCGGATTGAAGAGTTCGCCAGTCTTAAGCATCGTATGCATTATAACCGCCAGTTTGCGCGCCACGGCCACGGCAGCTCTTTTGAAGCCAATCCTCTCCCGGAGCTTCAGACCCCACGTGCGCAGAGTGCTGTCGGTTGAGCTGCGCGTCAGAATGACCGCAGCCGCTTCGTACAGAAGCCCTCGCAAATGGTGGTCGCCCCGTCGGGATATATGGCCGTCATAATCGACTTCTCCGGATTGGTAGCGGCGCGTTGTCAGGCCGATCCAGGCGCCAACAGATCGGGATTTCCTGAAGTTGTCCGGCCTCTCAATGGCTGTTGTGAAGGCGGTTGCGGTGATCGCACCGATGCCGGGAATGGACATAAGGATGCGGCAAGCCTCACTCTGGCGCGCGTCCTGGACCAACTGGCGTCCGAGTTCGGCGGCGCGGATGCGAATGCCACGCCAGGCTTCCAGCATCGGAAGCACGATCGATGCAAGTCCGTCCTGATCGGCAAGAAGGCTCCGGACGTTCTTCTCGAAGGTGCTTCCCTTTCCGGCAGAAACGACCAGACCGAAGGTTTTCATGACGCCGCGGATCTGGTTGGAAAGCTCGGTAGTGATTCGGACCAGCCGCGTCCGCGCTGCGGCAAGCGTGCGGGTCAGCATGCTGTCGAATCCCTTCACACGCACCTCACGAAAGAAGCCGACTTCCGCGAGTTGCGCCAGGCCATCGGCGTCGTTTGCGTCCGTCTTATTCGCCGCCATATCGAGCGCCGCTTTAGCATGGCGCGCATCGATGCAGATCGCCGGCAAGCCTTCGGCGCGCAGAGAATGATAGAACCACACCGACAGCGGTCCGGTCTCGAATACGACGCGTTTCACGGATGGCGCCCGCTTGCGGATGAGCTCGGCTATGATTCTGGGATCAGATGCGCACTTGCCGCGCCAGATCCGTTCACCTGCTCGGCGGATCGAGACTGACGTCTCTTTCATCGACACGTCGAGACCGATATATTCTTCCATGGCTGTTCTCCATTCGATGCTTGGGCCCGGCGTCCGGTCGTGAGCCCGTATTTCCATCCTATCGGGGAACAGCCACCAGCTTCCATTGTCGGTTGACCCGGCTTGAGGGGCGACTCGCTCCCGCGATTACCCCATGTGGACGGCTCCTCCACGGGCACGAGAGTGCCAAACAATGGGCGCCGTTTAAGGCTCCCACGATTCGGAGGAGCAGCCTATGCAGTCAATTTCAACGATTGGTCTGGATATCGCGAAGTCGGTCTTTCAAGTGCATGGGGTTGATACAGCCGGCCAGGTGATCATACGCCGTCAGCTCAAGCGCCGTTTCGTGCTGTCCTTCTTTGAGAAGTTGCCGCCGTGCCTAGTCGGGATTGAGGCTTGCGCTTCATCGCACCATTGGTCCCGCGAGCTGCAGGCGTTGGGGCATACGGTGCGACTGATGCCACCGGCCTATGTGAAGCCCTACGTCAAGCGGCAGAAGAACGACAGCACCGACGCGGAGGCTATCTGCGAGGCGGTCACAAGGCCCAACATGCGGTTCGTGCCGACCAAGACGATCGAGCAACAGAGCTGTCTGATGCTTCATCGCGTGCGCCATCTCTTCATTCGCCAGCAGACTGCCCTCATCAACTCGATCCGCGCATATCTGGCTGAGTTCGGGATTGTTGCCCCCGTCGGGCGCAGGGGTGTGGAACAGCTGTTGGAAGTCGTCGCCGATCCAGCCGACCGCCGGGTCCCGGAGGTGGCCCGCGCGTGTCTTGCGGCTCTCGGCGGTCAGTTGCGGGGACTGAAGGCTCAGATCCTGGAGTTCGATAAGGGCATTATGGCCTGGCATCGATCAAACGCGACGAGCAAGCGACTGGATGCGATCCCTGGCGTCGGTCCAGCACTGGCAACGGCGCTAGTCGCAAGCGTTGCCGATGCCAAGACCTTCCGATCGGGGCGGGACTTCTCGGCTTGGGTCGGGCTCGTGCCGAAGCAGAACTCGAGTGGG
>NZ_JADPJF010000116.1:27087-35441 GCF_023073295.1 Bradyrhizobium sp. 23 | reverse complement strand
GCGCTCCCAGCGCAACCGGGCGAGTCGCAGAGGCGGCCAGCTACTAACTCGAGCTCGCGGCTCATCGTATGCATCGGCCTGCCCACACATCGTGCTCCCGGTGCCTCTGTCCCGATGGTCGCACCATACGCCACGACGCAGAACACCGCAGCGGAACATCGGCACCGAGAAACTCTCATACCGGTTACCAACCCCATCGAAAGCACCTTCGCCACCGTTCGCCACCGCACCATCCGATCGAAGGGCTGCCTGTCCAACAAGACGGCACTCGCGATGGTCTTCAAGCTGCTCGAGGCCGCGCAGAGAAGCTGGCGTCGTCTCGATGGCCACAACCAGTTGCCAAAACTCGTTGTCGGTGTGACATTCAATGATGGGATCGAGGTCATCGCCAAGCCGACCGACCGTCAGCCCATAACCGCCGCCGCCTGACCGGCTCCGGCCGTCACCAAAATTTGGCGATAGCTCGGCTGCGTTGCTCGCAGAACTCTATCGCTCAGTGCGCCTGTTCGTGAACTTCTTACAGCCTTCGTTCAAGCTGATAGCGCGATGGCGCACGCGTCCGTAAATCTAATAGTGGCACCGACGCCGCCGCATAAGCGGCTGACAGCTAACCCACATACCTCCGATGCGGTTCTGGCCCGACTGCAGGAAATCTGCTTCAGCTTGGACCCGGTCGCGTTGCTGCGTAACATTCGGTCTGCGCAGCAACGTCTGGCCGACTTTGCCGACGTGAAGTCGTCGGGCGATTCCATTACTGCGGCCCCGCCCATCGACTTCTTCCTCGCCAGCTTGCGAACGGCTTGGAAGAGGGCGCATCTCGACGGACGGACCGTCCGATCCTCAAAGCGAAGCGAGGTCGTCGTCCCCCTGATCCGCTCGTTCAGGGGACCGCACAGCTGCAGGAGTGGTTCAAGGCCGAGCCGTGGCGAAACGGCGCCGAGCTCCTGATAGGGCTGCAGGCGGAATATCTGCTATCCGGATAAGTTGCTGCGAACGCTTCAGCGCCGCGTCAAATCCTGGCGCAGCGAGGAGGCAAGCGCGCTGCTGTTTGGATCGGCCAACCCGGCCAGCTGCGGGATGGTCACCAGGAAACCTGAGAGATCCTGTTGGTGTCCACATGGAAAGCCCGCGCGGAGCACCGGCGTGAACAACGCTCCTGGCCCGATGTCCGGCGCGGCGGCGTCTCGAACGGATGGTTCAGAAAATGAGCAGGAAGAAAGAACGACGCCTACTGACGTTGATGCGCGGATCGCAACAGCAGCGGCAGCGCAGGAAGCTCTATTCCTTCCATGCGCCCGAGGTCGAGTACATCCGCAAAGGCAAGGCGGCAGCGCCTTACGAGTTCGGCGTCAAGGCCTCGATCGTCACCACCAACGGCCGCGCGCCGGGCGGCCAGTTCGTGGTGCACGCTCGCGCACTGCCCGGTAATCGCTATGACGGACACTCGCTCGGCACCATCATCGAGGCGACGGAAACGCTAACCAGCTGCGCGGTCGAGCGCGCTTATGTCGACAAGGGCTATCGCGGCCGCAACACCGATAGACCGCGCAGCGTCTTCATCTCCGGGCAGAAACGGGGCGTCTTCGGCGTCATCTAGCGCGAGCTCCGGCGCCGTTCAGCCATCGAGCCCATCGTTGGCCACATGAGAGCGACTGTCACCTCGGCCGCTGCCATCCCAAGGGGCGTCAGAGCGACGCCAGCAACGTCATCCTCACCGCCGTCGGCCACAACCTCCGCCGCGTGATCGCCTGGCTGAGGGATTTGCTGACAGCAATCCTGATCATCCTCTGGCAAGCAGGTGTCCGGTCGGAGGCGCTCAAACTGCCTTCTTAGCGGCGACGATTCCACGATGCTTGGCGGCAGCGAGTCAGTCCGAGCCTGATGAGATTTCCGCCGATCAAGCTAGCTTGGCTCCGAAGCCGCCGCACACAAGCTTGTCGAGATCGCATCTGGCATTAAGCCGGTTCAGGACGGGCCACATCGCACCGGTCAACACGTCCGTCCTTAAGGTCGGCGGCAGCGGCGCAGAGCTTAGCGCCGGCATCAGAGCGCATGGTTGCTGTGGCTCAATTCGCTCGACATCTCTATCACTTCGGACCGGCCTGATGGTGAACATTGGTGCCTTGTTACAAAGCACCTCGCGGATCCAGTCGAATTGTCGGTTTCGCTCGGCTGAGGCTTGACCTTTGCCGCAGCTGTCCGTTTGCCTGCGCTTCTTGCTCCACCGCCTGCCCAAACATGAATACCAGCGGATCTGGGCATTACATAAAGTCACCATCCTCTTCGGAATCTGCTGCAACCTCCGTATCACTATCGACCTTGGAGAGATAAAGCTGAGATTTAGTTGCGCGCTGCCATTCACCGAGGCTGTTTTTTGTCCACTGGGCGGACTGAGTGGGGTCAAGTACCATGTCGTCCTCGTCCACTTCAACGAAGCCCATTGTCTCTGCGCGGGCCTTCGCTTCTGCATTAGCAGGACGCCAGTTCACCAATGGTCGTTCGCCGTCTTGCCGAAGCTGATGTTCGAGCAGAATATCGCCGGCGTTCGCGACAAGCGGATGAGCAACCTGAAAATCAACAATTGAGGTGACTTCACTTCGTCCAGGGAACTGTTCTCGCCACTTGTCGCTTTCGAACTCAGTCATGTTGAATCCGGCCTCCGTTCTTTGGAGGCCGACGCTCACATTTCCTAATTGGTAGCTGTAATATCGGGCGTCTTCTGAATCTCTTCTGATACCGTATTCCTTAGCGACCTCTGCTGTGCGCTTAGCTCTTGCGGATACAAATTCCGAGTACTCGTGTGGATTGTTGGCGATGCGGTTGATTGCGTCGCCATGAAAGGTCCTCACTTCTGTCCTGAAGGTAGCTCTGTCGATCTCGACCACAGGAGGGTTTCGAACGAGGGAATAACTCGGTTGCGAAGGTGAGCTGCCAGCAGACTCCTGCAATCGCGTTCTAGCGAACGCATCGGCGAAGCCCTGGCTTTCGGCACCCGCTTCCTCAGCGTTGGCTGCCCGATGATATCTTTCTTCGGCCGGAATATCGGGCCAATTGTTAACTCGACCGTACATGACGACTGCACCCGGATCATACGTCTTGCTTTGCTTCAGGTCGTTAGCCCTTACCCGCTTGATAGACAGCTTAGCTGTCCGTAAGCTGACGCCAGCGCATAAAGGGAAAATCCGACCCCTTTGGGCAGCTCGACCGCGTATCGTCGAGGCGTTGCGCGATGCAGGCTTCCACGTTATCCACCCAGCACGAGGCGAGGAGGTGCTGGACTAGTGCAAGCGGCACGTCGCAAGGGGGACATGATGCGAGGCACTCGGACCCGCCGAGGCGTCGAGCTCGCCGCGAGGAAAGCGACTTCCACCGCCGCCCGAGCGTCTCGTGCGCTGGATGGCTTGCTCGACCTGGTGGCACTCCCAGTCCGAGGCAGCGAACTGCACGCAGTGTCGACTGGATATTCGGGTGGGCGCGTGGCGCGCAACGCGATCGCGAGAGTGACTCCGGATGACGTCGCCTACTACGTGGCACTGCCGTTCGACGAGCGCCTGAACGGCGGTTGGCGTGGGAAGGGGCGCGCCGTGCTCGAACTCATGGAAGCTCCGCCTTCCGAAGCCGAGTCGAGAAGACAGGCAGCCGGAGCTGAGCCATCGACTACCACGCCCGCTGCTCGTCTTCCGGTCTTGAGCCAGCTCTGCTGGATCAGTGGCGGACGACGGTCTGGCCGCCGGCGAAGTGGTAGATTACCTGAGCGCAAACGCAGCTCTTGTGCCCGCCGAAGCGCTCTCGCGGAAGCCGCGCACTGCTCGTGGCGATCGCCTTCGCGGCCAAGATGGCTGGGACGATTTGGGCCATGGCCACCCGGAAGGTGGATTATCGGAACCCAGCGCAGGCAGTGACGGCATCATGACGAATGCAGCACGAAATAGCCTGACGTTGGTGAAGGGTGTGAGAAGGGGACGACCCTAATGGGCGGAACGATCGAACAGATCTGGATCAGGAAAACCAGTTAGAGCTGAAGAGCCGAGGTGCTCGGAGATGAGAATTGGACTTGATCCGCGGATCACCGTACCGGCCAGCGGCTTCTGAGGACGCCGTAAAGGAAGGCCTGACAGAAGAGCGCATCGTCCACACGCCGAACGGGTCAGAAACTTCTTGCATCACGGGCGGCAACGACAGAAGGCTCTACACGAAGTACCGTCAGCCCGCCAGTGGCCGCCGCCAAGGCGTCGTTTAGTCCGTCAACCGCGTATCGGACCCAGAACAACCCCCTACCATCGCAGAAGAAGGGTGGCGCGGCCGTCGCCGGCCGGACCGGTTGGCCGATGTGTTTTGATTCAGAAGCGGTGCCGATGCTCGAGCCAGCCCGATATCACCGATGCGCAGTGGCTGCAGCGGCTCCATTCGTTTGGGCTGTCGCGAGCCAGCTTTCGGCCCAAAGGACAGATTGCGGAGCTGCGAGCCTACGTGTGCCAGCGCGAGCGTCTGATTGGGTACGCGGCCTCCCACATCAAGCATATGCACAAGGCCTTGACGGAGATAATCTTCAACTCCACCAGGTCTCGCCGACATCACCGGCGCCACCAGCTGCGCCTCATCCGCGCGATCCTGAGGCGCTGGCGTGCTTGCGCCATTACAGTTGCCACGGTAGTGCGGAGACGATCGTGAAGGCGCTCACCGGAAGCTATCGCGCCGAGCGTCTGTTTGCGCTCGAGCAGGCACTTGCGCTTTAGGACGCCTACCACGAGAAAGCATCTGTCTGCGACGCCCCGGATCGAAGCCGTGTTGAAGGCGCGTCGGAATCGAACCGATCAGGCGAACGCTCTAGCTTACGAACGTCCCCGTGGCGCTGTTCCGTTGCTCGGAAAGGACATCACCACGCTCGACGGCCTCGGTCCTTACCTCTCGCTGAAGCTGATCGCTGAATGGGGCGACGACCTCTCCTCGTGGCGAAGTGCAAAGCATTTTACCTCCTGGCTGGGACTGGCGCCGAACGACAAGGTCTCCGGCGGCACCCGAACGCGCGGATCCGGCGGTAGGGCGGCGGCACTTCTGCGCCTTGCTGCCGTAACCGTGGGCCGTACAGACACCGCGCTCGGCGGCTTTTACAGGCGACTTTCATCGCGCGTGGGGTGCGCCTCGAGTGCAGCGCGCGTTCTTCCGCCGCTTGCCGAGCGGCGGCTTCGCCCTGATGACGTGGCACATACCGACTTTCTCGAGGCCGTACTGTCGAGCGGCGCAGAAGTTGCAAGCGTCCGTCCCTGAAAAGGTAGATACGAATCGCACCTTACCCGCAACTGGCCTTTCAGGCCACCTTCTGAGACGACGGCGGCGTAGCGACCTGACTCGGAACGCCTGCGGCCTGCATGGGCTCGGTAAGGCGTGCCTTCAGGTCGTCCAAATGGTCCTCGGCATAGGACTGCACTTTCGAGATCGCCGTATCGAGGCCGAACTGCACGGTCTGTTCGAGCATCTCCTTTGCGAGGCCCTCGCGCAGCGCGAATTTGACCTCGGGCCCAGCGACAAAGCTAATGGCCTGCCCCGCAAGATTAAGGCCAACCTCTTTCAGAGCCTGTTTCATATCACCTCCGCTAATGCCCGTATGCAGAAGGCTCAATGCTTGCGACTCGAGCTCGAGCACCATCGATATGCCATCGGCCAACTCGCCCAGTCCCGGAATGACGCCGAGCAGGCCTACTGCCGTGGCCTCCCAGTCGAGCACCTTCGAGCCCACCTTGGCTACGTCATCGACCGCATGCATGAGGACCCCGCCATTCTTCTTCGGAGACGCGACATCGGGTTGGTCGGATACCCCCATCAACATGTCTGTGACTGCATTTTGTTCAGCGGCGGTCTTGGGGACATGGGTCTTGATCTGCTGAACGGTATGGTTCGCAGGTGACATGTTGCTATAGAAGTGCCTGAAGTCGTTGTTGCTGATATTACCGGAGTCGACCGTATGCCCGCCGCCTAAATCGAAGAACTCCTGATGGGTCTTGTAGCCCGTAATCGAATTGTTTAGCAAACGGAACAAGATCGGGTCCGAGAGCAGTTGCGATGCCGCTTCTCGTATCTTCGGGTCGAGAGTCTTGTCCTCGACCATACTCGCCAACTTGTGTCGTGTCAGGTCACCGTCCCCGAAGAAGGCGTTCTGATTCTTGTTGATCGTGTCGAGCGTGTTCAGCTCGCTTTGCGTGGAATTCATCGACGAGGAGGCGACTTGCAAGAAGTCGTCCTTGTGGATTTTATCAGTCGCACCACCGCACAACTGCTTCCAGGCGTCCGGGTGCTCGAGGAAGTGTTGAGCCGCCGCGATCAGCTGAGGCGGACACTTACCAGTGTCGGCTTTGCCGTCGACGATCCGCTTGAAATCGTCCAGGCTCAAATTCTTGGGCAGGTAGTCAGAATACTTGTAAAGCTCGCGCAATGCATCATTCAACGTCATGACCGATGCTTGTCCATTCGAGGTGCCGTCGGATGGAATATAGTTCTGCTCGTAGCTTTGCGCTTGCTGCTCCTGGAATGTAGCAACCTGCGAATGGCTGGCGGAAAACTCTGACAGATCCTTGGCCTTGATCTTGCCGCCGCAGCGGCCGTCCCCTTGGGAGCCAATCGCATAGAAGAGCTCTGGATCGCGTCGCAATCCTTCGATCGCCTCCTTCAGATCCGGGGGCGTCGACGGATCGCTGGCCTTGGCTGCCAGCGAGTCCCAGCTGAGTGGGCATTGGTCCTTATGCCGGTTCAGCACTGCCACGATCTGCAACTCGGCATTGGTGAGCGTGCCGCCGTTCCACGTGATCCTAGAGCTTGGCACCGGAGTGCTCGGTACGTCAGGCGATGGAGCAGCCGTCGACGATGCGTCTGCACCAGGGGTGTCGACCGAAGAGGAATCGACCGAGGAGGAATCGACCGAGGAAGAAAAAACCGGATCCTTCATCACCGCCTCGATCGCCGCCTTCGAGTGCGCTGACAACTGGTCCAGCGAATCCTGCGGGATCTGTCGTTCTGATTGCAGCAGATCCGGTGGCGTGGAGGGAACGTCGGATTTCTCTTCCCGCGAGCAGATGGACACCATCGCCTCGAACATCGAAGGTTCGCCTTCCCGAATCTGGCCGGGGGTCTGCGCGGATGATTCCAAGGCCGACGAAGCCCCCGGGACAAGCCCGAACAGAGCTGGATCTGCACTGGCGGGCAGCGAAACGCTGTTGAGCTGCATTAGGTTCATTTCCATTCCATTGCGGTAAACACTTGGCATCGACATCGTAAGATCGAGGCTTTCACGTTAAGGGGGCGAGCTTTCGAGAAGCTGACGACTTTTAGACGGAGCAGGACGAGCCAGTGTCGGTCGTCTTAACATCCCGGAGAGGCGTCATCGTGCTCATGAAACTCATCTCCGGCTCAGAGCATGTGCAGGCACGACGCTGCTCTGACGCTTTCGCAAAGCAGGTGCCTGCGGTCGTCAGTCCCGAGTGACGATCGCTGTGGGGCCACGAAACAACATCACCACCGATTCCCGCGGTAGCATTTTTAACTGCGCACGGTTTTGCCTCCGACCTGCCATCACACCATTGCTGATCGAGCGATGTGATGAGGTGCGTTGGGCCGGCGCCGCGATCTGGCGCTCGTCGGCATAATGTAGAGATTGAAAGTGGGGCCGAGAAATTCGCGCGGTGGCAGTCGCGGCATGTACCTGCGAATGCGCGCTCTCAGCTGGGTTCACTTGACGATAGTGAGGTTGTTCTCATTCTCGTCAGCTTCTCGACAGCTAATCCCAGTAGCGTGAGCAATGTGAATCGCTCGGTGGTGATACCACCGTTTTGGCGGAACTGAAGTGAGAGGCACCAGATGGCCGGGGCAATCGAAGGCGTGATCCATACCAATTCTGACAGTGGCAGCTCGCAGTCGGTAGCTGATCGTCAGAAGTTCGAATCGGCTTTCGGTTCGGTTCTTGCCAGCGTCGCGATGCAGGCGATGGAGCGAAACATGTCAAATCTTCGCGAAGCTATAGCTGAAACAGAAGAGGATACCTGACGCCGGTTCTTCGACGTCAGTGGAGTGTTGCCATTGATGGCAGCAAAAAAATGGAAGGTGAAGCGATATGACCAAAACAAGCTCTACTAGCCCTTCTACTGGTGGTGTCCACGACTCCCATGATAGCAAGAATGCTAGCAAGACTGATAACAAGACTGATACCAAGTCCGCGGGTCCCGGCGTCGGTAACTCGGCGACCGATAACGTCGGCGGGACGGGTACTTTCGAGAAACTGATCGACGAATTGAAGGCGGTTAACCAGCAGGCCATGGTGCAGGACATAAAGTTGCGTGCACTGACGACCGAGCTCTCGAGTGAGA
>NZ_JADPJF010000116.1:21831-26989 GCF_023073295.1 Bradyrhizobium sp. 23 | reverse complement strand
CGGATAACGGTGAAAGGCGGGGCGAATCTCGCCCCGCCGTTCCCGTCGTCGGGGCGATGTGAGTGGTGCGGCCTAGGAATGAGTCGTGCGACCAATCGCCCTGCCGTGCTCCTCATAGTTCGGAGAATTGTCCGTGAATGAGGCCGCCTCCTTACATTTCGAGGTACTGTCGGGACCTTATGCTGGGCTAAGCGGGAAGGCGGCTGTCGGAACGAGTCTTATCGGTAGCGGCCTCGACGCGGATATGGTTTTCGTCGAACAAGGGCTTGAGCCGCATCACCTACGTATCACCCTCGTTGGCAATTCAATCGAGCTTGAGGCTCTTGCGACCGTAAGCACCCCAGAGGGCGAAGGGGATATCGCCGCAGGTGAGCGTGTTGTTCTTTTTCTTCCCGCCGTCATTCGTGCGGGCGCCATGTCTATTCGCTGGTCGATGCAGAATGCGATTGAGGCTCGGTCGATCAGCCTCTCGCGCGTTTGGATCTCAGCTCTCGCCCTCGTGCTCCTCAGCTTTCTTGGCGTAGGCAGTCTCTCGACGATTTTCTTCAAAGCCAGCGGAAGTGCACCGACCGGCATTGCTCCGCCTGCCGCAGAGCTTGTACCCAAGCTGGGTATGAACCGGCCTGACGATCGGCGAGCTCAGGCTGCGGCCGAAGTGCTGAAACAGGAAATTGATAAGGCGGGCCTGCTCGATATCAGGGTTGGTTCGGGGCCGGGTTTTGTTAGCGCTGAGGGAAAAGTCACGCCTGCAACCGTTGCGAAATGGCAGGAGCTCCAGCAATGGTTCGATGGTCGTACATACGGTGCGGTGACACTGGTGAACGGAGTGATCGTCAAGGAGGAAAAGCAGCCATCCTCAATCGCGATCGAAGCTGTTTCGCGCGGACCCCAGCCCTATCTCCTTGTCGGTGGGCAGAAGTATTTCGTCGGCGCTCTCTTGGCCGACGGATGGGCGGTCACTCGAATCGAGGATGGGCGTGTGCTGCTAAGCCGCAATGGCCGCGTTGTTGCCGTTCCGTATTAGGGTTTCCGGGCCCGAAGGAAGGATAAGGAGATCGTCATGTCAAAGGTGTCCCGCTACGATGTCGGGCCTGGCACTGCTTCGCAGAGACTCAGCGAGCACCATCATCAACCAGTGATAGGGCCGACCATCCAACCCAATAAAGGTGAGGCGGACGGTGCTCGTGCAAACGGCGAGAAGGAGCTGGCGTCGATCTGGGGCGAGCTGAACACGCGCTATATGCCGCTGGATCTAGCGATCGAAGCCGCATCGGAGGCCAAAGGTATTGATGCAGTCGGGCGTGTCAGTCTCAACGAGATGCGCACTCGCATTTATGAGCTCGAGCAACGCGCTGGGATGGCATCGCTCTACGGGCGCGATATCGCGCACGATCTACTCTCCTTCGTCACGCCAAGCCTTCGTCATCCGGACATGCTGCGGGCGGAGCGGTATAGCATTGTTCTGGAAGGTCTCGTCCATAAGCTGGCGGCCGCGCCTGCGGATCCGATAGCTGGGGGCGGTATCGTCGTCCTACGGCAGGGACTGCACTGGCTAGCGCTGCTCCGCCGGAATCGGAATAGCTTGATCGAAGCCTAACAATGTTCAACTCCGATGGAGCGCAACGGACGACCAACGTTTCCAAATCCGATAACGACTCACTGAGTTCCGGGCAGGAGCGCGATTTGCTCTGTACACTTTCGTATCTTCACCTTGCATGTGGGCAGAGCGCAGAATGCGTGGCTCTCTTACGACTCATCGTCGGCAAGGACTCGCGAGATGTCGATCTATTACGGATTCTCGCCTATGCCCTCATCTTGGAAGGTCTCGGAGGTGAGGCGTTGCAGGTCATAGATAGGCTGAACACACTTGATGACGAACCCTCGGCGCGTATCTCTTTGATGCTGTTGCGTAGCCACGCCCTGCGGCGGGCCGGCCTCATAGACGAGGCGCTCGCCGCTTTCCAACGCTATGTCTCGTTGCGTGACGGCACTGGCCTGATCAATCAACGATCGGAAGGTCCCCATGACCAGCGTCCTGCGTAAGATCATTGCGCGCGCGTCGGCCAGCTCCGATTTGATGGTCGCGTTGATGCTGCTTCTGACGGTCGGCATGATGATCATGCCGATCCCGATAGTGGCGATCGATACGCTCGTCGGCTTCAATCTGGGCTTCGCCATATTGCTGCTGATGGTCGCTCTCTATATTAGCACTCCACTTGATTTCTCGTCCTTGCCAGGCGTCATTCTGATTTCCACGGTATTCCGTCTGGCGCTCACCGTATCAACGACGCGGCTGATCTTGGCTGAGGGGGATGCGGGCAGCATCATTCGCACGTTCGGTGATTTCGTCATATCGGGGAATATCGTCGTTGGTATTGTCATATTTTTAGTCGTGACCATGGTGCAGTTCATCGTCGTCGCCAAGGGGGCTGAACGCGTGGCGGAGGTGGCGGCGCGGTTCACGCTCGATGCTCTGCCAGGCAAGCAGATGGGAATCGATGCGGAATTGCGCAATGGCCATATCGATCAGAACGAAGCCCGCAGCCGGCGCGCTACATTGGAGAAAGAAAGCCAGCTTTACGGGGCTATGGATGGCGCCATGAAATTCGTAAAGGGCGACGCCATCGCAGGATTGGTAGTTATCTGCGTCAACATGCTGGGCGGGATCACCATCGGCCTGCTCTCCAAGGGCATGTCTTTCCAGGCGGCGCTGCATCAATATACCCTGCTGACCATAGGTGATGCGTTAATCTCACAAATTCCCTCGCTGCTGCTCTCGATTACAGCTGCCACAATCATCACTCGTGTAAATGGGGTCGTAAGGCTCAATCTTGGGACCGACATCGTTAACCAGCTCACAGCAAACTCGCACGCATTGCGGCTGTCTGCCTGCGTCCTCGTTGTAATGGGGGCTATTCCGGGTTTTCCGCTCCCTGTCTTTCTCGTCTTGGCTGCAGTCTTTGCGGCAGCGAGCTTTGCCGACGGTGGGACCCAAAGCGGCAAGAAAAGCGCTGATGTCTCTCGCCCGGCTCCCACAGAGTCTAACAAGGAAATCGTGCCTGCGGAGGCGCTTCCCATCGCGTTGTTCCTTGCGTCAAGTCTGACACGGGCGATCGACAAAGAAGAATTGCAACAGCACATTGCACGCGTTTCGGGACTGATCTCGTCTGATCTCGGCATCACAATTCCGCGCATCCCCATCGAGGTCGACGAGCGCTTGCCAGACCTGCAGTACAGGGTGGATGTCGAGGGCGTGCCCGTCGAGCAGGAGTTAATTGATCCAACCCAGCTCGCACTCCACGACGATCCGGCCAACATTGAATTGAGTGGCATCCCGTTTCGGCATGACCGGGAGACGGATCAAATCTGGATTGAACAGAGCAATGCACCGGCTCTCAAAGCAGCCGGCATCGGGCACCACCGTCCCATTGAAATCCTGGCCTTGCGCGTCCATTCGGCGTTGACCCGCTATGCACAGTGCTTGGTGGGTATCCAGGAGACGCGCCAGTTGCTGGGCCGCATGGAGACGGAATATTCCGATCTGGTCAAGGAGGTGTTGCGTACGACGCCGATCCCTAAAGTAGCCGACGTCTTGCGGCGCCTCCTGGAGGAGGGTATTCCGATCCGGAACACACGGCTGGTTCTGGAGGCATTGGCCGAATGGAGCGGACGTGAACAAAACGTCGTCTTGCTCACGGAACATGTTCGCTCCGGTCTGAGACGGCAAATCTGCCACCGGTATGCCAACGCACACCGCGTCGTGCCGGTCTTTGTCATCGAACGTCAAACCGAGGATATCGTGCGCAGCGCGGTTCGAGAGACTGCCAAAGGACCCTACTTGGTTTTGAGCGACGGGCAAAGCGAGGCGCTGCTCTCAAAAATGCGTCACATCCATTCGAACGTAGTTCGGGCGCAGATCAAGCCGGTTATCCTTGCTTCGATGGATATTCGACGCTTTGTCCGCGGCTTTCTCACCCGTAATGGGATCGATCTTGCTGTTCTATCCTATCAGGACCTTGCCTCGGACTTCACAATCCAGCCTGTTGGATCCATTACACTCGCAGCTGCAAAGGACGACGACGCCCCGTCCGAGGAACTCAGCAACACGCTCCTTGCGCCCGATTCACAGGCGCAGCAGTCAATTTAAGAAGGACCGCATGAATTCACCTCGTAAGGCAGCGCGGTGGCGCTTGGGTTCATTTTGTCTGCTTTCGTGCTCGGCTCTCTTCGCCACTCTGGGGCTCTGCAGTTGCGCTAGCTGGGATAGACCAGCTCTTCAAATGCAAGAGCGGCCGGCGCCAAAGTTGCTCGGCGCCAAAGATATCGATCCAGCTATGCGCGAACGCATTGAGTGCGCGATCGGCCGGACTCCTGACCAGGAGCTTTGCGCGACGCGTTGAAGCAAAAAAGCTCGGAAGATCAACGCAGCGGATCGGTCTTGCGTGTCGATGCGAAAGCGCCTCGCATTGATTGCTCGTCAACGTCTGCCTGGACCTGCGACCTATATGCGCTCAAGACTAAATGCGTTAACTTGAGAACGTGGGACGCTTCGTGAGCCACAACCGCAATACAAGCAATCGCGTCAGCGCAGCGTATTCCGATTGCGCGGACCAAATCACGTTGTCCGCAACGATCGGTGCACGATATCGCGCAATGCAAGCACCCGCCCGCTGCGCTGGCGCTGCCGCCCTACACAAGTGACCCGGGCATACCTAATAGTAGCGGACGTATTGGTTCTGTTGTCTCTTGCTCGAGGTCTCGCCGGCCGGCTATCACGCCTGGCGCGAGCGTCCGGACAGAGCACGCACGACGACCAATGCTGCGCTCTCGACTGATATCTCATCAGGACAGCGGCGCTCGGGGACGGCAACCCACGGGTCTATGCCGCGCTGCGGGCACAAGGACCTGGCGCCAGCCATGGCCGGATCGAATGCCTAATGCATCGGCAAGGCATCGGCGCCATGATGGCCCGGCCGCACCGCGTTGCCGACAGCCGTCATGGCCTGCCGATCGCGCCAAACCTCATCGATCGCAACTTTAGGGCCGCAGCAGCGAACCGGATCTGGCTCGCCGACATCACTTACGTTTCGACTGCAGATGGCTGTTGTACCTGGTGGCGATCATGGACCTCTGTCAACGGGCAGCGAACTTTCCGTGA
>NZ_JADPJF010000116.1:662-21743 GCF_023073295.1 Bradyrhizobium sp. 23 | reverse complement strand
ATGTCCAGATTTCCCTGGGTGACGGCGATTGTGCTTCGGGGATCAGCCGCTAAGTCATTGGTCCTTCCAGGCGGGCGGCCGCGGCGCTTGGGCTGCGGCGGGTTGGCGAGCGGACGTTTTCCGGGACGAGAGCGGCGTGCTGGCGGAGCCGATAGCTCGATCCCTCGATGTGATAACAATTGCGTGGGGAAGCAGTCCATCAAGCACTGCTGTGGCCAGTTTGAATTGAGGATCATCGCGCCCTTGTCATAGCGGGCGTCTTCCAACTGGAAGAACAGATTGCCGCCGCCAGGCGCGACCGGGAGGTAACCGATTTCGTCGACGACAAGGAGGGAGGCGCGGGCGAGGAACCGCAGGTGCTCGCGCACGGTGGTCGTCACGATGTCCGCGATCGTGGCGAACGCGACGCTCTTTCCCGCCTTCACGGCCTCGACCGCGAGTGCCGGCGTGAGATCGCTCTTGCCGGTGTCGCAAGCAGATGAATTTCAATTGGGCAAGCGCCAGAATGCGATTGCGATCGAGCTGGAATGCGAAGTCGAAGCCAGCGAGCCTTTTTGACCGTGGTCAGGCGAGACATTCTCAGCGCGGTGCTGACACCGCGACTGTCGCGCACGGTCAGCTCCTCGATAAGCGTTTCGAGCGCCTCAATCCAGGTGACCTCACCCTCTTTCAATCCGCCGCAGCGTGGTGTCCAGCATTCTGAGCGCACCTGGCATGTTGAGTGCGATTAGGCCTTTCTTGACGCTGTCGATCGCTGCCGGCTGCGCGTGGATGGTTATGGCGGGCCTTCCGATTGGGGGAGGCGCTTGCGACACCTCGGTAACGCGCAGCGACCGCCTTGGCGTGTGATCGCCGGCCCGATCGACGAGGGCTTCGGATAGGCCTGGTCGCGACCTAGACCGGTTGACCGCCTGTCGATGCTCGGGCGCGACGCGAGTTCGCCGGCGGCCTTCTCTAGAACGGGATGGACGGCAACGATTGCGCTTGATCGAGAATGGGATTACATCGGGCAATTGCTGCACCTCGACACTGCGCCGCGTATGGTCGGGTATGCTGTAATAGTTCCCACTGATCCACACGAGCCCGTCGTGGCTGACACGGGTGGCGTTCGGCATTGGACTGGACCCCCGATCGGCATCCAAAAGGGGCTCTGACTCATGTGTGGAACGGCCCGGGCTGCAAGATCGTTCTCTGGTCGAACAAGGGATGACGGTGCGGTCATATATTCGACCTGTAAACGCGGCGCCCGGCCGCTGGCCACGATGATATCCGCGAAAGCAATCGGCCAATCAATTTCTCGCGCTCGAAGCGCAGTAAGCCAGGCGGTCTGATTGCGACCGGGAATGTCGTCATTCGGGGTTCATCCAGATTTGCACCTTGCCTCCTCGGCAGCTTTCTTCTTCCGCCGGAGACTTCTTAAGATTAGGTTCAGCATTGCACGCGACGCATGATAGATGCCGCCTCTGACCAGCAAGGCCCATATGGTGCGCGCAAGCTATTGGCGAACTCCACCGCTATGAGCTTGACGGCCCGTCTTTGCAGCATGGTCCGAATCCAGAGCGGGGCTTTCGAGCCTCGCTTGCCAAGCTTGATGATTGAGGTCGCACCAACGATCAAGTGCGTCCGTAGTTGCCGATTTTCAGGCTTTGATACTGCCCCGAGCCTTTCTTTCCCGCCGCTCGACTGTGCCCTCGGTGTTAACCCGTCCAAGCCGCAAAATGCGGTGCAGTCGCAAAACCGGGGCCATTCAAGACTGCTGTCCGAACGCCAGCGCCGCTACCAGTGCCTTCTCCGAGCGCTGATAGCGTTGAACAGCTTGGTCGAGAACCGCCCCTGACGGTCCTGCGGCACCTTCACCCGGGGTGATCAGCGAGCGGGTATAGTAGCCGGAGCGATAGCCCAGCCGCGCCTCGCCCAGCGCCTCCGCCATCGTGGCTTCGAGAGCTTCCTGCACCGCACCCCGGATTAGCGGTTTCAGGATCCCTTTCCGACGCAATAAGCTGTTTGACGGTAGAGCCATCCGTCCTAATCTTCGTCACGGTCTTGGTGGCCTTGCTCCGCTAGGGGCGGTGATCTTCGCAAGCACCGGATTTACTATGACCGCTTCAGCCGCTAGCTTTTGCAGAACCTCCCGCACACTACCACCGGATATCCCGATACTGGTGGACAAGGTCGCGCAGCGACAATTCTCGTGTTCTGGAGCCGATTTACGACACGTTCGTCTCGCCCTGCTTGTGCGGCGTCTGATCAGACGATCGGTCCAGCCTCCTTGCACACCCCGCGTAACGGCTGATTGAGCGGTATCATCTTGGGCCCGGCCCTTGCGCAGGCAAGGTACCCTCCTGACGCGGCAGGTCTGAAGAGTACGGGGCTTCAGTTCGCCCACCCCGAACGATCGTCGCGGAGGCGCCGCGATATAACATCAGCACAGATTCCCGAGACGGCATCTCGATGGAGCGAGGTCGCGCCTGCGCCTCCGCCACGAGACCATTGAGCGTCTGATCCACGAGTGCGATGAAGCGTGGTGGACCGGACGCAAGGACTAGGCCATTTCCCGGAGCCGATCTCATGATGTAGCGTTCGTCGGAAATGGCGAGCGCATCGAGGGTTGCCTTGAGCGCGTCGCAGCTGATTGAAGTTAGCAGAAGCAGACGAGTTTGCGCTTCCTTTGCGGTAGAGACGTAAAGCACGAGCCCATCGTAATACCATTGAAGATTGTAGACTTGAGTCAGATGATCAAGGAACTCGCGCGGTGGCAGGTCCGGCATGTGCCCGCGAATCCGACCCTTCACCTCGGCGCTGATGGTGACTTTAATATTGAGGTTGTTGCCGAATTCCTGCAGCGCGGCAGAAAGCTCCTGATCCAGAACCGTATATCGATAAGGGGTCGAGGGCAGCGACAGGGGAGCGCCGCGCGCGATCTGTGTTCCGCCGGAAACGAAAACGGCGACACACAGAACTCCGTTCAAAACGTGCTGGATTATGGATCGGATGAGCATTCATGGTTCTCTTTGACTTAAACTAACAGGAGTACGTTCGGTACGTGAACGCGAAACGTGATCTTTAGATGGCGATGTGCGGGCGAACTCGTCAGCTTGTCGTCAGCTGGCCTGTCTAGGACATTGAGCCGCTAATCGGCTTGAACGGCTGGTCGTATCACATCTCGATGAGAGCGAGTCTTTCCATGATGATGTTAGGCGCTGCGCCGATCTCTCACAATCTAGAAGGCCTGTCCAAGGCCTGTTCGGCAACAGCGGTCGACGAGCAGGTCCAGTTTCAGCAGAGTCTCTTGCAAGCGGCTTCGGTTCAAGACCTTGCGCCTCCAGTAACGGGAGCGGCGGCGGTTCCGTCGACATCCGAGGTATCGCGTGCAACAACACAGGCGAGCCCGCTGGGCGATCGCATCCTCCAGAATCTTTCTGCGATGTATCCGGTCAATGCAGTTCCAAAAGGTGCGGAGACCGGGTCGACGTCGGAGCCCCTTTTGCTGCAACCGGGCAAAGCGGAAGCAGGTGTGCCGGGCGCCGCCAGTGGCGCAGGTGACTTCGAGGCGATGTTGGCGAATCTGAAGGATGTTTCTGACAGCGTCATCCAGGTAACACTCATTTCAAATGGCATCGGTAGCCTCGGTTCATCTCTGAATAAGCTGATATCGGCGGGCTGAGTGGGGCGAATGATTGGTTTAATCGATCGCGAAAGCGATCAGGCGCGCCCATTCCGCAAGCGGCTTCAACTTGTGGCTCTGCTGCCGCTCCTGCTTGCCCTGGTTGGTTGCAAAGCCGATCTCTACACGAAAGTTCAGGAGCGTGAGGCCAATGAGATGCTTGCGGTCCTCCTCAAGAACGGGGTCGATGCCCTCCGCGTTGCTGCTAAGGACGGGACTATCACGATCCAGGTCGAGCAGACTCAGATTGCTTCCGCAATCGACCTGCTGAATGGCGAAGGGTTGCCGCGCCACGCTTTCAAGAGTCTAGGCGAAGTGTTCAGCGCGGCGGGTCTGATTGCTTCGCCAATCGAGGAGCGCGCCCGTTACGTCTATGCGCTGAGCGAGGAATTATCTCGCACGATCAGTGATATCGATGGTGTCCTCTCGGCGCGCGTCCACGTTGTTCTGCCAAAGAACGACCTGTTGCGACGTGACACCACGCCATCTTCGGCGTCGGTTTTCATCCGACATGACTCGAGGGCAAATCTCTCAATCTTGCTGCCGCAGATTAAAATGCTCGTCGCTAACAGCATCGAGGGCTTATCCTATGACAAGGTGGCTGTTGTTTTCGTCTCAGTCGAGCGGCCCGCACTAGAGCCGCGACCGGCGGCTGCGGCTGGTCTCGCCCAAGCATCTGGAGTCATTTCGACGCCATTGGTTGCGGTTGGCATGGGTCTCGGCGGGTCTGTATTCGGCGTGCTGTCCTGCGTCTTGCTGAGCGCTCGTGGGCGTCAGCGCAGGCAATCATCTCAGAAAGTTAGCGCTGTTGGTGGGCGCTCGGCTGTCTCTGCTATGGAGATGATTCGCAAAGCGATTAAGCCTAATGCGGCGTAGTGTGGTATCCGACATGACGAGACCGAATCCGTCTGCCGAGCGGCATGATCCGCTGAAACTAGCCTCTGTAGGTATTCGTAAGCTTGCTGCCACGATTCATCCGACCCGCCTTGCCGCGCGACTTGACGCGAACCTCTCGTCCGCGACGTTGGTGCGACTGCAGAAGAGTCCTAGGCTGCAGATAAGACTGCAAGCGTTGCTGCTTGAAGATGAAATGGGCTTGAACGGAGGTGACTTCGGGCCAGACCTTCTCCTCGGCCATGATCCGAGCAGGGCTGCCCTCCTCGCCGGCGGCATTTGGCATGCCCGTTCGCTGACAAGGCTGGTTTCAAAGCATGATGTCGCCGTTCTGGTCGAGCACGTCGGCACCGAGGTGCTGGCTTTCGGGATCCGACATGCAGCGCATGCGGTTTCGACCAGATTAATTGCTGATCCTCAACAACTCGCGCTAGGGATTGAAGACGATGGACATGCCTGCCTCGGCGCTTGGCTCGATGAAGCGTCAACGCTTGATTGCCGCCGCGTGCTTCTACGCCTAGCTGTCGGAACGGCCGCCGACAATCCGGCGACTGAACACCGCGATGCCGCGGGCCAATTGTTTTCGCCGGTGTTGGCCCATTTGGCGAGGGAGGCCCCAGCGGGATGACAGACGACGAAACTGCGCCGCCCGTCGCTCCGCACATCCGCCCCCTTGGGCCACTCATAGCGGCGAGGGATCTCGAGATTTGGCACAGCGCCTTCGAGGCGCGTGCCGTGGCCGAGCGCAATCTGAAGCGCGTTCGCGGCTGGGCGCGCAGAGCTTATCAGAAGGAGCGTGCGCGCGGCCATGCTGAGGGGGTGAGGGCCGGCGCCGAGGAAATGGCACAGCTAGTCGCGCAGGCTGCCTCGGAAGTGGCACGACGAAAGGCCGTTTTGGAGCAGGAACTGTCAGCGCTCGTGATGGACATCGTAACTGATCTACTGGGCGATTTCGATCCCGGCGAGATGTTGGTGAGGACGGTTCGTCACACGATTTCGCACAGATATGGCGGGCCGAAACTGTCCCTTCATGCGTCCCCCATGGATGCTGATGCGCTTACGCGCGAATTTGCTGCCTGCGACGGACGGGAGGACCGGCCGGAAGTCCGAATTATTCCGGACCCGGCGCTGTCAGCGAACGAATGCGTGCTGTGGAGCGAATTTGGCAATATCCATCTCGGACTTGACGCGCAGCTCCGCGCATTGCGTTTGGGGCTTGGGTTAGATCATGAGGCAGACGAATAGTGACGGCGCCGAGACCAGACCATAACTGTCCTGATGGAGATGGGACTCTGCACGCGGCGCTGGCGCGTCTGCGAACTACGGCAAGCCATGTGGACACGCGTGCCGTACGCGGGCGGATCACGCGTGCGATCGGCACGTTGATCCATGCAGTTTTGCCGGATGCTTGTATTGGAGAAGTTTGTGTGCTCAAGGATCCGCGCACCGGATGGTCGCTTGAGGCCGAGGTGATCGGTCTGTTGCAGGACGGCGTATTGCTGACGCCGATCGGTGACCTGCAAGGCATGTCCGGCCGCGCAGAAGTCGTTGCCACTGGCCGAATGCACGAAGTGCCGGTCGGCCCCAATTTGCTTGGCCGGGTGATCGACAGCTTCGGCCGTCCACTCGATGGCAAGGGCGCAGTCAAAGCCATGGAGACGCGCCCGCTGCGCGGCAAAGCGCCAAATCCAATGACGAGGTGCATCATCGCTCGCCCTCTGCCACTCGGTGTTCGCGTCTTGGATGGTCTTCTGACATGCGGGGAGGGCCAACGCATCGGCATTTATGGAGAGCCTGGTGGCGGCAAGTCGACGTTACTGTCGCAGATCGTAAAAGGCGCGGTCGCTGACGTGACCGTGGTTGCGCTGATAGGCGAGCGTGGACGCGAAGTGCGTGAATTCATCGAGCGGCATCTTGGGGAGACTGCCCTCCGCCGCACGGTCGTCGTCGTTGAGACCTCCGATCGCTCAGCGACGGAGCGGGCGCAATGTGCTTATACGGCAACCGCGCTCGCCGAATATTTTCGCGATCAAGGCCTGCGCGTCGTTCTGATGATGGATTCATTGACGCGATTTAGCCGCGCTATGCGGGAGATCGGGCTTGCTGCCGGTGAGCCACCGACTCGCCGGGGCTTTCCTCCCTCTGTCTTTGCAATGTTGCCAGGTTTGCTGGAGCGCGCTGGTATGAGTGAGCGTGGCTCAATCACCGCCTTCTATACCGTGCTTGTGGAAGGTGACGGCACGGGCGATCCAATCGCCGAGGAAACGCGTGGCATTCTCGATGGTCATATCGTTCTTTCACGCTCTCTCGCGGCGCGGGCGCATTTCCCCGCCATCGACGTACTGTCGAGCCGCAGCCGCGTCATGGATGCCGTCGTATCTGCACCGCATCGCAAGGCAGCATCCCTCTTCCGTGATCTTATCTCCCGTCATGCAGAGGCCGAATTTTTGATCAAGGTTGGCGAATACAAGCAAGGCAGCGATCCGCTGACGGACCGAGCTGTCGCTTCGATCGATGATCTGCGCGAGTTTTTACGCCAGGGTGAAAACGATGCGTCCACTTTTGAGGAAACCGTCACATGGATGTGCCGTCTGACCGCATGAGTTGCATACACGTTTCGAGCTTGCGGCAAGTGAAGGATATGCGCGAGCGTAGTGCTCGTAGTGAGTTGTCCAATATGGAAGCCAAGCGTCATATCGCGACCTCGGCCGCGGAGCACGCATGGCAGGAACTTGGAATTGCTGAAAAGCATCATACAGAGGCCCAGGCGGAGGTTTACCAGCAGTTGATGTCGGTCGGTACCTTGTCCGTCGTTGAACTCGATCGTTGCCAGCTCACTCTTGAGAGGCTAGCGATTGAGATCAGCTCGAAACGCCGCACACTTGAGGAGGCGCGTATCACTCAAAAGCAGGCCGAGACAGCGGCATCCGAGAGGCGTGCGCACTGGGCGAAGCGTTCCGCAGCGACTCATAAATGGCGACAAATCGAGACCGACGTCCGGCGTGCGGCCGATACCCATTCGGAAGTAACAGCCGAGCTAGAGGCTGATGATGAAGTCTTGCTTCGCCATGGGAGGGGTTTGCCCACGCTGGTGGCGGGCGGTTCAATTTGATGACCGCTAGTCCAGTTGGGAACCAAATGCGCTGCCCTGTACAGTCGCCTCCTGCAACTCGCGCGAACGCATACGCGAAGTACGAGCCGAGCCAGCGTCTAACCCAGAGTCTCGTCTCATGGCTCAACAGAAACGTGCGGCCCTCCGCCTCTTTGCGGAGTAATCTTTGCGACAAGCCGCTATCGGTGCGACTGGAACGACTTGTGTGGCAGGAGGAACCTCCGGCTCTGTCGATGCTCGATTGCGTTTGGCGCCTCGGCGATGATGCGCTCGTGTTGTCGATACCGCATGCGCTTGCGGAGGTCTTGATCTCGACAGTACAGAGTGGCCTAGCTTTACTTTCCGAGCCAAGTCGTTCGCTGGTTCTCGAACTTGCACTTGAACCGTTGCTCGCGCACCTGGAGACTGAGACAGAGCAGCAACTGCGACTCCTTCATGTTGGAAAGGCCGAGAAGAACGGGCCTCATATCGAACTCGACATCATCTACGGTCCGGTCAGGGGCAAAGGTCGCCTATTTCTTTTCTCGCCTCTTGACGGACCGATACCGCCGGCGTTCCGCGCCTTAGGCGAGCTGCTCGGCCAATTGCAGCGACATTTGTGTGAGGTCCCCGCACAGCTACCCGTTACAGTTGCAGGAGAGATCGGCTCCCTCCGGGCGTCAGCCGCGCTTCTTCGCAAAACACGTAAGGGCGACGCTTTGTTGCCGGATGTAATGCCATTCGCCCGCGGTCAGATCATCCTCACTGCCGGCCCGTTATGGGCCGCGGCAGATGTCACTGGCAACCGCCTGATCCTGCACGGACCGTTTCGCTTGCGGCCGCGCCCTCTGGAGTATGCGCATATGACGACACTGCCCGGTTTACAGCAGCCGCCTTCCGAAGCCGATCTCGACGATATTGAGATTTCGCTTGTCTTTGAATGCGGCCGCTGGCCCATCACGCTGGGAGCCCTGAGAAGCATCAGCAAAGGATATGTATTCGAACTTGGCCGGCCGGTCGACGGCCCGGTCGATATCCTAGCAAACGGCGTACGTATCGGGAGTGGCGACATAGTACGTATTGGAGACGAGCTCGGCGTTAGACTGCGTGGCGGGTTAGCGGGCAATGACTAACATTGAACCAGCGATACTGCCGCTTCTTGCGGTCACGGCCGCGCTCGGCTTGTTGGTCTTCGCTGTCGTCACGACCACCGCGTTCGTAAAGGTATCTGTCGTTCTCTTCCTCGTTCGCAATGCGCTTGGGACCCAATCGATTCCACCGAACATCGTTCTATACGGCGCAGCATTGATGCTCACCGCCTTCACGAGCGCCCCGGTCTTTGAGCAGAGCTACAATAGAGTCGCCGATCTGCAGCTCCGCTATCAAACGCTCGAGGATTGGGTAGCCGCTGCGAAAGTGGGGCAGGAGCCGCTGCGAGGCTATCTCAAGAACTTCACCAATGAAGAACAGCGAGGCTTCTTCCTGTCCTCGACCGAGCGTGTCTGGCCGGAAGAGATGCGCGGCAGAGCGACAGCCGATGATTTTGTCATTCTCGTCCCATCTTTTCTAATCTCAGAACTCAAGCGTGCCTTCGAAATCGGGTTTTTACTATACCTTCCGTTTATCACTATCGATCTGATCGTAACGACCATTCTGATGGCCATGGGCATGTCAATGGTGTCTCCGACAGTGATCTCAGTTCCTTTCAAGCTGTTTCTGTTCGTGGCGATTGACGGCTGGTCGCGGCTTATGCACGGGCTGGTGCTGAGCTATACAACACCTGGAGGGTGAGCATGGATGAGGCCACTATTCTCCCTTTTATGAGCCGATCACTGGTGCTTTTCATGACCTGGGTTCTGCCTCCGCTCATTGCAGCGGCGGTCGCCGAAACCATCATCGGCATCATCCAGGCGGCAACGCAGATCCAGGATCAGACATTGCCACTGACTGTGAAGCTTTTGGTCATTGTTGGGATTATAGGTTTGTTTGCTCCGGTGCTGAGCGCCCCGCTCATCGAACAAGCCAAGCAGATCTTCACTGATTTTCCTGCGCTCACGACGGGCTACTAGCAGCAGCCGTCATGTATGATCTGTCAACCGCCGACACGTCAAGTCTGATCCAGGCGACCATCGAACTCGTCGTTGCTGCCGGCCTTGGTGCGGCCCGCCCCGTGGGCATCATGCTGGTGCTTCCGGTATTTACGCGTCCGCAGATCGGCGGCCTGATCCGCGGTTGCCTTGCCGTCGCGCTCGAACTACCTTACCTGGCGCACATCGCCGATGGCCTGAAGGAGCTAGATCCGGACACTCGTCTGCTCAAGATCGCGCTACTCGGTCTTAAGGAGACGTGTGTCGGCCTACTGATCGGCGCCCTCCTCAGTATTCCCCTCTGGAGTCTTCAGGCCGTCGGCGAGTTCATCGACGCGCAACGGGGCATCAGCAGCGTGGTCACTCCCGCCGATCCCGCGACACGCAGTCAGGCTTCGGCGACGGGACTTCTTATCGGGACCACCGCGACCACGATCTTCGTCGTATCGGGGGGCCTGCAAACCATGATCAGCGGGCTTTACGGCAGCTATCTGGTTTGGCCGGCTTATCAGCTTGGACCCACGCTGAGCATGCAAGGGACACTGGAGTTGTGGGGCGTGCTCGACAGCATCATACGTACCGCCGTCCTGGTCTCTGGACCTGTGGTAGCTTTCCTCTTGCTGGCCGACATATCAGCGCTTCTGCTCGGGCGCTTTGCGCCGCAATTCAACCCGCGGGACCTATCGTTGACGATCAAGAATATAGGTTTTGCGATCGTCATGGTGACTTATACGCTCTACCTCATCGAATACATGCAAGCGGAAATCATGCAGTCGAGCCGAGAGCTGGAGAGGCTTGAGAGGAAACTGAAGTGAGCGACACGAGCGAAGAGAAAACGCTCGCCCCCACTGAAAAGAAGCTAAGCGACTCGCGCAAGAAAGGCGTGGTTCCGCATAGCACGGATCTAGTCAGGGCCCTCAGCGCTTGCGCCGGTCTCGGTTATGTCTGGTTAGAAGCGAGTTCCATCTACGACAAATGTCGTGAAGCGCTCATGCTGACTGACAAGCTGCTTGATAAGCCGTTCAATATTGCGGTCGATCTTGCGCTCGGCGTCTTGCCCGAACTTGCACTGGGAATTGTTGGCCCGCTTCTTGGGAGTATGGTCACCTGCGCAATTCTGACGACGGTCCTAGCCAATGGTGGATTAGTGTTCTCCTCCGAGCCGATGACGCCGAAATTCGAGAACATTGATCCCATCAACGGACTGAAGCGCATCGCCTCTTTGCGTTCCCTCATCGAGCTTGGCAAGACCTTGTTCAAGGTCTTCTGCCTCGGCGCGATCTTTGTCCTCGTCGTTGTCGGCGCGTGGAAGACACTGGTCTATCTGCCGGTTTGCGGCACGGGATGCTTCGAGTTCGTGTTCATTCAAGTGAAACTGTTGATCGGGATTGCAAGTGGTGCATTTCTTATCGGCGGATTGGTCGATCTCCTCATCCAGCGTTGGTTGTTCTTGCGCGGCATGCGCATGACTAAGAGCGATATGAAGCGCGAGGACAAGGAGCAGCAAGGCAATCCGGAGATCAAACGCGAACACCGACGCCTTCGGCGGGAGCAGGCGAGCGAGTCTCCTCTCGGCGTGAGTCGCGCGACATTGATCTTGACTGGGCGCGAGCTGCTGGTCGGGGTACGCTACATCCGTGGCGAAACGGGCGTCCCGGTCCTGGTTTGCCGCGGCGACGGGGAGGCGGCTTCACGGCTCTTTGATGAAGCGAGGCGCCTTCGTCTCAGTATCGTCGAAGATCACGTCCTGGTCCGTGAGCTAATCCGCAACACTAGCCTTGGCAATTCCATTCCTATCCAGTACTTCGAGGCTGTCGCAAAAGCACTCTTTGCCGCCGGCCAAGTCTAGTTCGTGTTGTGAATGAGGTCGCATCGAATGACCGATGTTCTCGCTATCGAGAGGGCTGCACGGTCTGGGTGCCGGCAGACGTGGGATCTGACGGCAGCTTGTTGTTAGCCATACCCAAGTTGCTGTTATTGCCGGTCGCGAAGGTTTTGTATGTGGCAACGGGAATGGCCGCACGATTGCCATCACTCGGCACAACGGCCTGATTGTCAATCAAGTCGCGCGGATCGTTGACCATGCCGGCCAAGTTGTTGCGGATCGAGCAGCCAAGCGTCGGATCGAAAGAATTGTCGTTCACTGAAGGGCCGACGATCGCAATCGACGGACAAACGGGAGGGCGCGCCTCGTACGTAATCGCCTCGATTCGGGCGGCAGAGCCATCACGCCTATCGATGAATGGACCGTACAGGCGAATGTTGTGAGCGTCGACGCCCACTGCGCGGGCCTCAGCTGCTATCTGCTCCCCGAGCCGACGTGAGCCGACGATATCAAGATGGAGCGTGTCGTACCGACCACGACTGGTACTCGCTATGAAGTAACGCAGACGCTGCCGTTCGGGCCCTCCAAGGGTCTGTAACAGTAAGACGTTCTTCTCTTGTTCAACCAGGATCGCTTGCGCGGTCGGCTCGAGGTAAGTCGGCGCGGTGCTTGCGCAGCCACCTAGACTGGCCGTCAGACCGATGAAGGGGCGCACGAATCGTAATCTCATTGGTCGATCCTCATTCGATGGTGTGGCCGGTGCCCCTTGTCGCGCCTGGTACGCTTATCGGGGGAGCACCGCGAACAGGCGAGCGCGTTGCCAATGTGTTCGTCAGACTGCGCGCGAGGTCTGAGGGCGGAGCAATGCGGTCGGTGGGCGCACTCATCTGCTTCGAGTTCGATCTTGGCCGCACGACGTAAGGCGTGACGATGATCACGAGTTCCGTCTCATCCTGTTGAAATGACGATGAGCGAAATAGCGCACCAAGAATCGGAACGTCGCCGAGCCAAGGGAAAGTCGTGATCTCAGTGCTGAAGTTGCGCCGGATAAGCCCACCAATTGCAAAGCTCTGGCCGCTGGCGAGCTCGACAACCGTGTTTGCACGCCGGGTGGAGAGAGCCGGCACGGAGATGCCGTTGATGTTGACAGCACCTTGTGACGATAGTTCGCTGACTTCAGGCTTCACGCGGATGTTGATCTGATTGTTACTGAGAACGGTCGGCACAAACTCCAGGCTGACGCCGAAGTGACGGAACTCGACAGAGACCTGCCGATTGTCCTGCAACACCGGAATGGGAAATTCGCCGCCGGCGAGGAAGCTGGCGGATTCGCCTGACATTGCGGTGAGGTTCGGTTCAGCAAGTACGGAAGCAAGGCGCTCGTGAGCCAGTGCATCGAGCATAGCGCTGACGTTCACATGGCCAGTGTTGACCCCCATCTTCGCCGTACCGCCGCCCTGCGCCGCGCCGTATCCACCACCACTGCCACTGACCAAGCCGAGAGTGAAAGGGCCAGCTTGACCGGAAGCGGAGAGGTTGACGCCGAGCTCCTTCATGGCGCTCCGGGAGACCTCCGCCACCCGCACGCTCAGATTCACCTGCAATGACCCCGCCACCTGAATCTTGTTGACGACGAGCGCACCAGACCCAAGAAATTGCTCGGTCACTTTCATCGCTATATCGACGATCTCCGCATTGGGCGCCGTACCGCTAAGGATGGCCCCGCGCGGGGTGTAGCTTACCTGGATGGGATAGTCGCCGACCTGGGCTTTCAGCGTGGCGCGCAGATCCTCGATCGGCTGGGTGACGACAACACGCAGCTCAGCGAGAGCCTCCCCGGCCTCGTTCAGTGCGAACAAGGTGGTCCGACCGGATTTTTTGCCGAAAACAAAGATGGTCCTGTTCGAAGGTGCCTGATAGTCCGCGACCGTAGGATCTGCGACAAAGATGCTCGCGGCTGGCGCTGGCAGGTGAATCGTCTTACCGAGCGAAGAGGAAAGGGTCAGCGTTGCGCTAATGCCGTCGGCAGCCGTACGCTGCGGCCCACTTCCATCATCCCGCTTGATCTGAGCTACGGCCGCAGCCGGGAATAGCAGGATGACCACGCACAAAAGCTGCCAAAGACAAGGAAGAAATGTGCACGAAAGGCCGTTGGCGGCGATCGATCCTCGAGTGACGCCAGCATGCTTGTCAAGAATGATGCTCAAGATGGTCTTTTCTTTCAAGTTCAATTAACTACGCGGTCGATGCCGCGCCTTTCAATTCAAGGACGTAGCCGATCCCGCGCGCGGTTTTGATCCGTAGCGTCGCACCGGACCGACTCAAATGACCGCGCAAACGATAGATTCCGACCTCAAGCGCATTGGTTGAGACCTCGTCGTCAAATGCATAGAGGCTATCTTCCAATGACGCACGAGCCACGGTGCGGCCGGCGCGGCTGAGCAGATGTTCGAGAATGCACACCTCGCGGCGGGCAATTGTCAGTGGTCGACCATTGACCGTCGCTTGCCGACCGATCGAATCGAATCGTAGATTGCCAAAGGTAACAATGGGGGCCGTCATTTGCGTTGACCGGCGCAGAGTAGCGCGCATTCGTGCGATGAGTTCATCAGTAGATACGGGCTTGGGCAGGAAGTCGTCCGCACCGCCATTAAATAGCGCTATCCGCCTACCGAGCTCATTGAAGTTACTCATCATCACGGCAGGCATCGAATGTCCGTCACGTCTCAACTGCTTCAGCCAATCCAAGCCGTCTCCATCCGGTAGAACCAACTCGAGCAAGAGAATGTCATAGCTGGCGCAAGAAAAAGCGGCGGCGGCCTCGTCCAGGGTGCACGCTACGTCAACGGCAAAACCGCAATCGGAGAGCGCATCTTGTACAACGCGCGCAGGGTCCCTCTCATGATCAACGAGTAGCGTTCGCATTCCAGGACCTCCTATCAAGTAACGCCAAGACACCCACCACGTCACGCCACCCCCGAGCGGAATTGAACAGTCCGGCCTCCGCGTAAGCATTGGAATCCGGAATAGACGAAGAGCTGCGGTACAGGCGAATCGCATATTGGATCGGGATTCCATTGTGAGCTCGACTGGCGTTGTTCACTGTCTCACGTGGCGCGCGTGAATCTTGGTGACGTCGAATGTGCTCTTTCCATCGGGGCGTAGGCGGCAATCAATACAATGCATCGATAGGCGGGCAGCACCCGCTCAGCGCCGGAACAATCGCGGCAGTTGTCGCCGACATCGTGAAGTCGAGATGATTGCCGAGAACACATTGATTGGTGAAATCGATGGTTTGGTTCGATGCATTCACATGGCGGATTAGTGACAATGCCGTTCCATGGTCTGGATCTAAATCTCCTCATCACGATCGATGCTTCCGATGGCGAGCGCAGCCGCACGGCCGCAGGTTTGATGCGGGAGCAGCGATGATATGCGATTTGCATCGCGGCCCTCAATTTGCAAAGCCTCGCACGCCGGCAGGCGTTCCGTGCTTGAGCAACGAACTTCCTCATTCGGCCAAAAAGGTGAGCCTCCTTCGTGCTCCGATCACCGGAGCGACAGTGATGGCCAAGCGCGGCTACGCTCAGCTGGAGAACGCCATAACGAGGCCGTCCTGCCGCGCCTTCCTATTGTTGACTTTTATAAAATCACCGAGACGCTTTGGAAAGAAATGCTCAACGGCCGGACAATCCAAAGACGGGGGGTGACATGAACTTGGCCGCACCGGGCAAAACCGTGCCTACAATCCGATCGCGGTGTCCATGATCACGTACTCATCGCAGCTTTGCCGACAGCAAACCTACGACGTTGCGTGATGCACGGCGCTTTCCCTACCCGGCAGCACATGAAGTGTGAAATCAATTCTTTGGATAGATTGCATTCACATCCTGGATAGTGACAAGACCTCTGAGGTCTGTGTCTCAGTCTCCTAGTCGCACCTGATGCTCTGATGACCGAACGCAATCTGTCGCTGACAGCTCTGGTAGGGTGAGCGATGATTTTGGTGATTTTGCATGACGGCGTCTTCCTGCAAGGCTCACATTGGGCACCGACTCTTCTGGACTAGCAAACCCAGTCATGGTCACTCGCCCAGCAATGTCGGTTTGGCTCCATCCGGACGTGAGAAAAATGTTGTTCTGATCGACATTCTACGTCTGATCAGAATGTGCAGCATCTCGCAATCGGTGGGCGACTTGCTCAGGAAATCGCATGGTGCATGACCGCGCGTCTGCAAGTTGTCCCGTCTGAGCCGAAGCGCCCCGGTCCTAGAGAGCTTGACGGCCAATAAGTCTTCCGCAGAGTGCTTGGCCGGCGCATTGGAGGAGCTATGCGGAATTTTGGGTGACGAGGCGATCAGGCGGCGTGGTTTGCCGGCATGTGGATGACCTCGATGCCGTCGTTGAATCTGACACCTGCAATCACCTTCGGCAACTGATTTGTGCCGTTGATCCGCCGCCAGGTCTTTGATGCGGCGATAATCAGCTTGAACACCATCAGCCTGGCGGTCGTTGACGACAGCGATCCTTTCGTCCGCACGGTTCTGTGCCGCACGGTCGCGAACACGCTTTCGATGGGGTTGGTCGTGCGCAGATGATCCCAATGCTCGGCCGGGAAGTCGTAGAAGGCCAGCAGCGCGTCGCGGTCCTTGGCGAGGCATTCGACCGCCCGGCCGTACTTGGCGCGGTATTTCTCGGCGAAGACATCGATCGCCGCGTCGGCGGCCGCCCGGTTCGGCGCCCAATAGACCTCGCGCAAATCCTTCTTCATGTTGGCCTGCACCGAGAGCGGGACCTTGTCCAGGACGTTCACGGTCTTGTGCACCCAGCAGCGCTGGTGCCGCGTGCCGGGAAAGACTTCGTCAAGCGCCTTCCAGAAGCCGAGCGCGCCGTCACCAACGGCAATTTCCGGGGCGATTTGCAACCCGCGTTGCTTCACGTCGATCAGGAGCTCACGCCAGCTCTGCGTGCTCTCCCGGACGCCGACCTGAAAGCCAATCAGCTCCTTCTTGCCTTCCGGCGTCGCGCCGATCAGCACCAGCATGCACTCGCCGTGGTCTTCCATGCGTGCCTGCAGGAAGACGCCATCGGCCCACACATACACGTAGCGTCGCGCCGACAGATCGCGCTTTTGCCAGCGCTCATACTCGCCCTGCCACTCGGCCGTCAGCCGGGAGATGACCGCCGGCGACAGGTTCGGCGCGTCCCTGCCCAGTAGGGCCGTCAGCGCCTCCTGGAAATCGCCCGTCGAGATGCCGCGCAGGTACAGCACCGGCAAGAGCGCATCCAGACTCCTGGTCCGCCGCGCCCACAGCGGCAGAATCGCCGAGCTGAAGCGGATCCGCTCGCCGTCACCGGCCGCTCCGCGGTCCCGAATCTTCGCCCGCGCGACCTCGACCGGCCCGATGCCGGTCGCAATCGTTCGGGCCGGGCCGTAACCATGCCGCACGACGCGGGCGCGCCCGTCGGGAAGCTTCAAATCCTTCACTGTGGCAAGAAACGTCTCGACTTCGATCTCCACGGCCTGCGCCAGAAGCTGCCGCGCTCCGGCTCGAAGATTGGCTGTGGGACAAGGCGATTCGGAATGATGAAGGCGGCTGGAACCGACTGGTATTTCGCTATTGCAGGGGCCGATTCAGTAGTGAACTTGAAGGAAGCGCTCGCGCCGGATAGTGCTCGTCGCGCGTGACAGATGCCCGGTTTCGAACGTCAAGTTTGACTTCCTGGCTACCGCTTCCGGCCGCGACGGGCAAAGAACTCACAAAACGCCTCAGCATTTTGCAGTTTTCTGCCTCGGCTCAGCGCTTCGGCGGTGAAGTTTATGCGGGTGCCTCCGAAAACGACCCATGTGTCAATGGTGACATCGCTCGGCAGCTCAATCCACTCCTGCGGCCGGGGATTGTATATTTCGGTCGATTCAGGCAGGCGCCTCTGTGGCAATCCTTCGATACGTCAATCAGACAATCGAGGCTTGGATGATGCGGAGGTCCAAACGCTTTATGGGTCGCAAGGCCAAGACCGGCCGCGTTCTCGAACGGCTATCTCGCGAACGTCCCGGGTTTTTGCACAATGGAAGGTCGGCATACCCAGCTCGTTCGCCTAATGGGAGCCCAGTGACGCGAGAGTCTCACGTGGGGATCCATGAGAGCCCGGCAGTGAGATTCCGCCGGCCTACTCGCCAAGCCGTCTGCCCGGATGTGTGAGGGCAAAGCCAAATGGCCTAGCTACTCGACCACGATCCACGGCGATGTGGGTTTCCTGTGCAACCGGAAAAACGCCCTTCGTCAGCTACTCGTCAGCCAGTCTGTCTATCCAGACAGGCTGCGCATTCTCGACTTGATTGGAGATGGAATATGACGGGCATTGGCCGATCTGGAAGATCGCGCACTGCAGATGCTGGAGCCGGATCGAGCAGTTCACGCTCGCACTCAAGTCTAGCCCCTGGGGAAGGCAGTCAATCGTTCGATTCCGTCGTGGAGCGGATGCGCTCTGGGCCCCAAGATAGAGGGACGCCCTCCGCTAGCACGGCGCGCGGTGCCGACGATGCCCTTGGCGACAGGTCTTCCGGTCCCTCCGTTGGCCCAGATCGAATCCTAGGCGCTGCGGCACGTGCAGCCGCTGCGCCACGTGGAGCCACTGCGCGGCGGCGCGGCTTTCCCTCAGTGTCCGAGGGTGGAGACACGGCGCCGGTCGCCAGCCAGCCGCCAACTTCCGGTGTGGCAGTCCCTATTTCCTCGTCAGAGGAAGAAATCAACGCAACAAGGCGACACATGGACCGCCTGCGTGAGGACTATGCCGCTTGCCGTCAGCCGGGCGAGGATGCCGAGCTGAAGGAGGCGCTAGAGCTGAGCGATCGATTCGTCAAAGCAGGCTCGGCAGTTCTGGAGTACTACGCGAGCCTGCGCCCGGCCGTGGCGCCGAGCATTCTGTCCGACGCCGAGGCCCGTCAATACTGCTATGCCGTGCTCCAGGCGGGGCGTCAGGGCAACATGGTGGCCTCGGCGATTATCCTCGCCTTAGAAGAGCGCAGACAGGTATCGGCAGGCCTGTTCCAGCGGATTTCGAAATCCAACGCTACCCCCGACCAGCTGAGCCGAGTGGCTTCCAGTATGGTGAAGGACCATGTGCCTGTCATCGAGTGGTGGGGAAAGAAGCTGTTGCGCTCGGAACGGATGCAGTCCGCCTGCGAGACCACTGCCAACTTGCCAAGCACGACGCCCGAGATGCGGAAGGCCAACGAAGCCGCACTACGCCTGCACACCGGCTCGGCACTTTATGATGGGTGCTTGTATCTGGAATCGCGGATTAAGCTCGCGAAGCTTCTGATTGAGTCTCAGGCGAGCACGTTTGAACCAGCCGTGAGGGACGCCCTCATGGATGAGAACGGGCGGGTGCGTCTGCTCGGGACCTATATCCAGGATGCTTTTCCGGCATTCGTCTCGACGTACAAAGCCGTTCTGAACAAGGACGGAGAGCCACTCGACGCAGAGCACTGCACCGTTCTGGAAGGAGTCATGGAACGGCATTCGGAATTTGCCTCAGAGGTGGAACGTATCGTTGCCAGGCTAAGGGATGCTAGAACGGATGCCGACCTTCCATTGGAACAGTTGGACCAGATCGTGGAAGGTGCATGGGTCACCGCGCACCAAGTCACGCGACTTTTGGCAGTGCAGCCAAAGAGGCAACTGGAGCCGCCTGCCCAGACTGCGATATCGGAAAAGACCGACTTAGCGGCTGAGAACCACGCGGCGCGCAGGAAGGGGAAAGGCAAGCGCGCACCGGCCGCACGCGAGGGGAGTTCAACGGCCGGGCTGCGCGAGCCGCAGCTCGCTAGGCCCGACGCTGCCACAGCCTCTACTGCCAAGGTTATCGTACTCTCGGATCTGGGTACGAAGAAACTCGCGAGTGCGGAGGAGGCACGCGCGAGGGCGTCATCATCGGCGACCGGGCACCTGGCGATGTGGCAGGCTCCGCCCTCCAGGAACGCACTGACGGGACTACTCAAGCGATTGGACGAGCTGCTGCAGTTCGATCTGCCGGCTCAGCAAAGCGCCGTCTCGCAAGCGCGCCAGATGAAGCCTGAGGACGCCGACCACGTCGTGGATCTCGTCCTTAAGCGCCTGGAGACGCAGACCGCCGAGATTAAGAACTGTGTAGCCGCGCTGGAGGAGCCCCGCCGACATGGCCTACTCACGCATGCGCAATTGCCTGAAGTGCACGGAAAAATAGTCCGACTTAAGACGATGTTGTCCGAGGTTCAGGGACAGGCAAACTCGTTGAACGCACGAAAGGCGGCGATCACGATCGATTGCATGAAGACGTACGCGTTTCCGTCGCAGAAGTACCTTGAACAATTGCAGGCGGCCGAAGAACTTGCGTCTGTGGATCCACCCCGCGCCTTGAAGAGCGAGCCAGCGACGCTGTTCGAGGTCAAGCTGCAGCCCAAGGCGCTGCGCAGTGGTAGGATGCCAAATCCGATGTGGGTGCACATCCATACCAAGCTGCCGGTACATGCCTGGCAGTTGGCCACGCTGGGCGGCGCCGACTTCGCCGCTTGCCACGTGAAGTCCAATGAACAGCGCGGCTACAATCGGCAATGGCAGAGCGCTCGAGCCGCCACGGGGCACGAGAACGTTGTGATCCACCGCGGCAAGCTCACGCCTGCGTTCTGTAAGTCGTTGTTGAGCATCGTCCCATGCGACTCCCTTCGCGAGGCGGAGCATGCGTCGATGCAGTTCGCGCGCCTCAGGATGTAGTTACCTGAGTGTCTCACGCCAGAGCGTCACTGTGGTGACACCATCAAGCAGACCGTTATCAACGAGAGGAAATCCTCGATGAAATCGAAGCCGGCGCGGGCTCCTCGAACAGATCGACAACGGGTCCGACTGAAATTCGATCGGGAGCGTGGAGACCCCGACTTCCGTTCGCTTGAAAAACAGCATCGCGGCCCTTGTCGCCGCGCTTGCGATGGCCGGGTCCGAATAGCCTAGGATCCGGCTATGCTTCAGATCGTGAATGAAGCAGTTTTGCGCATTTGTGTTCGAGATCCCATCGCCGATCGCTTCGTAAGTGTCTGCGGCGCCGTGCTTAGCGCCCTACTGTCAATCGGCGTTCGACTGGGACCCCCTATCGGCATCCAAAAGGGGGTCTGACTCATTTCTGGTGAAGTTTGCCGGGCGACTGTGCTTCTCAAACGGAGAATCAGCGCCATGCGGACGGGCTTTCAGATCTCATCGCTAGTACCGAGTGGTTTGGTGTTTGATGGTGTAAGTGACTCAATGGATTCGCTTATTCTGGCTGTCAGGTCGGAAGCTGCGGAGGCTCGGTGCCCTTTGTGCGCGACAGCGTCGAGCCGCATCCATAGCCGCTACGTCCGGCACGTTGCCGATTTGCCATCAGCGGGCAGAAAGGTGCGCCTCCGATTGCTCACGCGGCGCTTCACATGCGAGGTGCCGCATTGCTATAGCGCGACAATCTGGATGGGAAGCGCGCGACAATCAGGATGGCGAGTCGGTGTCGCA
>NZ_JADPJF010000116.1:0-387 GCF_023073295.1 Bradyrhizobium sp. 23 | reverse complement strand
CCCTGTTCCACTCTCCAAAGGGCTGATTGGCGGTGATCAGCATGGAACGCCGCTCGTAGCGAGCGCTGATGAGCTCGAACAGCAGGCTGCGCCGGGCGGGCCGAACAGCAGCAGATTGGCGCCCTTGCCGAGCCAACCATCGCCGGCGGCGAGCGCGGTCACCTGTGCCTTGGAGATCATCGGCACAGCCTCGAAGTCGAAGTTGTCGAAGGTCTTTCCAGCGGGCAGCCGCGCCTCGACGAGATGGCGCTCGACGCGGCGGCGGCCGCGTTCGGCGATCTCGTGCTCGGCAATGGTGGCGACGAAGCGGGCCGCCGGCCAGCCTTCCTTGTCGGACTGCTCGGCAAATTGCGGCCACAGCACCTTGATGGCTGGCAGCCGCAACTC
>NZ_JADPJF010000088.1:200708-224953 GCF_023073295.1 Bradyrhizobium sp. 23 | reverse complement strand
GATCGGTTACCTCAGCCCTGTTGAGTTCGAGCGCAAGGTGGGATTAGCTTAACCCGGTGTCCATCATACCGGCAGCAGCTCAAACGCGCCTACCCTAAGCGCATCAGATTGGCTTGGCCGATCGCGACACACCTCGAAGCTGCACGCGAAAGACACCACCTGTTCTTGGGGTGTTTAGTTCATGGGTAATGCTTGGTCCACCCCGCGCGGAGCTGCCAAGCCACTGAAGTTGACCACTTCAGATGTCCCTCAGCATCCCCAGCCCCAGCAATCTCTGGGCTCTCCGATCAACTTCCAATCCCGCACAGGATCGCACACGCATGCTCTACGTCCAAGAAACCGTCCACCGCCAGACTGGACGGCTCATCACCGACCCGATTGGCGAGTTCATCACCGTCACTGAACTAGGCGAACAGTACGGAGTTGGGCCGAAACGGGTCCGCGTCGTTCTCCATCACATGGGCGTTCTCGCTGCCGAAGGGCGGCGCTATCGCTTGCCTCGAGCGTTCGTTGAACGTCGCCTTGGCGTCCGACACGACAATCCGAGATCAGGCCATCCATTCGACGTTCTGTCCCCGGAGTGCCAAGCACTAATCGCCGAAGCGTGGCACGACACAGTTGCCGACCTCGTAAGCGAGGCCGCCCCGACGATGCGCCGCGCCGAAGCTGCGCTTGCTGCGTTCCGCTCGACCCGTAGTCGCGAGCTGAACACGCAGGAGGCGGTGTGTTGGCTGTACGACCACCATCCCCGTCTGCTCCATCGTCAGATCGCGGACATCCTCGGTGTCACCGCTCAGCTCGTCTCAAGGTTCACTAAGCTGCGGGCCAAACAGATCAACATCGCTCGCAGGGCTCAGACGCGGCCAGTTCTGTAGCGCTCGAAAGGGACACCCCCTTGGTCCTCCCGGGATGAGGGGGGTTGACTTATTTCGAGTATTATTACAACTTAGTCAACGTTCGTTGACTGGAATGTAATGATATGGCTGAGGGTGTGTTTGTCGCGTATTACCGGGTCTCTACCAAGGGACAAGGTAGGTCGGGCCTTGGGCTGGAGGCTCAGCAGGAAGCCGTGCGCAGCTATCTCAATGGCGGGCGGTGGTCGCTTGCAGAGGCGTTCACTGAGGTGGAGAGCGGGAAAAGAGATGATGATCGCCCGCAGCTTGCCAAGGCCCTACAGACCTGCCGTGTTTATGGTGCCAAGCTCGTCATCGCCAAGCTCGACCGGCTATCTCGCGATGCGCACTTCCTGCTTGGGCTGGAGAAGGCTGGCGTGGACTTCGTTGCCGCTGACATGCCTCATGCGAACCGACTAACGGTCGGCATCATGGCGATGGTCGCCGACGAGGAGCGACGGGCGATCTCGGACCGAACCAAGGTGGCCCTTGCAGCGGCCAAGCGGCGTGGCGTGCGGCTCGGGGGCGACCGAGGGGCTCGGCTCTCCCGGGCGGCACGGAAGGCTGGCCGCGACATTCAAGTTGCTCGCGCCAACGAGCGTGCTGCAGACCTTGCCCACATCATACGAGACCTACAAGCCAATGGCGTGAACTCGCTCAGTGGCATCGCACGGGCCCTCACGGAGCGGCGCGTTCCTACACCGCGTGGCTCGACTGAATGGTCAGCTGTGCAGGTGGCCCGTACGATGGCACGGCTGAACGTGACAGCTTAGGGCTTGCGCAATCGAAGCCATCCCTGCGGATGATCGTTCTTATCCCGCCCAATCAGTGTTTTTCCCCAGTTGTCACGCCGATGCACATCGAACGGCGTTGAGGGTTACCGCCCCACTATGGCAAGGTGACGAACCGCCTTTCCACCCTTGGAGATTGTATGGGGCAGGCTCGGCCGCTTTCAGTCAACGGATTGCTCATGCCGTCCGGCTTCCCGACAAGCCCTTTCGAGGCGACCTACTGGGCAGCGGTTGGCCTAACAGGTCCCTTCATTGGCGACTTCGTGGGGGCATGGAATGCCGTGTCTTATCGGTACCACGCACTGTTCGATTACAGCGACGCCTTTGAGGTCTCGATCAAACAACATGGTGCGGCGCCGGAGGCGAGCATTCGCTACACACAAGAGAAGAACCTGTTTGGGTTCTTTTCCAGCGCCTTCTCAGTCTTCGAAGCGTACTTCTTCGGCATGTTTGCGCTGGGAGCAATGCTATCACCCGGCACCTTCCCGCTCGCCACACCGAGCGACAGGCAGCGCGTCGCAATCGGCTCGACGACCGCGGGCTATAAACGAACCTGGGCAAGCGATCCCATCATCACAACATTTGAGGCCCTATCAAAGGACCCGCTCTACCAAGGGCTTCGCGATGCTAGGAACGTCCTGACGCACCGAGTAGCGCCGGGCAGGACCATCTACGTCTCATTCTCCGAGGACGAAACGCCGACCGGAGACTGGAAGCTACTCAACTCGCCGCTAGATGAGCGAACCACCCGATCACGGCTTGATGGCGTCTCCCGGCTCTTGGAGATGCTAATGAATGCGTCACAGTTGTTTGCTGAGGCTCGGGGGAAGGCACCATGAAGAAGAACTTACTGAAAATACCGCAACAGGTTCTCAACCGCATAAATGCGTTTGCAGCAGATGATGTCGTGGTCGCCGTGGTGAAGCGCATCAATGCAAGCGACGTCGGCAACTACCGCGCTTTAGGCGTGACCCTTTCGGGCGAACAGCTGACGCTCCCAAGCCCATTCATCCCACCCGTGGAAGCAGGCCGATACTCCCGAGCGAACGTGGAAGGCAAGGAGGTAACGCGCAAAGATCTTCCCATGGTGACCAAGACGTTCTCTTGGGAGAGCCCGAATTGGGGAGATTGGAGCAACGGATCGCACACGCACTACAACACTCGCGAGGTCTATCAACGCGATTTCATTCCCCCCAAGGAAGTTGAACTGTCGCTTACGCTGCTGGAGCAACGAGAGGGGCCGCAGTTCGTCGTCAGGTTTGCAGTCGATCAAGTCCTGAGCAAACAGGCACCCGACTTCGATGCGGACCTTCTGTACAACTTAAATATCCTGCAGGAGAACCTAGGCGCTGCTGATGTCTTTGAGAGCACCGCGACGTTGGCACAGTACCTCGACACCGTGCGTGTGGACTGGGAGATACTTCCCGTCGGTAACGTAGATGAAGTGGTCCGACGGATGCTCCGCGGCAAGAGGCCGGTATCTGAGGCAAGCCGCGACACGATGAAAGAACGGCTAAACATCATGGCGCGCTTCAGGCCAACGGCATTCATTGCGGAGACTAACGGGTTCCTGAGATACTTCGGTGCACAATTCGGCGACAACTTGGTCGCCTTTGAGAACTTGTCCTACGGCAATGCTCTGTACCTGATGTATGAGGATTGGGAGGAACTAAGCCGACGAAGCCGCATCGACCTTCTTAAGGGACCTCGCGACGGGTTTGACCGTATCGAGCACCGAGATGGCTGGGAGCAACGCCTCGAAACCCTGCTAGACGAACGTCGCTAGAGCGAGTAGCCATCGACTAGGAACAGATCAGATAGATCGGAGCGTCGTGAACACGCAGGAGGCACGGCTTCGGGTGGCACTTCTCAGAGGAGAACTCACCGAGGTCGCCGAGCTTTTGCACGTCTGCCCGCTCGCTCCCGCGAGAACGCCGGACTTAGGACATGTATGTCAAAAAAACGATCCGCTTTAGCCAACGAAGAAGCTATGAGGCGTACAAAGCTCATCGTTCCTTCTTTGGCCGCTGATACATGGTTTGCACTGAGAGCGAGAGCTGCCATGCATGCGGCCAATGATGTCATAAGCGAAGACAGGTTCAATCGTCCGTGCTCCTTCGGCGACACGTTCAACGTGACGCAGAATAGCTTGGCTCTGAATGTTGCTCTTGCGTTAGCTCGTCTGTTTGACGTGTCTGACCCCGCGCGGCATCCCGTTGAACAGCAGGACAAAGCCTCTATTCCGGTTCTCGCGCACCTCTTCAGGCGACAGGACGTTCAGGAAACTCTCGCAGCGAATGCCCGCGAATGGCACCCCCAACTGACGGACGGAGCTAAACTGGGCGAAGCGAGTTGCAGAGAGGCTTCCTCTAAGGCTTTGGCTCTGTATGAAATGTACGTAAACTCGCCGAGCCATCAGAAAGCCCAATCGCGTCTTCGCAGCTTTCGAACGGGCCGGCTGGCCCACCACCTGTTCGACGACCAGCCAACCGACCTTCCGCGCTTCGACGATCTCGATGCCCTCGCCGACTTCGCTGGTGAGTTCGTTCGAGCCGCCGTGCTAGCCGTCGAGGGACACGACCGCGACCTTGGTCACGAGGAGGAGATCAAATGGAAGATGGACAAGACGTTCTGGGAAGTGGCTCTTTCGGCCGCACTCGCTGCTGACCAGTGAAATTCAGTCAGTGAGGTGAATGACAACTGCTCCCACGACTGATACACACGGAGAGCTGGCGAGGCGAAAAACTCCAACATTTTCAGTAGCTCACCTGGCGACCGCTACAGTTCAATCCTGTCTGGCAGCACCATTCCCTCGCTCAAATCACACATGAAACAGCCTTCTCGCGGCATGAGATGCCCGAGTTTTGCTTCTACCTTGACCCTCCTCTGTGAAGAGGCGCAGGGAAGACCGGGTGCCGGCTTAGCACCCGCGGTCCGCTGCGCGAAAATGTAGCGCAAAAAGACCGCACAGCAGCATACAGGTGACGCCGAACACTCGGCCTTCCCTGCGCAGTGGGTTGACGGCTTATGCCGCGCTCTCCCCGGCGACGAGTTCCTTTTTGTCACCGTCGCCTTGCGAATTGACGATGCATTGAGACCCGGTTGAGCCTCGATCCATCTCCGCAAGGCTTGACCGTAGCAACGACGGCCAGGACCACACGATTTTGCCGTACGCAGCGATCCGGCTTCGCCAAGAGGCTCGCCGGACACAGGCGCCGTTCGTCCGCACGCAACAGGACCTCACGAGGTTCATCTCGCCCTGGTTCCGCCTTCGCGTGCCCGACACTGCCGCGTCCACCGCCCCCCGACCCACGCACGTTACGACGGACGATCGCCCCTCTCCCTGGACCGGGATGGCGGATTGATACTGCGATTCCGAATTTCGGTAAAGTGGAATATTTTTGTGGGGGAGGGTTGACGAGATTTTGCAGGAGAGAGGTGTTTTGCCCGACGGGTCAGATTTGCCTGCCTAGCGCGCGCCTAAGCACGTATATCGCCCAACCTATGGAAGGGGATACAAGCCGACGTCGAGCAGACTTCCGCTATGGGGCCAAAAGGGGAAGTGGACCTGCATGTAATGCAGTCTTCGGCGCAATCGATCCTTCTTCTGATAAGACGCCAGTTGCCGCGGTCATTCATCCTTACGTCCGCCGCGAGCAATCGTCGCCGCCTCCTGCAACGTAACGCCATGAACCAGCGGGTCTGCGTGGCGATGGACTAACTGCCATTCAGAACCGTCCTTGCGATAGATTTCCGTAACTCGGAGCGACCAGTCTTGTTTTGGTAAGCTCCCGACTTCGGCATATTGCCGCTCGACCATGACGAGAACGACCAGCTTGTCCGATGCATAGGTTTGCACGACCTCCAAGGTCGTCTCACCGTTCTTGAAAAACTGGGATAGCTTCGCCAAACGTTCAGGACTTGCGTCGAACCCGTGGCTAGTTGGGCCGCCGAATGGTTGCATTAACGTGAAGTCACTGGCGATGCGAACAAGGGCCAGCCAACGATCCATGTCCCCGCGCATGAAGGCCGCGTTTTTCGCAGCGGCGCGCTCGATAAGGTGAGCGACGTCGTCACTGGCAGCCACACTAGCGCAAAATCGAGGGGTCAACGATGCCGCAGCGACTGTCGTGATCGCGGACCGCCGTGACAGCGTTCCTGGCCAGTTTGCATGGTGTTTGGTCATTTCAGCTCCTGTGGCTAACGTTGCGCAATCCATGGAGCTTTCAGAGACATGAATCCAGTGATATAACCTCAGCAATATGCTGAACCACATTTCCTTGTCAAAAGTCGATCTTAACTTGCTGCTGGTCTTCCACACTGTGCTGGAGGAGAGCCACGTGGCGCGAGCGGCTAGCCGCTTGAACATCACCCCTTCTGCCGTAAGTCATTCACTTGGGCGGCTACGGCATCTATTTAATGACCCCCTGTTCTTACGGACGCCGAAGGGTGTTGTGCCGACGGAGCGTGCGCTGGAACTCGGCGAGCCAGTAGCAGATATCCTTTCTCGCGTAGGGCGCGTATTTGCTTCAGCTACGCCCTTCGACGCGACTACAAGTAGCCGCCGTTTTTCCATTGGCGCTCCTGATGCGATCATGGACACGGTGATGGGACCATTTGCGGGGCGGCTCAGGAGAAAGGCACCCCGTGCCGACCTGAGCTTGATCCATCTGATGCCAGGGAGGCATGCAAGCGCTGTGGAGCACCCTTGGCGGTCAAGCCTGGAGAAGCTGGAGAAGCGCGAAATCGACTTGGCCATCCTGCCCCTGGGCACAGTGCCAACCCGCTTCCAGGCAAGAAAGCTTTACGATGAGTGTTTCGTGGTCGCAATGCGCAAGGGAAACGGATTCGCCCGCGCACCAACGATTGCTGCATTCTGCAGAGCACAGCATCTTCTTGTGTCGCTCGACGGCGATCCGCGAGGTTTTGTCGACCAACTCCTGGAGAAGCGCGGCCTCCAGCGCCGCATTGTCCTGACCGTGCCCACCTTTATGATGGCACTCACGCAAATTTCAAACTCGGACTTGATAGCAACATTGCCGCGCCGTCTCGTCGAGAGATACGCGGCTCGTTTCGCGCTGCAATTGGTTGAGCTTCCTTTGAAGCGGAAGTCCGATGCAATCATGGCCATTACGACCAAGGCAGCAATGATGGATGCGGGCATTGCGTGGTTGACGGAAGAAATCGCCGCTGAGGTTGGCTCCCTCAGCTGAGGATGTCTCTTATATTCCTTAAAGCACATTTTAGGCCTGTGGGGCCTTAGCGAACCTCAACTTCCCCGCGACCGCCGCTTCGGGGTCACTTGCGGGCATCGCCCGAGCGAGAGCTCCAGTCAGTTTTGGCCAGGAATTGCATAGCATTGCTCGGTGACGAAGCATGATGGGTTTCGCAAGTGCTCTACCCATCCTACGCGAGCTGACTGGATCTACCGCCGACCACGTCGCCACGAGGCCCCGATCAGCCAGAACACGAACCGGACAAACAGGATCGCGGCCGTGATCTGGATCCAAAGGAAACCACCGAGTTCGCGCAAGACAATTTCGGCCTGAGCGCCCCAATAACCAGGAAGCGCATCGCCGACAGCTTCAATAGCGTGCGTGCCTGTTCGCAGGGCCCATCGGACCCACTCAGGCTTGTAAAAGAGCGTCGCGCCGAGCAGAATCCAAGTCAGAAAAGCAGTGCTGACTCTGAAGGAGTGCACCTTGGCGTGGTGCTTGAACGCCGCGAACCGTCCATTATCTCCGGCTTGAGCCATGTTAGTTTCCTATTCGAAGCCTACGGTGCCGGGGAGTTCGTAGGATGGGTACAGCGAAACGAAAATCCATGGAAGATTTGCGCGGTGACGAGACATGATGGGTTTCGCTTCGCTCTACCCATGCTACGCATGTCAACTCTCGTCACCCACCTGATGCCCCGCTAACCGATCGTCTGAACGGCGCAGCCGTCGGCATAGCTCGCGATTGATGTTTTGCAGGACGATCACATAGGTGTGGATATCGGCCTTGTAGCAAGCGTAGAGCTTCTGGGCGGTCAGCTCGTAAAGCACGGTCGGACTCTCCGCGACCACCGTGGCGGATCGATTTTGCATTTCAATCAGCGTCATCTCACCGAAGAAATCGCCGGGCTCCAGAACGGAAATCGGGATGACGTTGCCCGCATTCGCCCGCTTGCTCACCGCCAGCCGGCCGGATTTGACGATGAACAGCGAGCGTCCGGGCTCGCCCTCCGTCACGACGGTTGCTCCGGTATCAAATCGGCACTCAACCAGCATCGACATCAGGAGGTCGAGACTTTGATCCGGGATACCGCCGAAGAACGGTGTGGCGAGCAGGAATGCTCTCAGGTCGGGGACACTGACGGCCATCGCGCGAGGATAATCTTGACCGCCTTCCCGGGCAAGCGGAGCCGATACCAGCGGTAACGACGCCGAACGTGTTGGAACAAGGGGGTCAGCGAAAGTTTCGGAGCTCGTAGGCTGGGCGAAGCGAAGCGTGCCCACCAACCACCATTGATAGATAGATGGTGGGCACGGCGCTACGCGCCTTTGCCCACCCTACGCTTACGGCCGCGCAATGCTGCTATCGCGCAACGTCCGCCTTCTCCAGAGATCAACCATCACCTTGACGGTCGCCGCCAGCACAGCTGCGCAAAGCGCAGCCTTCGAGATCGTCTCCATCGTCCCCTCGATCAGCAGGCAATGGGCGACGCTGCCTGCGACGATGACGATCGCGAGGGGAATATGGACGATGCGCCACGTGCGCAACCGCAATCCCAGCCGCCGGCGCAGCAGAGCCAGGAGCGCAACAATGAAGATGGCCCACATGGCGGTCACGCCGAAGGGGGAGAACGGTGTCGGTGACGTATAAGTCAGGGCGTCGATCATGTCGGGCGGGCTGGTGATCCAGAGGCCGGCGACGTGGATCACCACCGCCAGAGCCAGCGTGCCGCCGATCCAGTGGTGGGCGCGCCGGCCGCGATAGGCCGACAGTCCCGGCAGATATCCGCCGATCAGCAGGGGCTGAGCGAGCACGAGACCGAGCGCAATGATGCCAGCGAAGCCGGCGAGGATGTAGACCGGGCCGCGCCATGTGAGCTGTTCGCTTCCCGCAGCGAGCGCGATCGGCACGCCGATGGCCAAGGCAAGGGCGATCCAGATCAGGGGCGCCCGGGCCGATCTCCGCCCCTTCATCTCCAATGCGATCAGGCCGGCTGCAGGACGAAGTGCGCCTCGAGGCTGGTTTCCTTTGCGCTCCGCATTATCGGCCGCAGGAAGACGGTTTTGAATTCACCGCTGTCATAGGCGAGGTGGCCATGCGGCTGGCCGAAGATGGGAATGATCTGCGGCATTTCGAGCCGGAACTTGCCGTCCTTGTCGGTGAGCGTGGCGCCATGACTCTGCGGCTCGTGCTCCTGGCCTTCGACCGTGTGCGCCCAGATCTGGATGCGCTGCCCGGCCAAGGGAGTCCCGTCGCCGGCGCGGCGCACGGTGCCGCTCATCCAGAAGCCACCCTTTCCGATCCGCTCCACGATCGCCGCGCCCTTGCGGTAGTTGTTCGCCCCGCCAGACATCGTCTCGGTCGGTGCGAGGCCGTCCGCGCGTGCAGGCAACAGCAGGCCGGGGACGCCGGTCGCCAAGAGCCCGGTTGCGAGGATCGAGCCGCCCGCGGCGAGGAGGCTCCGGCGATTGAGTACGACCGTGGTCATGTCGGTTCCTCCTGGCGAGCGTCCAAAGGCTCAGTGAGTGTACAAGAAAACGCGCCAGACGCACAGTTGGGCCGGGGGACGCAGCGGGTCGCGATGACGTTGTTGTGAACGGGGTGCAGGCCGCTCGCACATGCATCAGTGATCGTCTTCTTCCTTGACCAGCGTCAACAAGCGAAGCGTCAGGAACGTGAATACGGCGACCGTCACCGCGACATCAAAAGCGCCGAGCCCGACGGAGACGCCGATGGCGCCGGTCGCCCAGAGGCTCGCGGCCGTCGCGGTCCCCTGCACCGAATTCCCCTGCTTGAGAATTGCGCCACCGCCGATGAAGCCGATGCCGGTGATGAGGCCCTCGATCACCTTCGCCATTCCGTCAGGCGAATGCACGAGCAGGCTTTCGCTGGCCTGCACGAAGCCGCAGCTTGCCATTGCGACCAGTGGAAAGGTGCGCAAGCCCGCGCTTCGCGCCCGCTTCTCGCGGTCCCAGCCAATGGGAACGGCGAGTGCGAAGGCCGCAGCCAGCGCAACGACATGAACACCAATGTTGAATCTGTCCAAAGAAAGCCCCCGAAATGAAAATCGTCGCCGTTGATCAAACCGGCCGGCAACGCGGCAATGCGGCCCGCGGTTTCCATACAGGCGAATTTGCCGCATGCAGCGCAGCGATGGCCCCGTCTCCGCGCGATGGAGCCGCCGGCGCAGCACCATGATCGTTTCGGCTGGTATTCCTGCGACCGGCTCCTACATGTCGAGTCCACGTTACCACCGCACGCTCCATCCGGACCCTTCCATGATCCCCTTCTCCGTGCTCGACCTCGCGCCCATCCGCCAAGGCGGCGATGCGTCACAAGCGTTCCGCAATTCGCTCGATCTCGCGCAGCATGCGGAGGGCTGGGGATACAAGCGGTTCTGGCTGGCCGAGCATCACAACATGACGGGGATCGCGAGCGCGGCGACGTCGGTGGTGATCGGGCATATCGCGGGCGGGACGAAGACGATCCGGGTCGGGTCCGGCGGGATCATGCTGCCGAACCATTCGCCGCTCGTCATCGCCGAGCAGTTCGGCACGCTGGCTTCGCTCTATCCCGGGCGGATCGATCTCGGGCTCGGGCGGGCACCGGGCACCGACCAATTTACCGCACGCGCCCTGCGGCGCGACCTCGCGACGAGTTCGGAAAACTTTCCGCAGGACGTGCTGGAGTTGCAGGCGCTGCTCGGCGACGTGCAGCCGAACCAGGCCATCCGGGCCGTGCCGGGCATGGGGACGAAGGTGCCGCTGTGGATCCTGGGATCCAGCACCTTTGGCGCGCAGCTCGCAGGGATGCTCGGCCTGCCGTTCGCGTTCGCTTCACACTTCGCACCGCAAATGATGATGCCGGCGCTGCGGGAGTATCGGGCGCGGTTCGAACCCTCGACGCAGCTCGACAAGCCCTATGCGATGGTCGGCGTCAACGTGTTCGCCGCCGACAGCGACGCGGACGCGCAGCGCATGTTCTCCTCGCTGCAGCAGCAGTTCATCAATCTGCGCCGCGGCACGCCCGGCCCGCTGCGGCCGCCGGTCGACGACATGGACGCGCTGTGGTCGCCAGCCGAGAAGGCGATGGTCGGCCAGTCGCTGTCGTGCTCGGCGGTCGGCACGCCTGACATGGTCGAAGCGAAGCTGAAGGCGCTGATCGCCGACACCGGCGCGGACGAGCTGATGACGACGGGGCAGATCTACGACCACGCCGCACGGCTGCGCTCGTTCGAGATCGCAGCCGGGGTAAGGGACCGGTTGGCGGGGTGAGCGGGTGCGATTGTTGCGACGGTGAAGCTGCGCTCGTGGCAGGCCGTGAGCGCCCTAATCCGGAAAGCCGAACAGCTTGGCCGGATTGTGCACCAGGATCTTCTCCAGCGTCGACTGGTCGGGCGCGTAGCGGTACATCAACTCCAGCAGATCGGCGTCGTTGGGCGGCTGCTTGACCGAGACCGGGTGCGGCCAGTCGCTGGCCCAGACGCAGCGGTCGACTGCTGCCTCGATATAGGCACGCGCGATCGGGATGACGTCGTCGTAGGGCGGCCCGAGCTTCGAGGACTTCTCGCCGAGCGACAGCATCACCCAGAAATTGCCCTTGCCGAGCAGCTCCAGCATCTTGCGCAGGTTCGGATCGTTCCTGCCGGCTTCAGGATCGGGCCGTGCCATGTGGTCGATCAGCACGGGCACGTCGAGATTCTCGTATTTGGCGACGCTGGAGACGATGCCGTCCTTCTCGGGCTGGATCTTGACGTACCAGCCGAGCTCGCGGATGCGCGCAATCGCGCGGGCAAAATCGGCATCCGACAGCACAGCGCCGAGCTCCTGGCGGAAGCTGAAGCGCGCGCCGCGGACCCCAGCATCATGCAGCTTGGCAAGATACGAATCGTTCGCCTCGGCGAACACCAGCGCGTTGGCGCAGCCGCGATAGTTCGGGCCCATCGCGGCGAGACCGTCGAGCACGACGGCATGGTCGGCGCCATACGTCGTGGTCTGCACGATGATGCCGCGCTCGATGCCGAGCGTCTTATGCACGCGCAGCGCCGCCTCCCAGGTCGCGGTCGGCATCCGATAGGCAGCACCGGGACGCTCCGGATATTTGTCGAGGGGGCCGAGCACGTGAAACTGGCTGTCGAGGGATTTGGGCGGCGGCCCCTTGACCGGGCGGCGCGGGTTCGGGTCGAACGGAAGATAGGTCGGCATGCGCAAAACTCCCTCAGTCGATTACGGCGGTGAAGTCGCACTGCACCAGCGCGCCGCCGTCCATGTTGTCCATCGGCAGCGCGTGGCGCGCCGGGCGCGAATGCTCGTCCGGAAACATCTTCAGCCACTCGACATTGACCGGGCCGCGCTGCGTACGGTCCTTCAGCCACACCGTCATCTTGATGATGTCGTCGGTGGTGCCGCCGGCAGCCTCGACCGTCGCCTTCATATGCGCGAACATGTTGGCACATTGCGCCTCCAGGCTCTCGGGCATCGCACCAGTCGCATCGCGGCCGAGAATGACGCCCGACATCACGAGATTGCCGATGCGGCAGGCGTTCGGAATCGGGTTGGCATGCTTGAAGCCGCCGATATGGATGCTCTTGCGCCGCGTGTGACCGGTCATGATGCGCTCCCTTTCATGTGTTGATTCAGACGAACTGGCACGACACCGAGCCGAACGCGCCATAATCGGCATGAAACGTGTCGCCGCGGCGAATGTCGACCGGACGCGTGAACGATCCCGCCAGCACCACCTCGCCGGCGGCCAGATGCTCGTCATGCGGCGCGAGGCGGTTGGCGAGCCAGGCAATGCCGTTGGCGGGATGGTTGAGCACGCCGGCGGCAAGCCCGGTTTCCTCGACCTCGCCGTTGCGGAACAACAGCGCGCCTATCCAGCGCATGTCCGCGTCCATCGGACGGAAAGGCCGGCCGCCAAGCACCAGCGCGGCGTTCGCCGCGTTGTCCGAGATCGTGTCCATGACCTTTCGCGCCTTGCCCGTTTCGGGATCGACGCGGTGCATGCGCGTCTCCAGGATCTCCAGCGCCGGGGTGACGTAGTCGGTGGCGTTGAGCACGTCGAAGATGGTGCAATCGGGCCCGCGCAGCGGCGCCTTCAGCACGAAGGCGAGCTCGACCTCGATTCGCGGCGCCTGGAAGCGGTCGAACGGAATCGGCGTGGCGTCGGCATAGAACATGTCGGCGAACAGCACGCCGTAATCGGGTTCGGAAATGCCGACCGCGTTCTGCATCGCTTTCGAGGTCAGGCCGATCTTGTGGCCCTTGATGACCCGGCCGCGTCCGAGCTGGAGTCTGGTCCAGGCGCGCTGAACGGCATAGGCATCCTCGATGCTGAAATCGGGATGGTCTTTCGAAAACATCGTGATCAGCGTCTTGGTGCGTTCGGCTTCGTCGAGCCGCGTGGCAAGACGTTCGATCGTGGCAGTATCCAGCATGACCTATTGCTCCGCCGCGACGGTGTTGCGCAGCACGCCGATGCGGCTGGATTCGACCTCGACGACGTCACCGACTTTGAGCCAGCGCGGCGGGTCGAAGCGGGCGCCGGCGCCGGTCGGCGTGCCCGTCACGATCATGTCGCCGGGCTTGAGGGTTGCGAAGGTCGAGAGATAGGAGATCAGGAAATCGAACGGGAACATCAGCCGCTCGGTGGTGTCCTGCTGCCGCACCTCGCCGTTGACGCGCGTGACGATGTCATGAGGCCCGCGCGGATCGAGCTCGTCCGCGGTGACGATCCACGGACCGATGCTGCCGGAGCGGTCGAAATTCTTGCCCTGCGTGACGTTGAACTTGCCGTGGCGGAGCCAGTCGCGGATCGTGCCCTCGTTGCACAGCGTCATGCCGAAGATGTGCGCCCAGGCCTTTTCGCGCGGAATGTGGCGGCCGCCCTGGCCAATCACGATGACGAGCTCGCCTTCATAGTCGAGCTGCTCGGAGACGTGAGGCTTCTCCAGCGGCTGGCCTGAGCCCGTCATCGAGGACATGCTGCGCACGAACAGACTGGGATATTTGGGCAGGTCAGAGCTGTCCTTATACTCCGCATTGCGCTCGGCGTAATTGACTCCGATGCACCAGAGCTTTTCCGGCGCCAGCACCGGCGGAAGCAGCACGAGCTCTTCCAGCGCGTAGTCCGGCTTTTGTCCGGCGACGGCTTCCTGCGCGTCGGCCAGCGCGTTGGCTGCGATCAGCGCCCTGACATCGGAGAAGTCGCGGCCGATCCGCCGGGTCAGATCAACGACGCCGCCTTCCATGACGGCACCGTAGCGCGGCTCTCCGTCCACGAGATAGCTTAGGAGTCGCATGGTCGTTCTCCAATGGTCTTGGGGCGCGCGCGGGGGCGGCGCGCTCAGTCTTTCGATTTGGGAGTCTGGAACACGCCGTGCAGCGTCACGATCTCGCCGAGCCGGGCGTAGCGCGGCCCGCCGATGCGCGCGATCGGATCGAGCGCGACGGTTTCGACCTTGCCGTCGTTCACGAGGCCGTCGCGGAGGTGGAACATCACGACTTCGCCCACGATGAGACGGCTGCGGGCGTCGCCGAATTCGAGGCACTGCCGAAAGCGGCACTCCATCGCAACGGGTGCAACGCTGAGCCGCGGCACCTTGATGCGCTCGCTCGGGAGCGTCTCAAGGCCGAGCTCCGCGACCTCGCTGATCTCGGGCGGATGCTCGACCGATGAGTCGTGCACCGCCTGCATCAGCGGGGTATCGGCGATGTGGATCACGTATTCCTCGGTATCGAGGATGTTATGCGCGGTGTCCTTGTAGTCCGCGCCCTTGCGGCCGACGCTGATCGCGAGCATCGGCGGCTTCTGCGAGACGAAGGTGAAGGCGCTGAACGGCGCGAGGTTGAGCACGCCTGCGCGCGACAGGCTCGTCACCCAGGCGATCGGACGCGGCACCACGATGCCGGTCATCAGCCGGTAGATGCGCTCGGCGCCGAGCTCGCTGGGGTCGATCCGCATCGATCAATCCGCCTTGATGTTGGCCTTGCGCACGATCGGAATCCATTTGGCGTCCTCGCGCGCGAGATAGGCCTTGAATTCGTCGGGCGTCATCGCGACGGCTTCACCGCCGAGCTTCTCGAACTTGTCGACCACGGCGGGGTCCTTCAGGATCGCGGTCAGTGCCTCGTGCAGCTTGTCGATCACGGGCGCCGGCGTGCCTGCCGGTGCGAACAGGCCGGTGAAGGTCTGGCCGTCAAAATCCTTGTAACCAAGCTCGGCGAAGGTCGGCACGTCGGGCAGCGACTTCAGGCGGTGCGGGCTGGTGACGGCCAGCGCCCGGAACAGACCGGCCTTGATGTGCTGCAGGCTGACCGTGAGCTGGTCGAACGCGAACTGCACCTGCCCGCCCAAGAGATCGTTGACGGCAGGCGCATTGCCGCGATAATGCGCGGTGACCCATTGCAGGTCGAGGCTGGACTGCATCAGCTCGCTGAGCAGATGATTGGTGGTGCCGGGGCCGGGCGAGGCCATCGTCAGCTTGCCCGGCTCGCGCTTGGCGAGGTCGATGAATTCCTTGAAGGTGGTCGCCTGCACCGACGGATGCACCTCGAGCACCAACGACGTCATCGAGATCGTCGTGATCGGCAGGAAGTCCTTCTTCCAATTGTAGGCGTCGCGCTTGTTGATTTCGGTCGCGAACAGCACCGGGCCGTTGGCGCCGACGAACAGCGTGTAGCCGTCGGGCGCGGATTTCGCGAACGCCTCGCCCGCGATCATGCCGCCGGCGCCCGCCTTGTTCTCGATGATGAAGGGCTGGCCGAGCTTTTCCTGGAGCTTGTCCGCGATGATGCGCGCGGCGCTATCGACATTGCCGCCGGCCGGATAGGGCACGATCAGCTTGACGTTGCGCGCCGGCCATTGCTGGCCCGACGCCGGTCCCGTCAACATCGCCGCTGCGGCAGCTAGGGCAATCCAGATTAATCGCATGTTAACCTCCCGGCGGCGCTTCCAATTTTACGTCGATTTGCCTGACGTCGTACACGGCATGTCGATTCGGAGCGCAATCTCCAGATGGGCGCTTTACCTGTCGAGTGAATTGTGGCGTTCTCGTCCATATTATGGACAAGACGACTTCCGCGAAATCCACCCGCCGCATCACGGGACCGCGACAGGGCGCGCAGGCGATCCGGCGCGCGCTCGCGGTGCTGCGCATCCTTGCCGCAGGCCGCGAAGACGGCGTGCTGCTGGCCGAGGTGGTGCGGGCGACCGGCCTCACCCGCCCGACCGTGCACCGCATCGTCCACGTGCTGATCGAGGAAGGCATCGTCGAACGGCATGACCGGACCGGCCGCTACGCGATCGGCAACCAGGTGCCGGAGCTCGCGCTCGCACGGCCTCGGCCGTCGCGGCTGCTGATCGCGGCAAATCCGTCGCTGCAACGCGCCTCGGCCGAGATCGGCGACACGCTGTTCCTGACGGTGCGGACCGGCAACGACACGCTGTGCGTTGATCGCCGGATTGGCGTCTATCCGATCCAGGTGCTGTCGATCGAGGTCGGCGCGCGCCGACCGCTCGGCGTCTCCAGCGCAGGCGTCGCCATCCTCGCCGCGATGCCGGCGCAGGACGCGCGAAAAATCGTCGCAGCCAACGAGAAGAGACTGGAGGCCTACCGGACCGATGTTGCGACGGTGCTGGGCCAGGTCACCGCCGCAAGACGGCTGGGATACGGCATGAGGGAAATTGGTCTCGTGCAGGGTACGAAGTCGATCTCGACCTGGATCGAGACCCCGGACGGCCGTCCCGCTGCCGCGATGACCGTCTCCGCCGTTCGCACCAGGCTCGGCCCACGACGCGAACAGGAGGTCGCGGAGATCCTGCTGCGGGAGGCGCGGATCATCGAGCAGGCGATCCGGGGTTAGACAACGCTGTCAATGGGCTGACGCAGCGCGCCATTTTATGGCACAAGAGCCGCCTCCGCCGACCGAGCAACGAGGCCCCGCATGCCCGCGCCAAAACCGCCTGCCTTCGAGACCCTGAGCCTGCATGCGGGCCAGCATCCGGATCCCGCGACCGGCGCCCGCGCGGTGCCGATCTACCAGACCACGTCCTACGTGTTCCAGGATTCCGATCACGCCGCCGCGCTGTTCAATCTCGAACGCGCCGGCCACATCTATACGCGCATCTCCAATCCGACCACCGGCGTGCTGGAAGAACGGCTTGCGGCGCTGGAAGGCGGCGTCGGCGCGATCTGCACCGCGAGCGGCATGGCGGCGCTGCATCTGGCCATCGCCACGCTTCTGAACGCCGGCGACCATATCGTGGCATCGAGCTCGCTCTATGGCGGCACCATCAATTTGCTGGCGCACACGCTGCCGCGCTTCGGCATCACCACAACGTTCGTCAAGCCGCGCGATCTCGACGCGTTCCGCGCGGCGATCAAGCCGAACACGAAGCTGATGATCGGCGAGACCATCGGCAATCCCGGGCTCGAGGTGCTGGACATTCCGAAAGTCGCTTCGATCGCGCATGACGCGAAGATTCCGCTGCTGATCGACAACACCTTTGCCACGCCCTATCTCAGCCGTCCGATCGAGCTCGGCGCCGACATCGTCATGCATTCGGCGACCAAATGGATCGGCGGCCACGGCATCGCGATCGGCGGCGCCATCGTCGACGGCGGTCGTTTTGACTGGCGCTCATCCGGAAAATTCGGCGTGCTGACCGAGCCCTATGGCGGCTATCACGGCATCGTCTTCGACGAGCAGTTCGGCACCGCCGCCTTCATCATGCGCGCGCGTACCGAAGGCCTGCGCGATTTCGGCGCTTGTCTATCCCCGACCAACGCGTTCCAGCTGTTGCAGGGCGTCGAGACGCTCGGGGTGCGCATGGACCGCCATATGCAAAACACCCAGCTCGTGCTGGAAGCACTGAAGTCCAACAAGGCCGTGGATTGGGTGCTGCATCCCTCGCTGGAAGATCATGCGGACTACCAGCTCGCAAAACAATTGCTGCCGCGCGGCGCCGGCTCGATCGTCTCCTTCGGCATCAAGGGCGGGCGGCCCGCCGGCCGCAAGTTCATCGAATCGCTGCGCATGATCAGCCATCTCGCCAATGTCGGCGACGCCAAGACGCTGGTGATCCACCCCGCCTCGACCACACACCAGCAGATGGACGCCGAGCAGCTCAAGGCCTCCGGCATCGGCGAGGAGCTGGTGCGACTCTCGGTCGGCATCGAGACCGCAAGCGACATCGTCGACGATCTCACCCAAGCGCTGCGCATCTCGCAAAAGGTCTGACACCATGAAGCTCTCCGTCAACGGCGCCGAGGTGCTGGTCGCAACCGGCGGCCGCGACTTCGACAGATCCCTGCCCGCGGTCGCCTTCCTCCACGGCGCCGGCTTCGATCATTCGACCTGGGCGCTGCACACGCGCTGGTTCGCCCATCATGGCTTTGGCGTGCTGGCGCCGGATCTGCCCGGCCACGGCCGCTCGCCCGGACCTTCGCTCGGCAGCATCGCCGAGATGGCCGACTGGACGGCGGCCCTGCTCAATGCGGCCGGAGTGACGAAAGCGCATCTGATCGGCCATTCCATGGGCTCGCTGATCTCGCTGGAGACGGCCGCACGTCACCCCGACAAGGTTTCCGCGCTCAGCCTGATCGGCACGGCCGCGACCATGACGGTCGGCCCGGATCTGCTGAAGGCGGCCGAAGCCAATTCGCAGGATGCAAACGACATGGTCTCGATCTGGGGCCTCGGCTTCAACGCCGAGCTCGGTGGCAGCCTCGCACCGGGCCTGTGGATGCATGGCGGGGCGCAGGCCGTATTGAAACACTGCGAGCCGGGCGTGCTGTTCCGGGATTTGTCGGCCTGCAATGCTTACGCGAATGCGCTGCAAGCAGCCGCAAGCGTGAAGGTGCCCACGACGCTCATCCTCGGCGAACGGGACATGATGACGCCGGTGAAGGCCGGCAAGGCACTTGCCGCCGCGATCCCGCATGCGAAGACCGTCGTGGTGCCCGGCGCGGGCCACATGATCATGGCCGAACGCCCGGATGAGTTGTTGGCTGCGCTCCGGAACTGACAGGATCAATCATCCATCTTGCGCGTTGCGGTCAGATATCCCTGTGAAGATCGAGGGAACAGGACCCATGCCAAGACAGGAAGTCATTCGCAAAGCCAGGCAAGACAAGCGTGCCGGTAAATCGGCAAGCACGCAGGCCGGCGAATTCGTCAAGGACCAGATCGACAAGATCCGCAAGGGCAAGCATGGCGCCCGCTCGACGAAGCAGGCCATTGCCATCGGTCTCTCCGAAGCGCGCCGCGCCGGCATCGATCTGCCGCCACCGCGCAAGGAAAGCGTCAAGAAATCGACGCGACGCAGCGCCAAATATGCCTACGAGGTCGGTCAGGGCAAGCGCACCCCGAAGCGCCGGCCGCGCGTGTCGCAAGCAGTCGAAAAGGTTTTGAAGAAGGAGCCGCGCTCGACCGCCTCGCGCAGTGCACTGTCGAAGCAGGGCAAACGTGCCGCGAGCCGGCGAACGGCCGCGTCGCGTTCAGCCGCCGCGCGCAAGGCGAGCCGCACCAAGGGCGCCAAGGCCCGCTCCAGCGCCGCAAAGAAGGCGGCACGCACCAGGGCGCGCCGCCGGAGCTGATCAGTTCGCGCGCCGGCCCCGCTCGGAGAATACCGCACGGGCGGCGCGCTCCGCCTCGCGCGCCGAGCGGAACTGGCGGCCTTCGAGGCTGTCGAACAGACGCTCGGAGGAGAAGAAGCGGAAGCCGCGCGTATCCCTCGTGACGATGCCGGCGGCGCGGTCGTGGATCTCGATGACGTAGGCATTCGATTGAGTTCGGGACATGACTGCTCGTCCGCCGGGTCTCGGCGTTCCTGTCTTTGGATTTTCTTCTTGGGATTTGCTGGGTGAGGTGCTGCTAGGAGGCGGCGGTCAGCAACAACAACATGCGCCGGTGGCCGCCGAGAAACAGCGGCGCGTCATGCACGCATGCATGTCATTGTTACTGCGCGGGTGATCGGTTCTCATATCGCGGCTTCGGCTCGAAGGAGCAGTGTCGATGCGTCGAATATCGAGCGTTTAGCGCGAACGGTCAATGAAATGTCTATCCATAATTGCGATGAGCGCGCAGGGGCGCGTCTCCGGGTGCGAGCGCCGACAAACGAATTCATCTCGCGATGAGTTCTTCCTTCTCCCCTTGCGGGAGAAGGTGGCGCGAAGCGCCGGATGAGGGGTTTGCCTCCGCGAATCCTCAAGAGAGTCGCACGCGGAGAGAGACCTCACCCGTCTCGCCGCTACGCGGCGAGCCACCCTCTCCCGCAAGGGGAGAGGGGAAGAACGAACTCACCACATCGTCGCGGCCGCACGCTCCGGCCAGGCGCGATCATACTCCGCGCCGCCGACCTTGTTCTCGCTCATCTCGGCGAGGATCTGGCCGGGCGTCGGCAGCGTCTTGGGGTCGATGCGCTTGTCGGGATTCCAGAGATCGGAGCGGACGATGGCGCGGGCGCACTGGAAGTAAATTTCGTCGACCGTCATCACCATGACGCTGCGCGGCGCCTTGCCGTCGACCTTGAACGAGGCCAGCAATTCGGAATCGATGGACAGATGCGCCCGGCCATTGGCCCGAACCGCATTTCCGGAGCCGGGGATCAGGAACATCAGCGATACCCTGGGATCGCGCACGATGTTGCGCAAGGAATCGACCCGGTTGTTGCCGCGGCGATCCGGCAGCATCAGCGTCTTCGGGTCATGAATGCGGACGAAGCCGGAGAGATCGCCGCGCGGCGAGCAGTCGATCCCCTCGGGTCCGATGGTAGCGAGCGCGGCGAACGGCGCCTTTTCGATGAAGACGCGATAGAGCGGGGTGACGTGGTCGGCGACTTTCACGATCGATGCGTCGTTGGTGACGCCGTAGATGGCCTCCAGCTGCTCGACCGTTTCGATCACCGACATTCCAGTCTCCTTGTTGTGCGGGCTATTCGTGCCAGCCCTGGTTCCTGATCACGCGCAGAAGCTGGCGGCCGTGATACTCAGCGCTGCCGGCGTTGAGGATGGTGACGTCGGCCTGAGTCGATGCGTCGTCGACGCTGCGCGTCAGCCGTTCCGCGATATTGCCGTCGCTGTGCCGGGCGCGAGCGGCAAGCCGCTGCGCCAGCACATCCGGAGGCGCCGTGATCGCGACCACCACGACGTTTGCATAGGTCTGGCGCAGCACGCCGATCACCGTGCGCGAAACATTGGCCACGACGGCGCGTCCGGCACGAATATCGTCGTTGAGGTCGAGCGGCAGCGCGTAACAATGCCCATGCGCCTCCCAATGCACGGCGAATTCGCCATGCTCGCGCGCGCGACGGAATTCGTCAGGGCTCACCGCAATATTGTCTTCGTCGGCCGAGGATTCCCGCGTCACGACACGGCGCGGGAAGACGATGTCGTGATCCTCGATGCAGGCTGCCCGCGCCAGCCGCAGCAGCGTGTCCTTGCCGGCACCGCTGGGACCGACCACGAGCACGAGCCGCCCGGGCCCGATCGCACCCGTTGTCTTTCCCGCCACGGTGACGGCCTCGCTCATGCGACACGGCTTCCTTCGCGCCAGACGCTGCGGACCGCGGGGACGCGGCCCGCGACATGCACGCGGATCAGATCGGCACGCTTGCCGATCGCGATCTCGCCGCGGTCGGACAGGCCGACTGCCTCCGCGGGCGCCTTCGTCACGGTGCGGATCGCCGCCGGAAGAGTGATGGCGGGCACGTGCTCGGGCAAGTGCAGCGCGGCCATCAGAAGGCTCGAGGGGATGTAGTCCGACGACAGGATGTCGAGCAGGCCCTCGCGGGCGAGATCGACCGCGGCGATATTGCCGGAATGCGAGCCGCCGCGCACGACGTTCGGCGCGCCCATCAGGATGTCGATGCCGGCCTCGTGCAGGCCGCGCGCGGCCTCCAGCGTGGTCGGAAATTCCGCCACCGAAACGCCATCGCGCACGGCGTCCACGACGTTCTCCTCAGTGGTGTCGTCATGGCTCGCCAGCGGGATCTTGTACTTGTGGGCCAGCGCCACGATCTCGCGCATGTTGGTCGCGGCATAGGCCTTCTGATATTCGAAGCGCTTCGCGAACAGCTCGTCGAGCTCGGCGTCGGTCTTGCCGCCGCCCTTACCGCGATAATAGTCGCGCAGCTTGCCTTCGTCCCGGAACTGGCGCTGGCCGGGGGTGTGGTCCATCAGCGACATCAGCCGCACGTCGGGACGGTCGATCAGCTCCCTGGCCTCCTCGACCACGCTCGGCATCGGGATTTCGCAGCGCAGATGCAGGAAGTGATCGGCGCGGAGCAGGTCAGCATCGCGAGCGGTCGTGATTGCGGCGGCAAGCGTGCCGGCGCGGCCGTCGACTTCCTCGGCGCCATCCTCGCGCCAGACCCGGAGCGAGTCGAACACCGTCGTGATGCCTGATGTCGCGAGCTGGCCGTCATAGGAGACGACGGCGGCGACTGGATTCCAGAACACTTTTGGTCGCGGCACGTAATGCGCCTCGAGGTGATCGGTGTGGAGCTCGATCAAGCCGGGCATGATCAGATCGCCGCCGGCATCCTCTGCCCCCGCGGGCGCCCTGCCCTCGCCGATCTCGGCAATGCGTCCATCGGCGAGGGCAAGCCAGCCCTGCTCGATCACCCGTTCCGCCAGCACGATCCTGGCGTTGGCGATCACGATGTCCTTCTTGGCGTTCATGTCCATTTCCTTCAGGCCGCGGCGGCGAAGCTGGTGACGTCGACGGTGCGGTCGGCAATCTGATGACGGATTTCGTCGTCATGGACAATGGCGACCATGGCGACGCCCTGGCGCTTCTTTTCGGCTACCAGCCCGACCACGACGGCGCGGTTGGCGGCGTCGAGCGACGCGGTCGGCTCGTCGAGCAGCAGGATCGGCAGATCCGAGATGAAGCCGCGCGCGATGTTGACGCGCTGCTGCTCGCCGCCGGAAAAGGTCGCGGGCGGAAGCTGCCAGAGCCGCTCGGGGATGTTGAGGCGATGCAACAGTTCGCCAGCACGGGCTTGCGCCTCCGCGCGCGCCAGGCCGTTGACGATCAGCGGCTCGGCGACCACGTCGAGGGTCGCGACGCGCGGCACCGCGCGCAAGAACTGGCTGACATAGCCAATGGTCGCGCGGCGGATGTTGAGAACCTGCCGCGGCTCGGCGGTGGCGAGATCGACCAGCGCGCCGCGATGGTGGATGCCGATCCGGCCGGAATCGCAACGATAATTGCCGAAGATCATCTTCAGGATCGACGATTTTCCGGCGCCTGATGGCCCCGACAGCACGACGCATTCGCCGGGATTGACGTGAAAGGTCACGCCGCGCACCACGGGCAGCTCGATGCCACCTTGCAGGTGCATCGTGAAGGTCTTGTTGGCGTCGGCGATGTCGATCATGGCGGTCATTGGAGAACTCTTCTTGCAAGGCTCATTACGTTGGAAGGCTCATGGCGGCAGGATCGAGGAGACGAGCAGCTGGGTATAGGGCTCGCGGGGGTCGTCGAGCACCTGATCGGTGAGGCCGGTCTCGATGACTCGGCCGCCCTTCATGACCATGACCCGATGCGACAGCAGGCGCGCGACCGCGAGATCATGGGTGACGATGATGACCGCGAGATGCAGCTCCGCGACCAGGCTGCGCACGAGGTCGAGCAGACGGGCTTGCACGGAAACATCGAGGCCGCCGGTCGGCTCGTCCATGAACACCAGCCGCGGCTCGGTGACGAGGTTGCGGGCGATCTGGAGCCGCTGGCGCATGCCGCCGGAATAGGTCCGCGGCGCATCGTCGATGCGCGCGATGTCGATCTCGACGCGAGTCAGCCAGTCCGACGCGGTATCGCGGATGCGGCCGTAGTGATTCCACCCCACCGCCATCAGCCGCTCGCCGACATTGGCGCCGGCCGAGACGGTCATGCGCAGCCCCTGCGCGGGATCCTGATGAACGAAGCCCCAATCGGTACGAAACAGGAAGCGCCGCTCGGCCTCGCCCAGCGTGGTGAGATCGCGGGTGACGCCATCGCGCATCCGGTAGGACACCTCACCGCCGCTGGCCGCGAGCTGACCCGACAGCAGCTGCAGCAGCGTCGATTTGCCCGAGCCGGATTCGCCGACGATCGCCAGCACCTCGCCGGGGTAGAGCGCAAAGGACACGTCGCGGCACGCCGCGATCCGGCCATAGGACTTACTGAGGGATTTTGCGACCAGCAGCGGCTCGTCGTTCTCGAGCATGTCTTGATCAGCCATTCGATGCCTCCTGCGCCTTGTCCTTGTACGGCGCGGCGCTGAGGCTGCCGTGATGGCCGGCGGCCTGACGTCCCTCGCAATAATCGGTGTCGGAGCAGACGAACATGCGCCCG
>NZ_JADPJF010000088.1:199079-200629 GCF_023073295.1 Bradyrhizobium sp. 23 | reverse complement strand
TTGTCGTCGGTCACGATCTCGTCGAGGTAGGAATTTTCAGCGGCGCACAACGCGCACGGCGCGTTGAAGCGGTACGGCTCGAAGGGATGGTCCTCGAAGTCGAGCGACACAACTTGCGTATAGGGCGGGATCGCATAGATGCGCTTCTCGCGGCCGGCGCCGAACAGTTGCAGCGCCGGACAATTGTCCATCTTGGGATTGTCGAATTTGGGCGTCGGCGACGGGTCCATCACGTAGCGCGCATTGATCTTCACCGGATAGGCGTAAGCCGTCGCGATGTGGCCGAAGCGGGCGATGTCCTCGTAGAGCTTCACATGCATCAGGCCGTATTCGGCGAGCGCGTGCATGCGCCGCGTCTCCGTCTCGCGCGCCTCGAGGAAGCGCAGCGGCTCCGGGATCGGCACCTGGTAGACCAGCACCTGATTTGCGTGTAGCGACGTCTCCGGAATGCGGTGGCGGGTCTGGATCACGGTCGCATCGATCGTCGCCGTCGTCGTGGCGACGCCGGCGGTCTTGGCAAAGAACTTCCTGATCGAGATCGCATTGGTGGTGTCGTCGGAGCCCTGGTCGATCACCTTCAGCACGTCCTCGGGCCCGAGGATCGCGGCCGTCACCTGCACGCCGCCGGTGCCCCAGCCATAGGGCATCGGCATTTCACGGCTGGCGAACGGCACCTGATAGCCGGGGATCGCGATCGCCTTGAGGATCGCGCGGCGGATCATCCGCTTGGTCTGTTCGTCGAGATAAGCGAAATTGTAGGCGGGCGCGTTCATTCCGCGGCCTCCTTCATGGCATCGGGCGCATTGGCCTCAGTGAATTCCTTCCGCAGCTTGCGCAACAGGCCGAGCTCAGACTGGAAGTCGACATAATGCGGTAGCTTCAGATGCTCGACGAAGCCGGTAGCCTGGACGTTGTCCGAATGCGACATCACGAATTCTTCGTCTTGCGCGGGGGCGAGTGCCTCTTCGCCGAGCTCGCGCGCACGCAACGCGCGGTCGACCAGCGCCATCGACATCGTCTTGCGCTCGCTCTGGCCGAAGGCGAGGCCATAGCCGCGGGTGAAGCACGGCGCCTCCGTCGCGGAGCCCTTGAACTGATTGACCATCTGACACTCGGTGAGCTCGATCGAGCCGAGCGGCACGGCGAAGCCGACGTCTTCCGCGGAGAATTCAACCTCGACCTCACCGAAGCGAATCTCGCCGGCGAAGGGATGGTTGCGGCCGTAGCCGCGCTGGGTGGAATAGCCCATCGCCAGCAGAAAACCTTCGTCGCCACGCGCGAGATTTTGCAGGCGCAGGTCACGATCGGCGGGAAAATTGAGCGGCTCGCGAGTGAGATCGCCGACGCTGGCGCCGTCCTCAGCCTGAGGCGAGGATTCGATCAGCCCGTCGCGGCCGAGGATGTCGGTCACCCGCGGGGTTGGCGCAGACGATGCTTCGGCCGTCGCCGGTGTCTCCGGCACAAAGCCCTCGGCGAGCGAGGGATCGAGCAGGCGGTGGGTATAGTCGAAGGTCGGGCCGAGGATCTGGCCGCCGGGAATGTCCTTGAAG
>NZ_JADPJF010000088.1:196746-198986 GCF_023073295.1 Bradyrhizobium sp. 23 | reverse complement strand
GAGGACACCCGCCGCCGTATCCGCATCGCGCCGGTCTCGACCGGCTCGCTGGCGCCGAAGCGGGGCAGCGTCGCGCGGAAGGCGCGGACCAGGAAGATCGCCTCGATCAGATCGCCGCGCGCCTGCTTGATGGCGAGCGCCGCGAGCTCGCGGTCATAGAGCGAGCCTTCGCTCATGACGCGGTCCACGGCGAGACCAAGCTGCTCGGAGATCTGGTCGAGCGAGATTTCCGGAACGCTTTGGTCGCCACGCCGCGCACTGGCGAGCAGGCGATGGGCGTTCTCGATGGCGCGTTCGCCGCCTTTGACTGCGACATACATGCTTAGCTTCCCCTGCTCACGATACGCGTGGTGCGCGGGATCGCAACCATGGCGTCATCGGCGACCAGCACCACATCGATACCGCGCGGAAACAGCGCCTCGTTAATACGAAGTCGCTCGAACACGTCGAACGGCTTGATCGACGCCTGGAGCGTGGCGACGCCGTCGATGCCGGGCCCGCGCAGCTCGAAGCTGCGTCCCGAATCGAGACTCTCGACCTGCAGGATCAACGTGGTCGACCGATCCGGATATTCGCTGGTGCCGAGCGCGAAGCGCTCCAGCGAAGGCAGCGCCCCGCCGTCGCTGATCAGCGCGAAGCTGGCGATGGAAGAATCCTGCACCACCGGCGCACCAGTATGGAATTTCAGCCATTTCACGACGTCGGAAGTCTCATGCATGCGCGCATCGAGCCAGAGCGGCGTGTCGTGATCGAACAGCGTCAGCGCGATCGCGGCCGTCCCGCGCATCATCACACGAGGCGCTCCTGATGTCGGCACGATGCGCTGCACCGATCCCGGCCGCGCCATCGCGTCCATGACCGAGCGAAAGGTCGATTGCGCCGACAAGACCTTATCGGCGAACCCCGGCGGCAGTTCCGCAATCGTGGTCATGATCTCACCCCTCACCGCGCACCATGGTGTAGAAATCAACCTTCGTCGCGGCGGTCTGGGCCGCCACCTGCTTGCGCCTGACCATCAGCTGCTCACGCAACGGCGCGATAATGTCCCGCTCCACCGCGGCGCCGAAATCGCTGGACTGCACCAGGGCATCGCACAGCGCGATCAGCCGCGCCTTCTCGCCGTCGCGGCCGAGCGTGTAGCCGAAACCGACCTCGCCGCTCGCAAGCCGCACCGCGGCGCGCGACACCGTGGCTTCACCGAGGTTGAACGGCGCACCATCGCCGCCGACCCGGCCGCGCAGCATGACGAGGCCGTTTTCCGGCGCGCGCAGATCCTGATGCGCCGGCAAAGCGAGAGCGTGGAGGCGAGCGGCGATCTCGCCCGCCTCCGCGTGCGCCAGCACGGACATTGCGGCCTTGCGCTGGGCTTGCTGATTATTGTGCTGGGTCACCGCATCCACCGACTTCTCTGCAGAACTTGCCGAATCCAAGTTGTCTATGATACTAGACAACTTGATACGGGAGCGCCATGACTGTTTCGTGACAAAGGCGTGATTTCTGGAGTAGCTTCCCGGCCACATGAGCATGCAGGACACAGCCTCCTCCGGCGTCGCGTTGTGGCGCCTCGTTGCCGACGGCATCGAGCGCGGCATCGCCGACGGCCGCTTTGCGGCGGGCGACAAGCTGCCGGGCGAGGTGGAGATCGCCGAAACCTATCGCGTCAACCGCCACACCGTGCGACGCGCGCTGGCCGCGCTTGCCGAGCGCGGCATCGTGCGGGCAGAACGCGGCAGCGGAACCTATGTCGAGGCGCAGAAGCTCGCTTATCCACTGCGCTCGCGGACCCGTTTCTCCGAGATCGTCGGCGCGGACGGCCGCGAACCGCATGGCCGGCTGATCGAGGCGTCCGCTGACGTTGCGACCCGCGAACTCGCGCGGGAGCTTGGCCTCAAGACCGGCGCACCGCTGGTCCGGATCGAGGCGATGCGCCTCGCCGACCGCACGCCGATCTGTGTCTCCACGACGTGGCTATCGGCACAGCTATTCCCCGCTGCGGGCGACGTCTTTGCCGCGACCCGCTCGATGACGAAATTGCTCGAGCATTACGGCGTCCGGGACTATCGCCGCGGCGCGACCCGGATCACCGCCGGTATCGTCGACGCAACCGACGCCGCACGGCTCGATCTGGCGCTGGGACGGCCGATCCTGGTGGTCGACGCCACCGATCACGATCTCGACGGCAAGCCGCTGGTCACCAAGCATTCGCGCTTTGCGGCGGAGCGGGTGGAATTTCTGGTGGA
>NZ_JADPJF010000088.1:179261-196619 GCF_023073295.1 Bradyrhizobium sp. 23 | reverse complement strand
CTAGCGGCGAGACGGGTGAGGGGTTGCCTCCGCGCACTGATCTGAATTGAGGATGCAGACCCCTCATCCGGCGCTTCGCGCCACCTTCTCCCACAAGGGGAGAAGGAAGAAGGTTACGCCACCGCCCGCCGCCCGATAATCGCAAAACGCAATTTGCCCGAAACGAAATCGATCGCGGCGACTGCGACCAGGATCATCAGGATCAGGAACGACACCTTCTGCCATTCCAGCACGCGGATCTGCTCGGCGAGCTGGAGGCCGATGCCGCCGGCGCCGACGATGCCGATGATGGTGGCCGAGCGCGTATTCGACTCGATGAAATAGAGCACCTGCCCGGCAATCACGGGCAGGACCTGCGGCAGCAGGCCGAAGCGAATCTCGTGCAGCGCGCTACCGCCGGAGGCGCGGATGCCCTCGACCTGCTTCTGGTCGGCGCCCTCGATCGCCTCCGAGAACAGTTTTCCAAACGCGCCGAAATCCGACACGGCAATAGCGAGCACGCCGGCAAACGGGCCGAGCCCGACCACGTTGATCCACACCAGCGCCCAGATCAGCGTGTCGACTCCGCGGATTGAATCCAGGAAGCGCCGCACCGGAAACCGCAAAATCCTCGACGGCACCACATTGCGCGCGGCAAGAAGACTGACCGGCAGCGCGAAGACCGCGGCCAGCGTCGTGCCGAGCAGCGCAATCGACAGCGTCTCGCCCAGCGCCTTCAGATAGACCGGCAGCGACGAGCCGGGATCCGGCGGGATCATCATCAGGCTGATCCAACCGAGCTGGCTGAGCCCCGCGAACAACCGCGACGGCGAGAAGTCGAGATCGATGAGGCCATAAATCAGAACCGCGAGCGCCGCGACGATCATCGCCGGCATCGGGAGCCGCGCCGAAGCCGGCCGGTCGAACACATCAGGGTAGCGCGCGCGAAGCGCTGATGTGTCAATGTCCTGCGGCCCCGTCACGTCCGCGCCTCCTTGCCGAACAGGCGGCCGCGCAGCCAGCCGGTGCTGATGTCGATAATGAAAACCGTGACGATGATGGTGAGCAGGATGGCGCTGACGTCCGAGTAGTAGAACTTGCGGATGGCGACGACGAGCTCCTGGCCGATGCCGCCGGCACCGACGAAGCCCATCACGGAGGCCTCGCGGACGTTGATCTCGAAACGCAGCAGCGCGTAGCTGGCATAGCCCGCCGTGACCTGCGGCAGGATGGCGAAGCGCATGCAGGACAGCCAGCTCGCGCCGGTCGAGCGGACGCCTTCGACCGGTTTCATGTCGGCGTTCTCGACGATCTCCGAGAACAGCTTTCCAAGCGCGCCGGTGGAGTGAATCGCGATCGCCAGCACGCCCGCCATCGGCCCCAGCCCGAAGGCGATCACGAAGATCAGGGCAAACACGATGCCGGGGACCGTGCGGGCGAATTCGAGCAGGCGCCGCACGACGAAGCGCAACCACGGCGCGGGCGAGGTGTTTTCAGCCGCAAAGAAGTTCAGGCAAAACGCAAAAGTCGCGCCGATCAGCGTGCCGACATAGGAGATCAGCAAAGTCTCGCCCAGCATCCTCAGCCATTTGCGCCAGCCCCACAGCCACTCGCCGACATCGGTCCAGACCCGCTGGCCGGTGTCGAGTGTGAGGATGCGGTCGAAATAGCTGATGAAGTTGCCAAAGTGGGCGAACAGCGTGCGCAGATTCACTTCAGCGCCGATCGCGGCCAGACACAGTGCTGCGGCGAAGATCACGGCTCCAGACAGGATTCGGAGCCGCTTGCGCGCCACCGCCTGGCGATAGGCGGCGTTGAGCACGGCGAGCTGTTGCTCGGGGAGGATCGAAACCGCGACGGTCATCTTGGCCAGGAAAATGGTCAATCAAAGAGAAAGAGCCGGGTCCATCGACCCGGCTCCAGTGGCATCGTCCCGAAACTCAGGACGCCTTCTTCTTACGCAGCGCATCGACGAACTTGATCAGCTCGATCGTGCCATCCCAATCCTTGGTGGTCGCGGGATGAAAACCCTTCTTCTGGCCGTCCTGGAGGCGATGGAACGCAGCCTTGTCCTTGGCCGGCGCGTCGAAGAACGCCTTGGCGATGGCGGCCTTGGCCTCTTCCGGCAGGTCAGAATTGTAGGCATAGGGGCCGTTGATGATCGGCGCCGACTTGTGGATGATGCGGAAATCATCCTTCTTCATCGCCGAGCCATCGGCATTCTTCAGCATGCCCTTGGTCAGCATCTGCGCTAATGTCGAGTCGTTGTCGCTGGTCCACTGGTTGGCCGCGACGTCGACCGTGCCCTGCGCCAGCGCCAGGATCGCGTTCTCGTGGCTTCCGGTGAAGACGACCTTGCTGAAATAGGTGTCGGCGTCCGCGATGCCCATCTTGTCGAGCTCGAAGCGCGGCACGTTGTTGCCGGAGGTCGAGTTCGGGTCGACCAGGCCGAGGTTCTTGCCCTTGAGCTGGTCGATGCTCTTGTAGGCGCTGCTCGCCTTGACGAAGAACACCGAGTAATAACCGGTGGAGCCGTCGGAGTTGATGTCGTTGGCGAAGGCGTCGGTCTTGACGCCGGTCAGGCGGGCGCGGGCGAACGAGGCCGAGCCGTAGCTCGCGATGTGAATGTTGCCGGCACGCTGGCCTTCGATTACGGCAGCGTAGTCGTTGGCGATGCGCAGCGTGACTTTCACGCCCAATTCCCTGGAGAGATAGCTCATGAACGGCGCCCAGCGCTCGGTCACGCCCGAGGCGTTTTCCGCCGGAATGACCGCGAAGGTCAGCTCGGGATATTTGGCTTTCCAGTCTTCGGCGGAGGCCGAAGTCGTCAACGCGAGCGCGGCGGCGCCGGCGAGAATCAATCTGCGAGTAATCATGATAGCCTCTTCATTGGTTGAGGTCGGTTGACGCAAAATTGGTAAGTCCTGATGCGGCGCAGCTCAGGCGGCGGCCGCCGTTCCAAGCGCCGGAATGCCCTGTCGCACCGGTGCAGGCGTGCCGCCCATGACTTCGGCGGCTTCGAGATCGTAGAGCTCGCGCGCCACGTGGTCGGTCAGCTCGGCCGGCGCGCCGTCGAACACCACGCGGCCCTGCGCCATGCCAATCAGGCGGTCGCAATAGCTGCGCGCCAGGTCGAGCGAATGCAGATTGCAGAGCACCGTGATGCCGAAGTGCTTGTTGATGCGCAGCAGCGCATCCATGACGATCTTGGTGTTGCGCGGATCGAGCGAGGCGATCGGCTCGTCGGCGAGGATGATGTCGGGCTGCTGCACCAGCGCGCGGGCAATCGCGACGCGCTGCTGCTGGCCGCCGGAGAGCTGATCGGCGCGCTGGGCCGCGAGCGGGGCAATGTCGAACTGTTCGAGCGCGGACATCGCCAGCGCCCTGTCCTGCTCGGGCCAGGTCTGCGACAGCGAGCGCCAGGCCGGCATCGTCGCAAGCCGTCCCATCAGGACGTTGGTGAGCACATCGAGCCGGCCCACCAGATTGAACTGCTGAAAGATCATCGCCGAGCGCGCCCGCCACTGCCGCAGCTCCTTGCCGCGCAGCGCCGTGACGTCGAGGCCGTCGAACAGGATGCGGCCCTGTGCAGGGGTCGCGAGACGGTTGATGGTGCGCAGCAGGGTCGACTTGCCGGCGCCGGAGCGTCCGATCACGCCGACGAAGCCGCCGGGAGAGACTTGAAACGAGGCGTCGTCCACCGCGGCTTTCACGCCGAAGCGACACGTCAGACCTTCAACCACCAGCATGCAGGGCTCCAGAGTAGCTGGGACCCACCGCTAACGCCGGCGCTTGACACTTGTGTGACACGGACGTTGCGGTGCGGCGATCCTACACACCTCATCTCCTGTTCATCCCCTGTCATGGCGTCGTCATGACATTGTCATCAAGCCGCTCGAAGAGAAACGCCCGCCCTCTCGTTCGGATTCAACATGGCCGCCAAAGCTCTTTCGGTCCAGCCGACTGTCGATCCCTCCGCGAAGCTGCACGACGCCAGGCTTGGGGCCTACACCGAGGTCGGCGCGCGCACGATGCTGCACGAGGTGACGATGGGGGATTACTCCTATGTCGTGAACGACGCCCAGATCACCTACACCACCATCGGAAAATTCTGCTCGATCGCGGCGATGACACGGATCAATCCGGGCAATCACCCGATGCAACGCGCCACGCAGGCGCACTTCACCTATCGTTCGAGCGCCTATTTCGAAGGCGAGAGCGACGACACGGAATTCTTCGACTGGCGGCGCCAGCATCACGTCCATATCGGCCATGACGTCTGGATCGGCCATGGCGCGATCGTTCTGCCGGGCCGCAACATCGGCACCGGCGCGGTGATCGCGGCCGGCGCCATCGTCACCAAGGACGTTCCGGCCTACACCATCGTCGCCGGCAATCCGGCGCGCATCGTGCGCCGGCGGTTCTCGGAAGAGGTTGCGGGGCGGCTTGCGAGGCTCGCTTGGTGGGACTGGGATCACGACAAGTTGCGTGAAGCCCTGCCCAATTTCCGCAAGCTCGGGATTGAGGATTTCCTCACGGCATACGAAGCAGGGGCACCCTCTTCTGCCAGCAAACGAAGCGCGGTCGCGTGACAGACATATTCCTCGAGGGCGGGCGGGCCCTGATCGGCTCCGAGTTCGCCGAAACGTCGCTTCTCGTGTCCGGAACGGACATCGCAGAGATCAATGCCTCGCGCAGCCGGGCGCGGCTGGCGATCAAGGCGCGCGATCTGCTGGTCCTGCCGGGCATCGTCGATCTGCATGGCGATGCCTTCGAGCGACAGATGATGCCGCGCGCCGGGGTCGATTTCCCGATCGACGTCGCGCTCGCCGACAGCGACCGCCAGGCGATCAGCAACGGCATCACCACGGTTTTTCACGCCACGACCTGTTCGTGGGAGCCGGGCCTGCGCAGCGCCGGCAATGCGCGCAGCCTGATGGAGGCGATCGAACGGCAGCGCCCGCAATTCGCCGCCGACACCCGCTTTCACCTGCGCCACGAGACCTACAATCTCGACGCCGAAACCGAGATCAGCCAATGGCTCACTGAGGGCCGCGTCGACCTGTTCGCCTTCAACGACCACATGGACGGCACGGTTGGGGACATGGCCAAGCCGCGCAAGCGCAATCGCATGGTGGAGCGCACCGGCCTGTCGAGCGAGGAATTCGACCGGCTGGTCGGACACATAATGTCCCGCGCCGCGGATGTGCCGGCTTCCGTGTCACGGCTGGCCGCGACGGCCCGCGCCGCCGACGTGCGGATGCTCTCGCACGATGATGCGACGCCGGCGATGCGCGAAGGCTTTCGCGCCATGGGCGTGGCGATTGCGGAGTTTCCGATCAACGAGGAGACAGCGCGGGCGGCAGCAAGCCACGGTGACGCCATCGTCTACGGCGCGCCGAACGTCGTGCGCGGAGGCAGCCACACGGGCTGGACCAGGGCATCCGACATGATCGCCAAAGGGCTCTGCTCGGTTCTGGCCTCGGACTACTACTATCCCGCGCAGCTGCTCGCTGCGTTCCGGCTCGCCGCCGATGGCGTGCTGCCGCTGACCGAGGCCTGGAATCTGGTCTCCGCCGCGCCCGCGCGCGCGACCGGTCTTGCAGATCGCGGCGTGCTCGCGGAAGGCCGGCGCGCGGACATTCTGCTGGTCGACGACAGCATGCCGCTGCGGCCGCGGCTGATCGCCGTGATATCAGGCGGCAAGCTCGTGCATCTCACCGAGGCGACGCGGTTGCTTGGCATGCCAGCTACCCCGCGCCAAGCTGTCGCCGCGGCATAAACCCGCTATGCTCGGACGATGACGAGTTTCCCCCGCTACGCGATCTATTTTGCCGCAGGCAGCGACAGCGCGCTCACCCGCTTCGGCGCGGAGTTGCTCGGCTACGATGCCTATACCGGCAACGAGCTGCCGTTTCCCGCCGACGCATCGCGTCTCGCGCCGGACTGGCGTGATGTCACCGCCGATCCCCGCAAATACGGCTTTCACGCCACGCTGAAGGCGCCGATGGCGCTGGCGTCCGACAGGCGCGAGGTCGAGCTTGTTGCGGCCTGCGCGACATTCGCCGGCAGGGCACGCGCAATTCCGGTGATCCGCCCGGTCGTCGATTCCATCAGCGGCTTCATCGCCGTCATTCCCGGGGAGCCGGTCGGCGAACTCCAGCAGCTCGCCGCCGATTGCGCGCGCGACTTCGACTCCTTCCGCGCGCCGCTGAGCGCGGAAGACCGTGCGCGGCGCAAGCCGGAGAAGCTGAGCGAACGGCAGCGCCACTATCTCGACCGCTGGGGCTATCCTTACGTGATGGAGGAATTCCGTTTCCACATGACGTTGACGGGCCGGCTCGACGTGGAGCGGCGCGGGCCGATTCTGGAAATGCTGCAGGGAAGGTTTGCTGCGCTCGGCCTCAAGACGCTTGCGATCGATCGCGTCGCGCTGTTCAAACAGGACCACGCCAAGGCTCGCTTCCGCATCATCGGCGAGTGGGCTTTGACCCAGTAAGTGTCAGTGCCAGCTCGCGAGATTGAAGCCGAAGGCCACAACGCCAACCAGAATGAGGCTGGTGGCCCAGATTACATCCAGATTGAACCAGCTTCGCGAGACGAACCTCAATCCCAGATGGCGGTAGACCAGCCACGCCAGACATCCGCCGGCGCTGACCATGGCAGCGACGTGCACCAAAGACACCAGAACCGCCATCCCGAGACTCGCCTTCATCAGCGCGCCGGCGGCCTCATGGCCGGCATCGAGTTCGAAGGCCTGGCAGAGCCCGAGATAGATCGGCACGAGCATCAAGGCGGCGCCGTGAGCAATGGCAACGGCAAATGACCAGAGCGCCAATTGCGTCGGCGGAATTCGTGCCAGCGCGCGCGGATGGCGCCGCTCGACCAGCCGATAGACGCCGAAGCCGATGACGAAAAGGCTCGCGCCGAGCTGGATCGAACGCTGCCACTCGGCCAGCACGAGCAGGAACGCGAATGGCAGCAGCACGAGAAGCGTTGCCAGGAGATGTCCGGCGGCCAGAGCCCACAACGCACGAAAGAGCGCGCGCGGGCTCTTGTCCATGAGCCCGGCCGAAACGGCGAGCGGCCAGCCCATTCCCGGATTGACCCCGTGATAGAGACCGCTCGCAACAAGAGCGAGCCACAGCCAGCCGAGGCTCGCGTGTGCCCAATCTAGGCCGACGGGTAGCAAAAGGAGTCCGTCGAACAATCGCCGCCCTCCAGCCTGATCTGGTGCGCACGATATCCGTCGGGGAAGCTCACGAAGTAGTTCTTGTCGAGCTCGAAGCCACCATTGCGACCGACATTGGCCATGACTTCCAAACCCGGAACGCCATCGGGATAGAACTGGTCATCCCAGGTGGAATAGAGCGAATTGGTCCAGTACACCCGCCTGCCGTCCCGGCTGATCTCGACCATCTGCGGACCGGCCGCAAATGCCTTGCCGTTCGGATGGGGGGTGCGGCGCGCGATGCCGCCGATGTGAACCGAGCCCGCAAGCTTCGGCTTTCGCGGATCACTCACGTCGTACTGGCGCATTTCACCCGTGCCCCAGCACGAGACATAGAGAAAACGATCATCCATCGACAGGTCGATGTCGGTCACCAGCGGCGGCACGGCGCCAAAGCCCTGAAGCAGCGGCGGGAGCTTCTCCTTTGGCGCAGGCTCGGGCGGGATCGTCGCCGTCTTCTCCGCATGGAATTTTCCGCCTTCGCGCCACCAGGTCCAGATCGAGGCTTCGAGATTCGTGGTGTCGACCACAACGCCTACAAAGCCGTATTCGCGAACCGGATCGTGCGCCGGCCGTACCTCCAGCGCCATCTGATGATTGGCGCCGAGGTCGATGGTCTGCACGTTGCGACGGGCGCGGAGATCCCAGAAGTGGAGACGATGGCCATATTTGTTCGCCAGCAGATCTTCCGGGACGATCCCGTTCTCGAACTGCGGCGGCAATGCCCATTCGCTCGTCACCACGTAGTCGCGCGGCAGGTTCCACCAGAAATCATAGTGCAGCGTCTGCGGACCGCGGTCGATCTCCCATCGTCCAAGGACCTCGAACGTCTCGCAATCCATGATGAAGACGCCTGGAGGCCCGTTGGTGCCGTCCTTGCCGCCGCCGCCGAGCGTGCTCACATAGACGCCGTCCGGCCCGCAATGGATGGTGTGCGGCCGCGAATAGCCGGTCTTTTTGAAGACTTCCTCGGGCTCGATGATCTTGTGGATTTTGGCTTTGGTCGGATCGGGCTTGGTATCGATGATGTAAATCCGCGACGAGCGCAGCCCGGGGATGATGAGATAGCGCCGCTCGATGAAGGCATGCCCAGTGAGCGGCGACAAGGCGGAGGAGCAGGCATTCCAGCCGAAGTGATGAAACTCATCGCCCTTGTTGGGCATCGTCACGGTGTGGACGATCTGGCTGTAGGTCGGCGATCCCGGCTTGGCGTCGATCACCGCGAGAGCATCCGGTTTCGAGAAATCCGGACTGAGCAGCAACGTGTAGGCAAAGTTCTCCGCAGGAGCTTCCATCGCAAGCTTGGGCGATGCGTGAAAGGTGGGATCCGGCCTCATCGTCATGGCACTGCCTCCCTGTTTCGTTGGTTCGCACCAACCTGGTTCGGAATAGCGGCATAATGAAGAGCTGTTGCGCGATGTCTTGAGTTGCTCCGCGGGCCAGGTTGGCGAGCGTACAATATGTCATCGCCGGGCTGCGGGAAACCGCCCGAACCGCGTTAATTCGACGCCTTCAGCCAGATGGAAGCTGGCGGGATCAGGCCAGGGGTGCGCACCTCACACTCAGCGTCGTCCCGGCCTTCGCCGGGACGACAGCGTTGCGCTACTTCCCCCACCTCAACGCCAGCGCATCGCGCTCCTTGGCCAACTCCAGCAGCCCGGCCCGCGTCGCCGGGTGCAACGGCTGGAGCGGATGCCGCACCGTGTCCGACTTGATCACGCCGCCGGCCTGCATCATCGCCTTGCAGGCGATCAGGCCGCATTGGCGGTTTTCGTAGTTGATCAGCGGCAGCCAGCGTTCGTAGGCGGCTTTGGCCTCTTCACGCTTGCCGGCGAAATAGGGATCGACGATCTGGCGGATGCCGTCGGGATAGCCGCCGCCGGTCATCGCGCCGGTGGCGCCGGCATCGAGATCGGCGAGCAGCGTGATCGCTTCCTCGCCGTCCCAGGGACCCTCGATATCGCTGCCGCCGGCGTCGATCAGGCTGCGCAGCTTTGCAGCCGCGCCCGGCACCTCGATCTTGAAATAACGGATGTTGGCGAAATCGCGCGCCAGCCGCGCGAGTAGCTCAACCGACAGGGGGGTGCCGGCGACAGGCGCATCCTGGATCATGATCGGAATCTTGATCGCGCCCGACAGCACCTTGAAGAATTCGACGACGCCTTTTTCGGGCACGCGGAAGGTGGCGCCGTGATAGGGCGGCATCACCATGACCATGGCGGCACCGGCCGCCTCGGCCTGCCGGCTGCGCGCGGCGCAGACGGCCGAGCTGAAATGCGTGGTGGTGACGATCACGGGAACGCGGCCCGCGACATGCTCCAGCACCGCATGCATCACGGTCTCACGCTCGGCATCCGTGAGCACGAACTGCTCGGAGAAATTGGCGAGAATGCACAGACCGTTCGAGCCTGCGTCGATCATGAAATCGATGCAGCGACGCTGTCCCTCAAGGTCGAGTTCGCCGCGCTCGTCGAAGATGGTGGGTGCGACCGGGAACACGCCGCGATAGGGGCGCTGGGCCTTGTGGTGGGGCGTGACCGGCATCGAACTCTCCATCCCTGATATCTCTTACATCTGCCGCGACGCTCGCACAGCGCCACAGATGTACCCGCCGCGCGCATCGGCGGCAATGCCGATCGCGCGACGTAAGGACGGAAGATTGTCGAAGCTATGCGGTCCTCACCGCGCCCAAAAAGCCCTCGACCGCGACGCGGAGACGATCGGCGTCGGCGGACATTTTCGTCACGGACACCGACAGGACCGAACCGGCATTGCCGGTCTCCTGGTTCAGCCTGGCGACGCTGCCGATGGTGTCGGTGACCTCGCGGGTTCCCTGCGCGGCCTGCTGGAAGTTGCGGGAGATCTCGGTGGTGGCCGCACGCTGCTGTTCGACCGCTGCCGCGATCGCCGTCATCTTTTCGTCGATGCCGCTGATCGCGCCGCCGATCGCGCGGATGGCCGCGACCGCCTGGCCCGTCGCGCCCTGGATCTCCGCGACCTGGCGGGAGATTTCTTCCGTCGCCGTCGCCGTCTGCGAAGCGAGGCTCTTGACCTCGCCGGCGACCACGGCGAAGCCGCGGCCGGCCTCGCCCGCGCGCGCGGCTTCGATGGTGGCGTTCAACGCCAGGAGATTGGTCTGCCCTGCGATGGCGTTGATCATCTTCACGACCTCGCCGATGCGGCCAGCGGTCTGATCGAGGATTTCGACCGTCGCATTGGTCTGCGCTGCCTGCGACACGGCTTCGCGGGCCTCGCGGGCGCTGGCCTGCACCTGCGCGGAGATCTCGCCGACGGACGCCGAGAGTTCTTCGGTCGCCGCTGCGATGGTCTCGAGATTGTTGGTGGCCTGCTCGGCGGAGGAGGAGACCGCCGCGGTCTGGCTGCTCGATTCCGAAACCAGTGAGCGGACGTCAGTCGCGGTGGCATCGAGCTCCTTGGTCGACGCCGCAACGCTGTGAATGACGGCTTGCACGGTGTCGTCGAAACTGCGGCAGGCCGCATCGACGGTGCCGGAGCGGGCGAGCTGGAGCGCCTGCTGCGATTCGCGCTCCTGGCCCAGGCGTTCCGCGGTCGCCGCGCTCTCGCGCAGGCTTTCGAGTGCGGCCGCCATGGTGCCAAACTCGTCGGGATACCTGGATTGCGGGACGGGCGTCGCGTAGTCGCGGGCGCTGATCTTGGCGATCGCGTCCAGGATGGCGCGCACCGGGCGCATCAGGCGATTGCGCACCACGTACACGCCGGTCAGGGTCACGGCCAGCGCGAGCAGGAACGCGAGCGACTGCACGACGAGATTGGTGAGCGCCTTGGCCTGCACCGTTTCCGCCCGGACGATCGACTGGTCGAGCGCCTTGTTCGCCACCGCGACGATGGACGCAAAGGGTGACTGACACAGCGTATTCCATTCCGCGGCGGGCATCGCGGGCTTACCGCTGCCGTCGAAATTCTTGGTGAGGTCGCCGATCTGCTTGAGGGCACCGTCGGTCTTGGCCTTCGCGTCCGCCGCTGCCATCACCAGCTCCGCCGCCACGCCGGGCGCGGCCAGCAACTCGGCCATGCCCGCCCAACCGGAGGCGATCGTGCCATCCCATTGCGCCACTGACCGCTTCTGAGCGTCGTCGAGCGGCTTGCTGGCGTTGACGTTGGAGCGAAGGGACGAACAATGGATACCATAACGATCGCGCACCTGCCAGGCGAAGCGCCGGACCTGGATCATGCGGGCGATGAAGGGGTCGTCCATCCAGGCGCGGTTCGACACCGCGGTGGAAGCGAGGTTGGCCGTTTCGATCACCTTGGTGACGCCATCATACCAGGAGTTGGTGCGCTCGATCTTGCGCTCCGCGCGCGGGCGCTTGGCCTCGTCGTAGAACAGCTGGAACTGCGGCGCGGCGGCGCTCCAGCCCTGCTTCAATGTGCCAGCGAGTTCGTCGCGGCGGGCGAAATCGACGGTGGCGAGCGCGGCGCCGATGGCGTCATAGCCGCCCTGCTCGGCCTTCTCCGCCGCCTCGAGTTTTGCTCGCGGATCATCCTCGCCGAGGATCGCGCTCTGGGCATCGCCGCGATTGTTGCGCAGCGCCAGCACGCCATGGAAGATCGCCTTGTCGGCCGCGGCAAGCCGCGCGGTCTCGAGGCTGTCGCTATAGCGGCCGAACGCCCCAACCATCTGGATCGCCGTGGAGGCCAGCGCACCCGCAGCCAGCAGGGCCATCAAGGTCAGAAGGAGCGAACTTACCGATTTCTTAAACATTGCCATGGTGTCGGGGGCCTGGGTCGGGGGCCTATTCTTTCGAGCGCCACCTTGCCCGCGACATGCCAATGTTCCGTTAAGGTTTTAATCGAATGGGCGTGAGTTTCCGGCCCGACGAGCCTCAGCGCAGTCCCGGATATCACGCAACCTTGGTGAAATCCGGCGGGCGGCGTTCCGCGAACGCCGTGAAGGCCTCGCGCGCCTCAGCGGTGCGCAGGCGCAGCCCGAACTGCTCGCCTTCGGCATTCATCTGCGCGACCAGCGTCTCGCCGTTGCGCATCAGCTTCTTGGTGGCGGTGAGTGCGCCGGCCGGCTGACGGGCAAGACGCTGCGCCAGCGCGAGCGCCTCGGCATCGAGCTTGTCGAGCGGCACGACGCGGTTGGCGAGCCCCCATTCCAGCGCGGATTTGGCCGGCACCGTCTCGCCCAGCGCGAACATCTCGTAGGCCCGCGCATAGCCGATGCGCGCCGGCATCAGCAGGCTGGAAGCTGCTTCCGGCACCAGTGCGAGGCTGACGAAGGGCGTCGACAATTGCGCGTTGGCGGCAAGCACGACGAGGTCGCAATGCAGCAGCATCGTGGTGCCGACGCCGACGGCGCGGCCCTGCACCGCGGCCACCAAGGGCCGGGAGCAGCGCGCCAGCGACTGGATGAAGCGCACGACGTTGCGGCTTCCTTCCGACTTGCCCGCCGCGACCGCCGCGAACTCGCCGACATCGTTGCCGGCGGTAAACATGTCGCCTTCGCCGCGGATCAGGATCACGCGGACCGACGGATCGTGCTCGGCTGATTCGATGGCATCGGCGAGCTTGCCGTACATCGCATCCGTCAGCGCATTCTTCTTGTCGGGGCGTGCCAGCGTGAGCGTGAGAATTCCGCCGTCGTTCCGGATCCGGACGTGCTCGGTCATGGGTCTCTCCTCTATTCCTATGGATCTCTAGAAAGCTCTGTTGAAAGCTGTCTTGGAAACTTGTCCTGAATGCTGGTCAGCCAGCGCGCGACGATATCGATCTCCGAACTGGTGAATCCGTCCGTCAACGCCGCGTTGACCCGTGCCGCGCTGGCCTTCGCCTGCGCCAGTGCCGTCCGCCCCTTCGGCGTCAGCCAGACGCGCCAGGCGCGACCATCCTCGTGATCCGCGCGCCGCTCGACCAGTTTAGCCGCCGCCGTACGGTCGACCAGCCCCGAGATGCCGGCCGGCCCCATGTCGAGCGCCGCGCCCACCTCACCCATCAGGACGCCGTTCTGCTTGCCGAGGATGAACAGCAGCCCCGCTTGCGCCGGCGTGACCTCGCTCGAAGGCTGCGCCGCCATCCAGCGCTGCACGCGCCGCTGCGCCACGCTCAACAGGTAGATCAACCGATGGTGTCTCGCGCCCTCGTCTTTATTTCGCATGCGAAATAGATAATCGAGGCGGATCAGATTGTCAAAGGACGGCAGCTGGACATGTGCCGCGGCAGTCGTCGAGGAACAGGGCCGCCCCGGCGCACCAGGACCTCACCCACCAATCGCAATTAGCCGCCGCCGTCACGCTTGACGGCCGCTTCCCTTTATGTTCTCTATTCGTTCTATTCAATCATAGATTGTCCCGGAGGCCTTTCGTGATGAACAGTATGCGTGGCGAGAACCAGCCGACCCAGCTCATAATTCATAATGACGATGATACGCCGGACCAATTCGTGATGGATCTGCTTCGGCAGGTTTTCGGCAAATCAGACCGTGAAGCGACCGCGCTGATCACCCAGATCGAGCAGAAGGAAAAAGCGGTTTGCGGACCTTACCCGCAATCGGTTGCCGAAGCCCTTTTCAAATCTGCGCAACAATCCATCGAATTGGCCGGCCACCAACTGCAGGTCACGCTAGAGGCGGTCAAGAGTCCTTGCGAACTCTGTGGCAAGCCTGAGGGACAGACCGACGTTCGTATCGGCAGCCGCACGGTCTGGCTGTGCAGCGAATGCATGCGTGCGGCGGATGAGCCCTCGAACGAGCGAGAGGAGAATTTCGACTTTGCATGCGACATTCTCGATTGGCACCTTGCCAGCACTGCGCGCAGCAAACTCGTGACCACGATCCGCCAATTTCCCGGCCACATGCGGGTCGATCTCCAGGCCGCCGTCGACCGGCTCTTCGGCAAGGCCATCCGGCTGGTGGGACTGAACGAGGAGCAGCGCTACGAAACGCTGTCGATTCCACGACTGCTCAAGGAGGGCCGCTATGCGATCGCGATTGCCCCGCTGCAATATTCCGACGTCGACGTAGGCGAGAAGAGCCCGGTCAAGTGTCTGGATAACGGGCTGTGGCTGTGTGAGCAGGATCATCTCCGCTATGCGGTTTTGCTCTGCGCACACCGCGAATACAGTCGCGAGCCCGGAATTCGGATCGAAATCCTGGTACCCTCAGGTTCCGCAGGCGCGGCTCTCGTCCAGCAATGCTTCAGTGAATTGGAAGAAGCCGTACAGGCTGCGCGGACCTATCGCGGCAAGATCCTGTCGCTCGATGCCGATTCCGACTATCGCGGTCGCTCGCGCGGCATCACGGTGCATCGCTTGCCGCAGGTCGCGCGCGACGAGGTGATCCTGCCGGAGCAGACCCTGCGGCTGCTCGATCGCAACGTTCTGACCTTCGTCAACACCCGAGACCAATTGCGCCGGCTGGGTCAATCGACACGCAAAGGCATCTTGCTGTACGGGCCGCCGGGCACTGGCAAGACCCACACGATCCGTTATCTCGCAACGCATTTGCCCGGGCATACGACGCTGATCATCACGGCCGAGCAGATCGGTCTGCTCGGCGCCTATATGAGCCTGGCACGGTTGCTCCAGCCGTCGATGGTGGTGATCGAGGATGTCGATCTCATCGCCCGCGACCGCGATGACATGGGGCCGTGTGAGGAATCCATGCTGAACAAGCTGCTCAACGAGATGGACGGGCTGAAGGAAGACGCCGACATCCTGTTCGTCCTGACCACCAACCGGCCGGAGGACCTCGAGGGAGCTCTCGCGGGTCGCCCCGGCCGCATCGATCAAGCCATCGAAGTGCCGCTGCCAGACGAGACCGGCCGCGGCAAGCTGGTCCGGCTCTACGGCAGGGGATTGCCGCTCGAGGGGGCCGTGATCGCGGAGGCTGCCCGACGCAGCGAGGGCACGAGTTGCGCCTTCATCAAGGAGCTGATGCGGCGGCTGGCGCAAGGAAGCATCGCGCGGGACGGCGGCAACACCGTGATCTCGGCCGATATCGACGAGGCGCTTGACGACATGCTGTTCTCCGGCGGCCGGCTTAACGCGCAGCTGCTCGGCGGCGCGCAGGCAATGGCCACCGGGTGACGCTCCGAAGTGGCGCGCCTGCTACGGCGCGCACATGAAGCTCGACGCCTCCGTCACTGGGCCGCTCTTGTAGTGCGGCCAGGCCGGCCAGCGGCACAGCGGCAGCGCGCGAAGCGTCGCAAACGACGGCGCCTCGACCTTCTGCTCGGTAACTTCCAGATCGCCGGGCGCCCTGCCCTTTTCGACCCAGTCGACCAGCACGCTCAGCATGTCGACATTGGCCGGCGCGCCGGAGCCGACATGGTCGACCCCTGGCGCGGTGTAGAGCCGCGCGAACTCGGCCGTCTCGGCTTTGCCGACCTTGCGTTCGACGTTCTCGAAATAGCGGATGCCGGCATAGGGGCTTTGCGCGTAGTCCGCCATATGTTCGAGCATGATCAGCCGGCCGCCGCGAGCGCGGAAGCGGCTGAGGTCGGGGTCGGTGGAATCCATCAGGCTGGAGACCTCGAGCAGCCGCGCCTTGTGCGCTTCGGGCTTATACGTCGTCACGTCGAGCTTGGGATCGCGCGCGAACACGTATTGGATGCCGCCGGCGCCGTAGATCCAGGCGATGCCATTATTGGGCGCGGGCGGCTGCGCGGGAGGCGCCGTGCCAAGCCACCACGCGACCCAGCCGCCGGTCGGGCCGACCGCCGGCGTGTCCTCGCCCGACACGCCCCAGCCCGGATAATCGTCGAGGCCATTGGCGAGCGCGAACGGGAATTTGTAGGTCGCATGCAAGGTCTCGATCGCCTTGATCTGTGCGTCGGTGAGGCACTGATCGCCCGTCTTGCCGCTCGCGCAACGCAGCGTCTCCACCTTGAAGGCCGCCTTGCAGGAAACGGGATCTTGCACCAGCGCGTCATCGGAGCCGTCGGCCTTGTCGCAAGCGGCCCGCACGGCATCGCCGACTAGCTTCACCTGCGCCGGATTGATCCAGCCATCACCCATGGTCACGAGCCCCGAACGCGTGCCGGCATGCTGCAGGCCGACCCAGTTGATGACGGGCACGCGAGCAAAGATGCCGTCGAAATCATCAGGGTAGCGCTGCGCCATGGTGAGGCCTTCGCGGCCGCCTTCGGACGACCCCATGAAGTACATTTTCTCCGGCGCCTTGCCGTAAGCGCGCTGCATCAGCGCGACGGCGGCATCGCGCACCTTCTTGTAGGCGCGATGGGCGAAATTCTCGAAGGCTTCGTCGTTGAGCGCGAACAGCTGCGGCGGCTCGCCCGGCTTGGACTCGTGACCGGAATCGGTGCCGTAGGTGACGAAGCCGCGCGCGAGCGGCGACGGCTTGTCGAAGGGATAGGCCGGCGGCAGCGCCAGGCCCGTGATCAGCACGCCATTGAATCCGCCGCCGCCATATTGCAGCGAACGGCCGTTCCATTCGACGGGCAAATTGACCTGAAACTTGATCGGCGGCGCCTTGGGATCGGTGGGATCGATGTGGCCGAGCACCTTGCAGAAGCCGGGATTGGCGGGCGTGACGCGCCCCGACGGCGTCGGGCCGCGTTCGGCGACGGCCAGTTGCGACGGCGCCAGCAACGTCGCCGAATCCACCTTCACGGCGTCAGCGCCGCCGACGAGGCCCTTGCAGACAGTGTCCGCATCCTCAGTCAGCGTCACCGCTGAAGCGGAATTCGCGCCCAGCGCGCCCGCTGCGCCCACCAGCAATGCGCACAGCTTCACATGGATTTGCGCCATCGTTTCCCCCTGAGTTTCTGTTCGTTATGTCAGCAGGCCGCATTCAAGGCGCCCTGCGGCCGCTCGTCAATGCAGTGCTAGTGCTCAAACACCAGCCGCGCGCCGACGGTGCCGTCGAGGGCGCGGATCTGCTGGAGCAGCGCGCCTGAATCCTGGCCGCCGAGGTCGGCATCGAGCACGACGTAACCGAGGTCGCCGGAGGTCTCCAGATACTGCGCAGCGATGTTGATGTCGCGCTGGAGGAAGACCTCGTTGAGCCGGCGCAGCATGCCGGGCACGTTGCGATGGACGTGGCTGAAGCGCGCGCCGGAGGGACGCAGATGCAGCTGCACTTCCGGAAAATTCACCGCGCCCGTGGTCGATCCGGTGATGAAAAAGTCGACCAGCTTGCGCGCCAC
>NZ_JADPJF010000088.1:173107-179182 GCF_023073295.1 Bradyrhizobium sp. 23 | reverse complement strand
GCCGCCGATGCGCTCCTGCGCCTCCTCGGTCGAGCCGCCGATATGCGGCGTGAGGATGACATTGCCGAGGCCCTGCACCGGGCTGTTGAAGCGGTCCGAATTCGAGGACGGCTCGACCGGAAACACGTCGATGGCGGCACCCGCGAGATGGCCGTCGCGCAGAGCCCCCGCCAGTGCATCGAGATCGACGACGGTGCCGCGGCTGTTGTTGATCAGAAGGGAGCCGGGCTTCATCGCCCGCAGCTCCTTCTCGCCGATCATCCCTGATGTCTCCGGCGTCTCCGGCACGTGCAGGCTGACGACATCGCTCTGCGCGAGCAGCTCCTCCAGCTTCTCGACTGGCTCGGTGTTGCCGTGGCGGAGCTTGTCGGTGCGGTCGAAATAGATCACGCGCATGCCGATCGCCTCGGCCAGGGTCGAGAGCTGCGAGCCGATATTGCCGTAGCCGATGATGCCGAGGGTGCGGCCGCGCACCTCGCGGCTGCCGGTCGCCGACTTGTCCCAGCCGCCCTCATGGGCCGACACCGAGCGCGGGAAAATGCGCCGCAGCAGCATCACGATCTCGCCGATCACGAGCTCGGCGACGCTGCGCGTGTTGGAGAACGGCGCGTTGAACACCGGAATGCCGCGCTTGCGCGCCGCCAGCAGATCGACCTGGTTGGTGCCGACGCTGAAGCAGCCGACGGCGAGAAGCTGGTCGGCCGCTTCCAGGACCTGATCGGTGATCTGGGTGCGCGAGCGGATGCCGAGCAGCGACACGCCCTTGAGCGCCCGCCGCAAATCCTCGCCGTCCAGCGCCTTGGTCAGGCGCTCGACATTGGTGAAACCCGCCGTTCTGAACAGGTCCACGGCGCTGTCATTGACGCCTTCGAGCAGCAGCGCCTTCGCGCTCCGCTCAGGGCTTCGGCCTGGGACTGACATGAAATCTCCGTGGGTCACAGCTTCGCCGCAGCTCATAGAGCGCGGGGGATGCGCAGCACAATAGGGTTCGGATACGGGGAGAAGATGGCGGAGCGGTCGTCAGATCACGTAAAACCCGTGCGTCCCGTCCAGACGCAATTGTTCGACCAGGCCATATTCCCAGTCGAGATAGGCCTGCATCGCGCGTTCGTCGACGCCGGTGCCTTCATAGGGGCGGCGGTAGCGGTGGGCGGGGTCGGGCTTGGGCAGGACGTGCGGCGGACCGATTTCGAGCGCGCCGTCATAGCCGCCCTCCCACACATAGACCTCCCAGCCCATCTGCGCGAGCCAGGACGCCGTCATGTCGGCGCGGACGCCCTTATCGTCGGTCAACACGATACGCGCGCCGCGCACCGGTGCGGCCATGTCGGTTTCCTGGACGAGCTGTCCGCCGGGATAGTGGCGAAAGCCCGGGAGATGGCCTGCGGCATATCCCTCGGCGTCACGCACGTCGAAGCGATAGAGCGTGCGATCGGTCTGCGCGACAAGCGCAGCCATCTCGCTCGCGCCGATATGGCGGACACCGGCGCGATAGGCGACGTCGCGCGCATTGGCCGGGCCGCCCTCGAACGACCCGATCGCGCCACGCCTGTTAGCACCATGGTCGAGCGTGTGCCGCGCCAACGTCCAGCCGATGGTGCCGTTGCGCAGCGCCCGGACCTTGTTCGGCACGCCGGCATTGATCAGCGATTGGGTGCCGATGATCGAGCGGGTGCGGCCGGCGCAATTGACGATGATGGTGGTGTCGGCATCGGGTGCCGCCTGTCCTGCCCGCAGCACCAGCTCCGCGCCGGGCACGCTGACCGAGCCCGGAATGTTCATGGTAGCATATTCGTCGAAGCGGCGGACGTCGAGGATGGCAATGTTGGCCTTGTCCGCGATGAGTTTTGCCACCTCGTCGGCACTGAACGAGGGCGTGTGCCTACGCGACTCGACCAGCTCGCCAAAGGCTTTGGAGTAGGAGTTGACGTCCTCGAACATTTGATAGCCCGCGTCGCGCCAGGCCTTCAGTCCGCCATCGAGCGCGCGGACGTTGGTATAGCCGAGCGCGGCCAGCCGCTCGGCACCCGCGGTGACGAGCCCTTCGCCGTCATCATAGAGCACGATCGGCACATTCTTGCGCGGCAGCCTGACGTCCGCTTCGATCGCAATCCGATCGGCAGCCATGTTGGCGGCGAACAGCGGATGTCCCGTCGCGAAACCAGCCTCGTGCCTGAGATCAAGCAACGCGATCTCCTCGCGGAGCAGCAGTGCACGGCGGATGTCGGCGGGAGTGACGGTGGTGATCTTCATGGCGTAAACCCTGACGAGGATTGGCCATGGGCTTTTGAACGATTGCAGAAGTGTTGGCTAGCCTTTGCGGCAGCCCGTTCATTCGCCGGGAACGAGCCGCCCGAGCCGTGGCTGCGCCAGCCGCCTCAGCTTTCGACGCGACAAATAAAGCAAAACGCCGGTGACCGCGAACAGCGGCATCAGCACAGCCGCGAGCATGAACGCGAGCTTGCCGGGCCAGCCCAGAAATGCGCCGCGGTGGATATCGAGCACGTTCGCGATGGTCTTCTCGCCGAGGGTCTTATCGGAATAACGCTCCGCAGACACGAATTGGCCTGTGATGGCATCGACGCGGAATTCGTCACGGGTGGTGTCGAGGGTCGAGTCTTTCCCCCAGGAGCGGATCCGTATCACCGTGCCCGGACCGGCGGGCAGCGTCAGCAACGCCTTGGAGAAACGGCCGCCCTCTTCGTGCAGGAAGGCGGCCCACGCGCGATCAAAGCCGATCGGCTGTGCCGTCTCGCTGACACCGGCAGCACGCGACGCCTTTGTGGGCATCTTGGGCTGCATCTTCGCCGCGGCGATCTGCGGGCGCGACAGCAACCAGACGACGCCATCCTTGTACCAGTCGAACGAGTACCAGAGCCCGGTGAACGTCATCACCAGATAGACCGGCAGGACCCAGGTGCCGATCACCGCATGCAGCGACCGATGCAGACCGCGGCCACTGAGCCCGAGATTCGGCTTCAGCCACATCTTCACGCTGCCTGCACGACGCGGCCAGCGCAGCACGAGGCCCGAGATCAGCATCACGATCAGGCCGAGCGCGGCCACGCCCGTGATCTGGCGCCCCCAGCCCTTGGCATCGCCGGGAATCAACAGCCAGCGATGAAGCTTGCGCACGGTCGCGAAAAACTCTTCGCCGTCCGGTGTGCCCAACACGCGCGCGTCATAGGGATCGACATAGAGCGAGGACGGCCGCGCGCCTCGTTCGTCGCGGGCGAAGCGCACATGCACCGCGGCGGACGGATCACTCGCCAGCGTCACGGCGGAGATTTTGCCGACGTCCTGCGCCGCAGTCAGGCGCGCAACCAGTTCGTCCGGCATCAGCGCCGGTGCCTGGCGCGGCGCGACCTGCATGATGCCGGCGTTGAGATGATCGACGATCTCGTCCTCAAAACTCATGATCGCACCGGTCAGTGCGATCACGGCGAGCAGCAGCGCCAGCACGAGGCCCGCGATGGAATGGACATGAAGCAGAGCGGCCTTGATCGCGCGCCAGGACTCACGCATCGGCGCGAGCCCTCCTGCTCGGCGCGATCATCCGAAGGGCGTCCCTGCGCGACATGCCCATCGCTAAAACTTCACCGTCGCCGACAGCGAGACCCGCCGCGCGTCGCCGAGGGCGACGTTCAGATTATTGACGGCGGAGGGATAGTAGACAGTGTCGAACAGGTTCTTGACGTTGAGCTGGTAGATCACCGGCGTGTTCTGGTATTTCATCTCATAGGTCGCGAAAATATCGGCGACCACATAAGAGGGCAGGAAGAAGGAGTTGATCGAATCGCCGGGACGATCACCGACATAACGCGCGCCGCCGCCGAGGCGGAGCTGACCCGGCAGGGCTGTGCCGAAGTCATAGACCAGATAGAGCGAGGCCGTGTTCAGCGCGACGTTCTGCAACTTCCTGCCGAGCAGCGTGATGTCCTCGGATGCCGTCACGCGGGCGTCGGTGTAGCCATAACTGCCGATCAAGGCCCAGCTATCGGTGATCCTGCCGGTGACGTCCAACTCGACACCGCGCGAATGGGCACGGCCCACGGTGTGGAGTTCTACCACGCCTGCGCTGTTCGTCTTCGTCGTCTGCACGTTCTTCTTGTCGAGATCGTAGAGCGCCAGCGTGCCGGAGATGCGCTTGTTCAAATCGAACTTGACGCCGGTCTCGTATGACACGCCTTCTTCCGGCGCGACGTTGGAGCCGATCGTGACGCCGATCGGCGCAATGGTCGAATTCGGCTTCAACGATTCAGTATAGCTCGCATAGAGCGATATCTGGTCGGTGAGCTTGAAAATGGCGCCGCCGAGCGGAAGCACCTTGTCCTGGGACACATTGGTGTTGGTGACAAACGGCTTCCCGCGCCCGGCGATCTGGTCGTAGTCCATGTAGCGCACGCCGCCGACCAAGGCGAACCGCTCTGTCAGATGCAACGTGTCCTGGACGAACATCGACCACTGGCCGAGCTTGTCGGTCTGCGCACTGTCGGGATTGGACACCGTCGTTCCCGGCCCGATCAGGCCGTAAACGGGATTGTAGACATTGAAGGCGGGCGTTATCTGCCGGATCAGATTGTCCCGGTAGATGGTGCGATACTGGCCGTCGCCACCGAACACCACATCATTGCGCATGTCGCCGAGCCAGAAGCCGCCTGAAATATAGGACGTTCCATAGCTGGCGTTGCTGAGCGAACCCTGCGTGCCGTCGTTGCTGCGGGTCTCGGCGCCTGTCGTGAAGTTGATGCCGGTGATACGAAGCTGGTTGGCGCTGAAGGTCTCGGTGTTGTAGCTGTAGCCGGCGTAGAGCTTCCAATCATGATTGAAACGGTGCTCGACCGACGCCTGGATCAGGTCCGACGTGCCCCACGTGTTATTGAAGGGCTCGTCGAGCCGGCGCGTCGTGGGAACTGCCAGCGGCGCCTTCGTCACCGGATTGAACGCCGTGCCGCGATCGAACGGATAGATGAACTCGCGATGCTCGTAGTTGAGCTGCACCGTGGTGTCCTGGCCATACCAGGCCAGTGACGGCGCAACCAGCATCTCGCGGTGGCGGCCGAAATTCCGCCAGTAATCCTCGCTGACGCTGTAGCCGATGAAGCGATAGGCGAGGCCTTGATCACCGATCGGACCGGTGATGTCGAGCAAGCCGTCGGCGCCGGTCTTGGAAGCACTGAAGGCCGAACCAAGCAGCGTAACCGAGCCGTGCTGGTACAGCTCCGGCCGCTTGCTGATCGTGTTGACGATGCCGCCGGGATCCATGATGCCGTAGAGCAGCGAGGCCGGCCCCTTCAGCACCTCGACGCTTTCGACTGCGGGATTGAAGCTGCGCCCCTGCACCAGCGGCATGCCGTTGCGCATGATCGAGCCGTCGCGGTTGTCGCCGAAGCCGCGGCGGATGACCGCGTCCTGGCTGCCGGCGAGCGTGTTGGTCTGGGTGATGCCGCTGACGTTGATCAGCGCGTCGTCGATGTTTCGCGGGAGCTGGTCCTTCAGCACCTGCTCGGGCACCACGTTGACGGCCTGCGACGTATCGAGCGGCGAAGCGCCGCTGCGCAGCGTGGTCGCGCTCGGCATCGCGCGGTAGCCGAGCTTGGCGGCCTGTTGCGCGGCGGCTTCCGCGGCCGCGCGCTCCGAGAGCGTCGGCGCTGCGGGTGCGGGATTGCGATTGCGCTGGCGCGCGGCGGTCTGAGCGCGGCGTGGGGACTGGTCCGATGCACGCGCCGCTTTCGGCCGCGGTGCCGGCGCCTCGACCGTCACCGGCGGCAGAGCCGATTGCGCTTGGGCGGTCGTCGCGCTGAAGGAAGGTGCGCCGAGCAGAACGGCTGCTCCAATGAGGAGGACTGCGCAGCTCGTGCCGGCAGGAGTTCGACGGCCGCTGACGCGCTGGCCATCCAGATGAGCACGCACTTTCGATTCACTTCCAAGTCAGACGCAGAAGCTGGCGCGTCTAACAGCCGTTGTTCGTGAAGAGAACCGCAAGCGGCCTTGAATCGCTCTAGTGTTGAGTGGTTCTAGGCTTTGATCGCTATTCGACAATCCTCGATGGATTGCGCAGCGACCGCGACACGC
>NZ_JADPJF010000088.1:171585-173031 GCF_023073295.1 Bradyrhizobium sp. 23 | reverse complement strand
GCGCGAATTCGCGGCAACGTGTCGCGGCTTCCCGCGATCTCACGCGATCGCGGGAGCCATCAGCTCGTCGAGCTTGCGCTTGAGCGCGGTGCCGTCGGACAAGGCCCGGAGCGGCGGCCGCACGCGTAGCCAGCTCGCGTCGCCCGTCTGTGCCGCGAGGATGGCTTTCAGCGTCGTGAGGAAGGATGGTGATTTCACCACGATGTCCACGGCAGCCTGCATGCGTGCTTCGACATCCTTGCCGTCGATCATTGCCTTGACCAGCTCCGGCGCGATGTTGGCCATGCCGCAGATGGTGCCGGCACCGCCGGCGGCGATCGCGCGGGTGATGTCAACCTCGTTGCCGACGGTGATGGCGAGCTCGGGAGCGGCGGCACGGAACGCCTGGAACTGCTTGAAGTCGCCGCTAGAGTCTTTCAGGCCCGCAACGACCTTGCCGTAGCGCTTGCGCAAATTCGCGGCGACGCCGGTCGGGATCGCGACACCCGAGATCTGCGGGATATGATAGAGGTAGGCACGCAGGCGATCGTCGGCGACGCCGTCGAGGATCGCCGCAAAGGCATCCTCGATGCCTTCAGGGCTGACGCTTCGGTCGAAGTAAGGCGGCAGATACAGCACGTGACGCAGGCCGAGACCGAGCACGGCACGCGTCAATGCGATGCTGTCGCCGATCGCGGGGAAGCCGCCGCCGATTCCAATTCGGTCCGGCGCAACGCCGGCCTTGAGCACGGCTTCGATGGTCGCGACGCGTTCGGCGACATTGAACGAGGTGCCCTCGCCGGTGGTGCCGAACAGCACGACACCGTCGATGCCCTTACCGAAGAGTTGCTTGCCGTGGGCGGCGAGCTTGGCGGAGTCCACGCTGCCGTCCGTCGCCAGCGGCGTCGCCGAAGCCACCCAGAACCCGCGAATTGCCTCCGTCATCACACACCATCCGTTGCTGTGGCTTCGGACCAGGCGTCTGGTCTCGGACGATCAAACCAGAGCTTGGCAAGCCTTGTTTTTGCTTTACTTTCGGGCTTGTACCTTACATACAACAAAGGCGCAAATCCTTTCCGCCGTCATGGCGCGCATAACACGCAGCCAGATTCCGAGGAGGTCTCGCATGGACATGGTGACCCCGGTCGAGCGGCCCACCCAGTTGCTCGGCGCCTTGCGCGACAGCCTCGGCGCGGCCGCCGTGCTCGTTGGCCCGGACGTGCCCGCGCGCAATTGCAACGACTGGAGCGCGAGCCTGCCGCAAACGCCGCTCGCGGTGATCCGCCCGGTCGATGCGCAAGGCGTGGCCGACGCGATTCTGACCTGCCGGCAGGCGCATCTGCCGTTCGTGCCGCAGGGCGGATTGACTGGGCTGTGCCGCGGCGCATCGCCTGAAGCAGGCTGGGTCGCGATCTCGCTCGAGCGCATGAGCGGGATCGAGGAGATCGATCACGCCTCGATGACGAT